>LRTP01000626.1 GCA_001550305.1 Streptomyces diastatochromogenes
GTTCGCGGGCGACCACGGGGTCGCCGGACTCGGTGTGTCGGCGCGGCCCGCGGGCACCGCCGACCAGTTGGTGCGGGCGGTCCTGGAGGGCGCGAGCCCCGCGGCGGTGCTGGCGCGCCGGCTCGGCGTGCCGGTACGGGTCGTCGACATGGCGTTGGACTGCGATCCGCAGGAGCTGCCCGCGGAGGTCGTACGGCATCGGGTGCGGCGCGGGTCGGGGCGGATCGACGTCGAGGACGCGCTGACCCCGGAGGAGGTCGAGGCCGCGTTCCGGGCGGGGGTCGCGGTCGCGGACGAGGAGGCGGACTCCGGTACGGATCTGGTGGTGCTCGGCGATGTGAGCGTCGGCGGGACCACCGCGGCGGCCGTGCTGGTCGCTGCGCTGTGCGGAACCGACGCGTCGGTGGTCACCGGGCGGGGCGGGCGGCCCATCGACGACCTCGCGTGGATGCGCAAGTGCGCGGCCGTGCGGGACGCCCTGCGGCGGGCTCGGCCGGTGCTCGGGGATCAGCTGCAGCTGCTCGCGGTGGTGGGCGGCGCCGACCTCGCGGCGATGACGGGGTTCTTGTTGCAGAGCGCGGTGCGGAAGATGCCGGTGATCCTCGACGGGGTCGTCTCGGCCGCGTGTGCCCTCGTGGGGCAGCGGGTCGCCTTCCGGGCGCCGGACTGGTGGCTGGCCGGCCAGAACAGCGGCGAGCCGGCCCAGGCGAAGGCCCTGGACCGCATGGCCCTCGAACCCCTCCTCGACCACGGCGTCACGGTCGGCGAGGGCGCGGGAGCCCTCCTCGCCCTTCCCCTCGTCCAGGCCGCCGCCGCCCTCTCGGCCGAACTCCCGGAAACTCCGACCCCCGAGCCCGAGTCCGAGCCCGAGTCCGAGGTCTCCGACCAGAACGAGTGAACTTCCGCTCCCTCGAACGCCGGACGGGCTGAAGGATGCGGGCCGGGGTGGGCGGGGCAGCCTCCGGCCTCGCCCTCGAACGCCGTCCACCCCGAGGCTTCAGGGGTGCGGGAAACTGCGCGAGCAGCCCCCACCGGCCCGCGGCCGAAGAACTGGCGAAACCCACCCCGCAACAAATCCCCGGCCCGCATCACCCGTACCGCCCCTCCCCCGCACGACGCACCCCGCCCCATATCATCGCCCTTTATGGGAGATGCCCGAATTGCCGCTGACCAGGAGCGGGTCCCGGCCCGTCAGGCTGAAGGGGACCACCTGTCCACGGGCGCGTCGCGCAGAGCCGCCGCCTTCGCGGTCTGGTACCTGCGGGCCGTCGCGTTCATCAACTTCCTGAGCGCCGCGTGGGTGTCGCTCGGGCAGGACGTACGGCGCCACAACACCGAGAACCTCTTCACCCCGTACCTGCTGACGGCGGGATTCGCCTCGGGTGTGTTCACCATGTTCCTGGCCATCACGATGCGTCGCCGCAAACGGGCCGCGTGGATCCTGAACTTCGTGCTCAGCGGACTGTTCCTGATGCTGTTCGCCGTCGCGATGACGTTCCCGGAGATCCGCCAGTACGCCCAGAACTGGGTCTCCGTCGCTCTGACCGCCGCCTTCGTCGTCTCGCTCGTCGTCGGCCGCCGGGAGTTCTACGCGAAGGGCGACCGGTCGAACCCCAGGCTCGCCGCGGCCGTCGCCGTCGGCGGACTGCTCGTCGCCTCCCTGCTCGCCGCGCTGCTGGTGACGGTCACCAACAGCGCGCAGGACGCCTACCGTTCGACCTTCTGGGACCGCTGGCGCTACGGCGCCCTGCGACTGGTCTCCGTCGCCGCCGACGACTCCCGCTTCCGCGGCCTGGAGATCGCCAACTGGGTCAACGTCACCATCAACGTGCTCAGCACCCTGCTGGTCCTCGCCGTGTTCTACGCCGCCTTCCGCTCCCGCCGCGCCGTCGACCCGCTCACCGAGGACGACGAGAAACGGCTGCGCACCCTGCTCGACCGGCACGGCGACCGCGACTCGCTGGGCTACTTCGCGCTGCGCCAGGAGAAGAGCGTGATCTGGTCGCCGACCGGCAAGGCCGCGGTCGCGTACCGCGTCGTCGGCGGGGTCTCGCTGGCCTCCGGCGACCCGATCGGCGACCCGGAGGCGTGGCCCGGCGCCATCGAGCCCTGGCTCGCCGAGGCCCGCGCGCACGGCTGGATCCCGGCGGTGATGGGAGCGAGCGAGGAGGCGGGGACCGTCTACTCACGGCACGGGCTCGACGCCCTCGAACTCGGTGACGAGGCGATCGTCGAGACCGCCGAGTTCACCCTCGAGGGACGCGCCATGCGCACGGTCCGCCAGGCCTACAACCGGGTCAAGCGGGCCGGGTACGAGGTGCGCATCCGGCGGCACGAGGACATCCCGGCCGACGAGATGGCGTACCTCCTGCGGCGCGCCGACGACTGGCGGGACGGGGCCACCGAGCGCGGGTTCAGCATGGCGCTCGGACGGCTCGGCGACCCGAGCGACGGGCAGTGCGTGATGCTGGAATGCACGGACAGAGAGGGGGAGTTGCGGGCGCTGCTGTCCTTCGTGCCGTGGGGGCCGCGGGGGCTCTCGCTCGATCTCATGCGGCGTGACCGGGACGCCGAGAACGGGCTGATGGAGTTCATGGTGATCGAACTCCTGCGCCGCGCCCAGGAGATCGGGATCACCCAGGTCTCGCTCAACTTCGCCATGTTCCGTTCCGTCTTCGAAAGAGGTGGACGCCTCGGTGCCGGACCGGTCCTGCGGCTGTGGCGTTCCCTGCTCAGCTTCTTCTCACGCTGGTGGCAGATCGAGTCGCTGTACCGGGCCAACTCCAAGTACCGGCCGATCTGGGAACCCCGGTTCCTGCTCTTCGAGAAGAGCGCGGACCTGCTGCGCATCGGCCTCGCGGCCGCGCGCGCCGAGGGGTTTCTCGAAGCACCCGGACTGCCGAAGTGGCTGCACCGCAGGCACCTGGAGTCGCACCGATGAGGGTGGCCGGACAGACGGGAAGAGCCTGCCGGACGGGGACCTGGACAGCAGGACGGATGGGGACCGCTGCATGAACACCCTCGCCCGCCTCGCCCGCGCCGAATGGGGACTGCTGTACGTCACCGTGCGCGAGGCACTCGCCGGACAGCGATGGCGGGCGATGCCGGTGACGCTCGGGGCCGTCTGTCTGACGGCCATCCTCCAGTTCGTGCAGAACCAGCCCTGGGGCTTCCAGTTCGTGCAGGACATCGGCTCCGTGCGGGCCGAGGAGCCACTCTGGCTCGCCCTGCTGCGCACCCCGCTCTCCCTGTTCGTGCCGGCCCTCGACCTGCCGGTGTGGGGCGCGCTGCTGCAACTTCTCGTCGTGTTCGGGATCGCCGAGATCTGTCTGGGCTGGTGGCGGATGCTCGTCATCGCGTACGCCACCACACTGGCCGGCACGCTCTACGCGCGCATGGCGATCTCACTGAGCCCGGGCAACCCGCTGGGGCTGCCCGTGACGGACGCGCAGGTCGTGGACACCGGGCCCTCGGCGGCCGTGGTCGGCCTCGCCATCTTCGTCGCCTGGCGCTATCGCGCCTACTGGACGGGGTGGGGGGTGGTCGCGGCGATGGTGATCGAGGTGGCGTTCAAGGGGAACCTCGCGGGCAAGGAGCACATCGCCGCGCTCGCCGCGGTCTTCATGCTGTACGGGATCTCGATCCTGCGTCACCGCCACCGCCACCACCACCGTCGCTGTCGCCTTCACCGGCGGCCGGGCAGGGGCCGGACGGGATCCGGTTTTCCGCCGATCCAGTCCTGAAGCCTGCGGCGCGGGCCGAACCAGCGGCGGTCGTGGTGGTAGGCGCGCAGCATCGACCTGGCCCGGGCGCGTGGCCTGCGACGGTAGAAGCGCTTGGCCCACGGGGAGACCGGGCGGGCCAGCCGGACGGCGCCGATGAGGGCGACGAACGGGACGATCACGCCGAAGATCGCCATGCGGGCCTTGCCCTTGCTCAGGGCGAGCAGGGCGAAGACGAAGTTCACGGCGACGCTCACGATGACCCCGCCCCGGTCCTGGAGTTCCTCCTGGGAAATGTCGTTGACCCCGAACGGCAGGAACCCGGCGAGCACCAGGCCGACGAGGGCCGCCGTGACCAGGACGACCTCGACGCTCTTGCGGCCCTCCTCGCTCCAGTACACGTCGTCGAGGTGCAGGATCAGCGCGAACTCGTCGAGCACCAGTCCCGCGCCCATCCCGAACACCACCGCGAACAGGGCGGCGCCGAAACCGTGCCGGGAACTGGCCACCGCGCCGAAGCCGCCGATCACCGTCAGGACGACACCGGGCACGACGTGGTGGATGTGCAGACCGCCCGCCTTGACGTTGCCGAACGGACCCTTGCCCGCGCGGATGAGGCGGACGATGACACGGGTGATCACAAAGGTCAGCACGAAGGAGGCGAGTGCCAGCAGAAGCGGCAGCTTTCCCGGTTCGATGATGTTCCTCTGCAACCAATGACCCATATTGCGCACTTTATCCGCGGCTCTCGCACCCGGCCGCCGCACCCGTCCCCGGTCGGCCCGCCACCTCCCCGGGTACCCTGCGCCGGTGTCCAGGACCCCTCTCCCCCACGGCCTCCGCTTCGCCTTCGGCACCCTGACCGTGCTCCCCGTCACGGTCACCCGCTGGGACCGTGAGGCGGCGCGCGGCGGAATGCTGTGCGCCCCCGTCGCCGGGCTGGTCGTCGGGGCGGGCGCGGCCCTGGTGGGCGTGACACTGCTCGCGATGGGCGCGGGCCCCCTGCTGGCCGCCGTCGCCACCGCCGCCGTACCGGCCGCGCTCACCCGCGGTCTGCATCTCGACGGACTCGCCGACACCGCGGACGGCCTCGGCAGCGGCAAGCCCGCCGAGGACGCGCTGCGCGTCATGAAGCAGTCCGACATCGGCCCGTTCGGCGTGATCACCCTGCTCTTCGTGCTGCTGGCGCAGGTCGCCGCGCTCTTCCAGGCCTACGAGGCCTCGTGGGCGCGGGGTGTGCTCGCGGCCGTCGTCTCGGCGACCGCGGCCCGTCTCGCCCTCACCCTGGCCGCGCGCACCGGGGTGCCCCCGGCC
>LRTP01000627.1 GCA_001550305.1 Streptomyces diastatochromogenes
TCGCCGGTCAGCCCGCAGTGCTGGAAGGCCACCCCGACCGATCTCGTGCCCTTCTTCCGGGCCTGGGTGTCGTCGATGACCAGCGAGGCGTCGGCATCGCCCAGGTGCGAAAGCACGTAGTCACGCACCGCGTCGCGCAGCCGGTCCGCCTCCCATACCGAGCCGTTGAGCAGCCACTGCATCCGGTCCGCGGTCACGTGCCCGGCACTCTCCGACAGCGTCCAGCCGTTCTTCTTCGGCAGCTCCGCAAGCAGTCCCTCGATGAACTGCGCAAACACCACCCGCGGCTCCGGCCGGTTGAACAAGAACCCCAACGACCCCGTCAACACGGACAGTTCGGCATCCCACTCGGCTATCTGCTCAGCCGTCACACCCAGCATCATGCCCGGTCAACGACGCGCCACAGAACCCGTCACAAGATCTCCGGCTGGGCTCAGCGTCGCCGCAAAGGAACCCCTTTACCAGTCGATGCTATGACCGTGCGTCTACTACAGGCACAGCACGGCCGTTGCTCGATCTGCGGAGGGCTCCTGCTGCACGCCGACCACCCGCCGCAAAGCCCAGGAGAATGGGAAGCGTGGCGGGTTGTCATCCGGAAGGCGATCTCCAAGCAATACATCGCCTTCCCGGACGGGAGCACTCCGGACGGTCAACGACTCCGTCTCCTCCACACCCATTGTCAACGGCGGAATGGAGCCGCTGCGATGACTAGACCAGCACTTTTGCCTGCCAGCGAGCCTCCGGGTGCGCCGCTGTCGCGGTCACCGAACACCCACCGGTCGTTCCTGGACTTGTTGAACCGGCCGAAGTACTTGTCGGATATCCAGTGCTTCGGCTTGTTCGGATGGCTGTGTTTGGCCCACTTGTAGGCGAGCTTCCACATGTGATTGTCCAGCGCCGTGAAGATCTCGCTGGACACCACCGTCCGGTAATAGGCTGACCAACCCCGCACGATCGGGTTGATCTTCTTGAGTACCGCACCGGCGTTGGCCCCTCGCAGAGCCACCATTTCGGTGCTAAGCCGTTCCCGGATCCGTCTCTGAGCCGCTCTGCTCGGCTTGATCAGCAGTTTGCCGTGATAGCGGCGGACGTTGAACCCCAGGAAGTCGAACCCGCTCTCCGCGTGGACGATTCGTGTCTTGTCCTCGTGGAAGGCAGGGCCCCTGCAAGAACCCGAGTTGGGAGTGTTTAGAGTTCTGTCTCATCAGTAGGGCCGCGAGCGGTCCGCGACGATAGGGGCGGTATGGCCAGTGGCAACGGGCTCAGTATCGTGACTCTGTCTCCGGCTCAAGCCGGAGACTCCGATCTCATGTCGACGGTGACAGCCCTGATCAATGACGTCTACGAAGTGGCCGAGAAGGGGCTGTGGGCTGAGGGCACTACACGGACGACAGTGGAGGAGGTAGCCGCGCTGACTCGTGCGGGTGAGATCACCACGGCGCGTCTGGATGGTAAGATCGTTGGGTGTATCCGGGTGCAGCAGCTGAGTGACCAAGTATGCGAGTTCGGCATGCTGGCGGCTTCCTTCGAGCAGCGAGGTACGGGCATCGGGCGAGAGCTGGTTCAGTTCGCTGAGCAGCACGCTCGCGAGATCGGCCGTGAAGTCATGCAACTCGAAGTGCTGGTACCTCGGGAATGGGCGCACCCTTCCAAGGAGTTCCTGATCGGCTGGTATACGCGCATCGGCTATCAGATTGTCCGTAAGGGGACGATCGAGGAGTCCTATCCGGATCTGGCTCCCCATCTGGCAACGCCCTGCGATTTCTTGGTCTACCACAAGTCAGTGCGATACCACTGAGCCTTCCTCAGGTACGGCAGCTGTAGATAGCCGTTGCTGAACCTTTCTGATCATGGTGTGGTGTCGGCGTACGCGTGCCAGCGGCGGTGGCAGAGGCGGGCGCGGTGTTGGTGGCGGCGGCGCCAGGTGGACCACCACAGCAGGTGGTCGCGGTCTCGTCTGGGCGGCGTAAGGATCAAGGCCCGCAGCAGACGGAGGAGTTCGTGGCTGCTGAGGGGGACGAGGTCGGCCTCGCAGGGGTCGTCGCGGGTGGCCTGTGCGGTGCGTTCGAGGGCGGCTGCGGTGGCCAGGAACGCGTAGGCGACCAGGGTGATCACGCTCCAGCGGTGCCAGGAGTTCCAGCAGGTGACCTGGCCTTTGTCGAGGTGGCAGATCTCCTTCGCGTCCTGGAAATCGTCCTCCACTCGCCACCTGAGACACACCAGTGACACCAGTCGCGCCGGGGTCACCGGCCCCGGGGCGAAGCAACGGTAGTAGGACACGGTGCGGGTGTAGCGGTGCCGGCGGACCAGCAGCACCGAGGTCCCCGCATCGCGGTCGTGTCCGGCGGGGGTGTCGTCGGCGGTGACCTCGATCATCGCCCAGTCGTAGTGGCGTACGCCCTTGTGCCCCGCGCCGGTCCGCATCCGCTGCCAGGCCCGCTTCGGCAGCCGGGCGGCGGCCTTGACCACGCTCAGCTTCACGGGGCCGGTGGTGACCTGGTGGTTGGAGCGCACTCCCACGACGTAGCCCAGGCCCAGCTCGCGGCAGGCGGTACGCAACTCCCGCCCGCCGTAGACCTCGTCACCCAGGAAGAAGGAAGCGGATATGCCCTGCCGGCCGACGGCGCGGAGCATGTCCGCCGCGAGCTGCGGCTTGGTGGCGAAGCACAGCTCGTCGGGGACACCGGTCAGCTCGCGGCGTTCCTCATCGGCGGCCCACTCCTGGGTGAAGTACAGGCGCCGGCCGATCAGGCAGTGCCCGGCGGACGTGGCGAAGGTCAGGTGCACGGCGACCTGGCACAGATCCACGCCGCCGAGGGCCCGCATTTCAATAAGTGCTCGGTAGCGGGGTGTTGGTGGGAGTCTGAGATATGACTGCGTGTCTGCCAGGCCGCCTCGTTGCACAGGCGCTGCGGGCCAAGTTCGATCAGATCCTGCCGCACTTCGATGAGCGTCGCCGTCGGTTGTACCTGGCCAGCGAGGCCACCGCTATCGGCCGCGGCGGGATCGCCCGAGTCGCCGCCGCCTCCGGCACCAGCACCGCCACCATCGCGCGTGGTATCGCCGAGTTGGCCGGTTGCACCGCGCCGACCTTACGGATCCGGGCTCCGGGCGCTGGCCGTAAGCGGCTGACGGACACCGACTCCGGTCTGCTTCCGGCACTGGAGGTGCTGATCGAGCCGCACACCCGAGGTGATCCCGTCTCTCCGTTGCGCTGGACCACTTTGTCACTTCGAGCCCTGGCCTCGACCCTTACCGCACAGGGCCACCCGGTTAGCGCTTCAACCGTCGGGCACCTGCTGCACGCCATGGGCTACAGCCTGCAGGGAACCGCGAAGACGACTGAGGGCGTCAGGCATCCGGACCGCGATGCCCAGTTCGCCCACCTGAACGCCACCGCCACCGCCTTCCTCAACGACATCCAGCCGGTGATCAGCGTCGGCACCAAGGCCAAGGAATGGCTCGGGAACCGTGACCGGCCCGGTCGCACCTGGCGTCCGGGCAAGAACGCGATCAAGGTGGACTGCCACACGTTCACCACCAACGACCAGCCGATGGCCATCCCTTACGGGATCTATGACGTCGCCAACAACACCGGCTGGGTCAACGTCGGAACCGACCACGACACCGCCGAGTTCGCGGTGGAATCCATCCGCCGTTGGTGGCGGAACCGCGGGCGAGCAGACCACCCGAATGCCACCCGGCTCCTGATCACCGCCGACGCCGGCGGCTCCAACGACCCCCGCCGCTGGACATGGAAGAACAACCTGGCCGCATTCGCACGGGAGAGCGGCCTGGAGATCACGGTCTGCCACCTACCTCCAGGGACTTCGAAATGGAACAAAATAGAACATCGAATGTTCTGCCACATCACCGCGAACTGGCGGGGGCGACCACTGACCAGCTACCAGGTCGTCATCGAGACCATCGCCGCCACAACCACCAAGACCGGGCTGACCATCGGGGCCGAGCTCGACACAGGAAGCTACGACCTGGGCGTCAGTGTCACACCTGCTGAATTCCACGCCCTGGCGATCACAACCAACGCCTTCCACGGCGACTGGAACTACTCACTGAGCCCTTTCCAACCTCGAACGCCAGAGGTGCTGGCAGTGACTTGTTGATGTGAGGGGTGCGCGACGGCTACTGGGGTGGGTGCACGCAGGCCATGGGAGGTTGAGGACGGGTTGTGGGAGCGGATCGAGCCGCTGCTGCCGGTCGTGGAGCGGCGTTACCGCTATCCCGGTCGTAGGCGGCTTGACCAGCGCAAAGTGCTGTGCGGGATCTTGTTCGTGCTGTACACCGGGATCCGGTGGGAGTTCCTGCCGCAGGAGCTCGGCTTCGGTTCCGGGATGACCTGCTGGCGGCGGCTGCGGGACTGGAACGAGGCCGGAGTGTGGCAGCAACTGCACGAACTCCTGCTCGCCGAACTGCGTGCCGGCGACGTGCTCGACCTGTCCCGTGCCTCTGTCGACGGCTCCCACCTGCGGGCATTGAAGGGCGGGGATGCCACCGGACGCTCTCCGGTGGACCGTGGCAAGACCGGCAGCAAACACCATGTCACCGTCGACGCGAACGGGATCCCGTTGGCCGCAACGGTGACTGGCGGCAACCGCAACGACGTCACCCAGCTCCTGCCCCTGATCCAGGCCGTGCCGCCCATCAAAGGCAAGCGGGGACGCCCGCGCCGGCGCCCCGACGTGGTCTACGCCGACCGCGGCTACGACCACGACATCTACCGCCGTCAGGTCCGCGACCTGGGCATCCGCCCGCTCATCGCCCGACGCGACACCGAGCACGGCAGCGGTCTGGGCAAGAACCGCTGGGTCGTGGAAGCCGCCTTCGCCTTGCTCCATTGGTTTCGCCGCCTGCGCATCCGCTGGGAGATCCGCGCCGACATCCACCAAGCCTTCCTGACGCTCGGGACTTCCACCCGAAGAGTGGACACCGTTTCATCCTGTTATGCGGCGAGTTCGAGCCTACTCGATCGCCGCTCGTAGTCGACTGGGCTGAGCTG
>LRTP01000628.1 GCA_001550305.1 Streptomyces diastatochromogenes
CAGCGCGACACCACGGCCTTCGTCCGCGCCGCGCGCCGAGGGCGGGGTCTCCGGCACCGACTGCGCCCGCCACGGCGGCACCCACGCGTCCAGCGCCGCCAGTCGGCCGGGGAAGATCCGTCCGGCCTCCCGGATCAGCAGCGGGGCCAGCTCTGTGCCGCTCGAACGCAGCGTGGTGATCAGGGTGGGCAGCCAGGGCAGGAGCACCGGGTCCGGCAGCCGTCCGAACGCGTTCGACACCGCTTCCACGACGAAGTCGGTGAGGGCGGGGACGGGCTCCAGGGCGTGTACGAAGCCGCTGAGGTAGCGCGGATAGGCGGGCACCACCAGAGGGTTGCCGAGCAGCTCGTCGCACCTCGTCCGAAGGTCGGCGCGGGAGAGGTTCCCGAGCTGTGTCTGCGCCGCCCACAGCAGCGCCGTCTTCGAGGGCTCCGCCGGATGCGACTGGCCCACGGCCAGCTCCAGTTGGGTACGGTCGCAGCCCAGCGACAGCGCCAGGCCCTCCATGCTGAACAGGAAGCCCAGCATCGCCGCCACATGGCGCACGGTGGCGTCCTCGTCGGTGAACGCCGTGGGCAGCAGGGTGCAGTAGTGCGCGTACCCGGTCTTGACGAAGGACTCGATCCATGGCGGCAGCGTCGGCTCGCTGGTGCGGTAGTACGCCAGCAGCCGGCGCACCCGGCGCAGCACCTCAGGCGCGCCGTCGACGCTGCGTTCGGTCGCCAGCACCTCCAGCGCGCGGGTGCCCAGTTCGTCCGCGAGGCGGCGGCTGCGCAGATACAGCGTCGCGTCCTCGACGGTCCCCAGAACGGTCGCCGTGGTGGCCTGCGGGCCGTACGCCGTCCGGCGCAGACGCTGTTCGAGGACCTGCTCGATGCTGACGCCCTCGTAGCCGAGCTCGATGAGCGCACGCTGGTGGGTGCCCAGCGCCAGGTCCCACGACTCCTGGATCGACCGCTCTCCCAGCTTCCGCTCGCCCATGATCGGCCGCGCGGCGCCCTGGGGCAGCAGTTGGCGGAGCATCCACAGCACGTCGGAGCAACGGTCCAGTTCCGGCTGGGCGGCTATGTTCAGCAACGCCCTCTGCACGCCGCGCTGTTGGAGCTTCAGGTTCAGCGGTGCGAGCCGGTCGTGCACGTCGCGCGCCAGCGGTGGCAGCGCGTCGTAGCCGACCTGGCCGACCCGGTCGCCGCCCATCATGATCTCCACGAGCCGGCGCACATCGCGCCGGCCCGGCACGGTGTCCTTCTCGATGCAGGTGACGGCCGCGTCCTGGAAGTCGTACGGCGTCGGCCTGGCCCGGTCGCGCATCCCGGCCAGCAGGATCGACGTCTCGAACACGGCGATGGCGTCGGCGGTGGAGGCGAGGTAGCCGTTGCGGCGCGCCGCCCGCACGATCTCCACGCACCAGCCGAGCAGTTCGTCCTCGTCCAGCCGGTCGAGGACGGGTGGTCGTCGCAGGAAGCCGGTCAGCTTGTCCGCGGGTGGGAGCGCCGGTACCGCAGCCGCCGCGGCCACGGTCTTCTTCGCCCTCGACTTCTTCGCGCCCGCCTGTCCCACCAGGCGGTAGGGCTGCACACGGGTGCGGCTGACGTTCTTCGCCCAGACGGTCGCGGCGATCGACACCGAACCGGCGGCGAGGCCGAACTGTGCCTCGATCGCCGCGTGGCTGGACGGGATCAGGCCGTGCTGCCACTTGGTCGCGCTGCGCGGGGCGATCTCGAAGGTGTCGGTGCCGTGGACGCCGAACTCCTCGACCCGGCTGGCCGCGTGGAAGGCTCCGCAGACATAGAGGCAGTCGTCGGGATCGGTGCCGGTCGCGGTCAGGTGCTCGCGCATCCTGGTCCACATGTAGCGCTCGCGGTCCTCGTCCACCCGCACCCGGTGCGGGTCGCCGGGTGCGAGGCGTCGGAAGAGGCTGCCGATCAGGAGCATCACCTGGCGGTAGGTGTCGTGGTCGCTGTCGCCGAGGGGCAGTTCGACGTACTGGTGCCACCACTCCGACCAGTGCCGTACCCTGCCGTGCCGCAGCAGGTGTTCCTCCAGTTCGGCGAAGCGCGGGCGCAGGTCGCCGATCTCCACGCCGACCGCGTCGCCGTGCAGCGCGGCCTCCTCCTCGACGGGCGGGGCGTCGGGGTCGGCGGGCTCGCCGGTGTGCGTCCCGCGTGCGTCCCACTGGAAGACGTGGTCCGAGGAACGGTCGACGAGGACGAGTTCGACGCCGGGCGTGTCCAGTGCGTAGGCGATCGCCTGGTACTCGGCGGAGGCCTCGGTGATCGGTGCGACCACCGACAGCGGGGACCACTCGGCCGGGAAGCCGTCGATCTCGGTCGCGAAGGCCTGGACCGCCACCGGGAGCCTGCAGTTGCGCAGTTCGGTCAGCAGCGGCGCCATGTCCTCACACAGCTCCAGGTACACGACCTTCGGCTGTTTCTCCCGCAGACGGCGTGCCATGGCCAGCGCCGAGGCGGGCGAATGGTGACAGACGGGGAAGATCTCCAAGGGCTCACGCACCGCGCGGTCGACGTCCTCGACGATGCCGAGGAGGATGCCCTCCAGGGCGTCGGGCCCGTCGGCCAGCGTCGCGGCGGCCCCCTGCAACTGCGCGCGCAGCGCTTCGAAGGTGCCTTCGTGCGTGGCCCTGTGCGTGGTCCTTTGCGTGCTCTTGTGTGCGCCGCTCGTGATCCCGTCCTGGGCGCTCTCGTGCGCGCCGTTCACGGTCCCGTCCCGCGTGCCCTCGTGCGTGCCGCTCATGACAGGGTGGCGATCGCGTCGCGGCCGCCCTCCAGGAACTCCGGCCAGGATCCGCCCTCTTCCTTGCTGCGCGGCTCGACCACGCCGTGCAGGTACTTGTTGAGGATGGCCAGGTCCTCGGGCTCGCGCCGGGCCAGTGACCCGACGAGCGAGGAGGCCAGGGTGTGGGCGGTCAGGGCGCGTTCGCCGAAGAAGTTGCTGTGCAGGATCGCGTCCTCGAGCACGCCGATCTGCTCGGCGGTGGACAGCGCGGACTCCAGCTTCTCGTCGTCGCTGCCGGCCGCGGCCGCGGAGGCGCGCAGGTCGGCGAAGCTCTGCAGCAGCACGTCGAGCAGGGTCGGCGGCACGTCCAGCTCGATCTGGTGCCGGCCCAGCAGTTCCTCGGTGCGGAAGCGGACGATCTCCGCCTCGCTCTTCTTGTTCGTCACCACGGGGATGCGTACGAAGTTGAAGCGGCGCTTCAGCGCCGAGGACAGGTCGTTGACTCCCCGGTCACGGCTGTTGGCGGTGGCGATGATCGAGAAGCCGGGCTGGGCGAAGACGATGTTGTCGCTGTCCAGCTCCGGGACCGAGATGTACTTCTCGGACAGGATCGAGATCAGCGCGTCCTGGACGTCGCTGGTGGAGCGGGTGAGTTCCTCGAAACGGCCGATCGCGCCGGTCTCCATCGCGGTCATGATCGGCGAGGGGATCATCGACTCCCGCGACTGCCCCTTGGCGATGACCATGGACACGTTCCAGGAGTACTTGATGTGGTCCTCGGTGGTGCCGGCCGTCCCCTGCACCACCAGCGTGGAGTTGCGGGAGATCGCGGCGGACAGCAGCTCGGCCAGCCAGCTCTTGCCGGTGCCGGGGTCACCGATGAGCAGCAGGCCGCGGTCGGAGGCCAGCGTGACGATGGAGCGCTCGACGAAGCTGCGGTCACCGAACCACTTCTGCGAGATCTCCCGGTCCAGGCCGTCGGACCGCTCGGAGCCCAGGATGAACAGACGGACCATCTTCGGGGACAGCCGCCAGGAGAAGGGCTTGGGGTTGTCGTCGACGGACTCCAGCCAGTCCAGTTCCTCGGCGAACTTGATCTCGGCGGGGGCGCGCAACAGGTCGGACATCACAGGGCCTTTCTGAACGGAGTAAAGACGAGCGAGGAGTGTCTGAGCGGGCGGGACGCCTAGGCGAGGAACGTCTTGAGCTCGTGGACCAGCTTGCGGATGTGGCCGGAGAGCACCGGCGTGCCGAGGTCCTTGAAGCGCTCCCGGAACCATGGGTTCACGCTGCCGCGGCCGGAGCTGGTCACCGAGCCGACCGGGATGAACTTGGCTCCCGAGCGGTGGATGGCGGCCATGCTGTCGAACAGCGGCTCGGACCGCCATTCGTAGAAGTCGGAGATCCACACCACGACGGTGTTGCGGGGCTCGGCGATCTTCGGCTGGGCCAGGGCCATGGCGACCGTGCCGTCGGTGCCGCCCCCGAGGTTGGTGCGCAGCAGGGTCTCGAAGGGGTCGTGCACCCATGCGGTGAGGTCGAGCGCCTGGGTGTCGTACGCGATCAGGTGGACGTCCACCTTGGGCAGCCCGGCGAATATGGATGCCAGGATGGTGCAGTTCACCATCGAGTCGACCATCGAGCCCGACTGGTCCACGACGACGATCAGTCGTTGGGGTGTCGTCTTGCGTGCGGTGTGCCGGTAGTAGAGGCGGTCGACGTACAGCCGCTCCTCCTCCGGGCTCCAGTTGGTGAGGTTCTTCCAGATCGTGCGGTCGAGGTCGAGGTTGCGGAACACCCGCTTGGGCGGGACCGAGCGGTCCAGCGCGCCCACACTGGTCTTCTCCACCTGGGTGCGCAGCACTTGGGCGACCTCGTCGACGAATCGGCGGATCAGTGCCTTGGCGTTGGCCAGGGCCACGCCCGAGAGGTTGTTCTTGTCCCGCAGCAGCTGCTCGATCAGCGACATGCTCGGGGTCAGCTGCGCGGCGAGTTTGGGATCGGCCAGCACCTCGCGCAGGCGCATCCGCTTGACGAGGTCGGCCTCGATCGCGCCGAGTTCCGGGCCGATCGCCGGAATCAGCCGGCTGAGGTCGGGGGTGCTGCCCGGGCCGCCGGTGCCGGTCGGGCTGACCCCGGGTCCCGCGGTGCCTGCCCCGGACCCCGCGCCGGC
>LRTP01000063.1 GCA_001550305.1 Streptomyces diastatochromogenes
CGGCCGCCGCGGCGCGGCGCGCGGCCTCGTGCGGTTCCTCCGTCCCGGTTCCCCCGAGCAGCGCGACGAGAGCGGGTACGGCGGCCAGGTCGTCGGGGCGGGCCAGATTGACGGCGGCCCAGCCGTCGGCGGTCTCGAGGAGGTGGCAGGAGCCGCCGGCCGAGACCCTGCCGGGGAGGGGGAGGCCGATAAGGCGGGCACGGAGGAAGAGGGCGGCCGGTAGGTCCACGGGCACCCCGGTGAGGCCGGTGAAGGCCTTCGCCACGTCGTGGAGGGGGCCGAGGAACGGCTCGACAGGTTCCATCCAGCCGCGGAGAGTACCGTTCTCCAATTCATGAATTCCCTTCTCGGCCGTGGCGATCTCCCATTACACTCCAGTCGCCGCCGGTTGGGGAGGGGAACGACATGACCTTGGACTCGCCCTTCCACCTGGTCGATCTCGACCGGGAGGCGCCGGTGCGGGCCGACGCGAAGGATCGGGTCCGCGTCGGCGTGTCGGCGGAACCGGCCGACCCGGGCCCGGAGTTCGACATCCTGCTCACCGGTGTCGCCCATCCCCCGCGACCGTGGGTGGGGTGCGCGGACCCGTACGCCGTCGCCCAGCGCCTCGGGGCGGTCGTCGCGGCGCAGCCTGCCGCCTCCGTCGCGCTCACGCAGGTGCTGCGCACGGGCGGCCGAGTCACTCCACCCGAGCGGCTGGTGCTGGAGTCCCTCGCCTACTCGATGCTGCAGAGCGGCGCGGGCTTCCGTGCCTGGCTGGCCTTGGCGCGCCCGCGCACTCCGCGTCCGGCCGCCGAGCCCGTACGGCTGTGTCGTGACGGCGACCGGCTTGCCATCACCTTCGACCGGCCGTGGGTACGCAACGCGTTCGACGCCGGGACCCGGGACGCCCTGTGCGAGGCGCTGCACGTCGCCGTGGCGGATCCGTCGATCGCGCACGTCGACCTGTACGGGAACGGTGCCGCGTTCTGCAGCGGAGGTGACCTGGCGGAGTTCGGGACGTCCCGCGATCCGGCCCAGGCCCACCTGCTGCGGGTGCGGCGCAGTCCGGCCGCGCTGCTCCAGGAGTGCGGTCCCCGGGTGACCGCGCATCTGCACGGCGCCTGTGTCGGCGCCGGGATCGAACTGGCGGCGTTCGCGGGGCGGGTGCTGGCCGCGCCGGACACGCTGATCCGGTTGCCGGAGGTCGGGATGGGGCTGATCCCGGGCGCGGGCGGCACGGCGAGTCTCCCGGTCCGGATCGGCCGGGAACGCACCGCGTATCTCGCCCTGTCGGGCGACACGTTGAGCGCGGCGCAGGCGCTCGGCTGGGGCCTGGTCGACGAGATCGGCGAGGTCACCGCGGCGGGCGCTCCCTCACCGCCCGCCGC
>LRTP01000629.1 GCA_001550305.1 Streptomyces diastatochromogenes
GGCTGGTGGACCCCGACCAGGCCCAGGAGCTGCTGGTCTTCTCCGCCGTACCCGGCTCGACGGACTACGAAAAACTCCAACTCCTGGCAGCCGTAAGCGCTTAGGCCTCGTCGGCTGTCGGTCGGCGCACACATCCAAGGCACCGATTCGCATATACGGCAAATTATGACCTGAAGCTTCGTCGAACAGGAGTGGGAATCACATGACGCTCTGGACCCCGACTGCTGTCGGCGTTGCGGCCGGCATCCAGGTCGGACTGCGCACATGACCCGGCGGCTGGCGCGTTCTGGACGGCGCAGCTGCCGAGGCTGCCCTGCCCAGGCCTCCCTCGGCGCCCGCATGGTGTGGGTGCACCGCACCCTGGGAGTGCACAGGGCCGAGTCATGACGATGGCCTATCTGGCGCAGCCTGAGCAGCAGCAGAAGCTCGAATGGCTCGACGGGGGAACGTTCTCCGTGCTGCTCGACAAGGAAGCCATCGAGGGCAAGCTGACCGTGGGACGCTTCGACGTCGCCAAGGGCGAAGCCCCGCCGTTGCACCTGCACACCCGCGAGGACGAGGTATTCATACTGATCAAGGGCAGCATGGCCATCCGACCCGAAGGCGAGCAGGACCAGCAGATCTGGAATCCCGCCACCGAAGTCGTCCTCGTTGCCCGAGAGGCCCTCTCGGGCGGGCGGCCCGAGGCTCCGCAGATCCAGATCGGGCACGCGCCCATCCAGACACTTGGCCAGCCATGTAATCGGTGCTGCGTTCTATGTGTCCAGCCACTCAACCAGTGCCACCAGCTCAACCCATCGAAGGAGACAACAGTCATGAAGGCCATCGTTTTCGACACGTTCGGCGGCACCGAGGTCCTGCACGAGGCGGAGATCGAGGTGCCCCAGCCCGGGCCCGGTCAGGTCCGTGTCCATGTCCGTGCCATAGGCGTCAACCCCGTCGACGGAAAGATCCGCTCCGGGATCATGGAGGCCATCTTCCCCACCACGCTGCCCGCCGTCCCCGGCGGGGAGATCGCCGGGGTCGTCGACGCCCTCGGCGAAGGCGTCGACCTGTTCAAGGTGGGCGACGAGGTGCTGGGCTGGTCCGACACCGGCGCCTACGCCCAGTACGCACTGGCCAGCGCGGCCGTCCTCGCCCCCAAGCCGGCCGGCCTGGACTGGACGCACGCGGCCGCGTTGCCGGTGGCGAGCGACGGCGCCGAACGGGTCCTGGACCTGCTCGATGTCAAGGCCGGCGAGACCTTGCTGATCCACGGCGCGTCCGGCGCACTCGGCACCGTCGCCGTCCAACTCGCCGTCGCACGCGGCGCCCACGTCATCGGCACCGCCGGCCCGGCCAACCAGGAGTACGTGACCTCGCTCGGCGCCACCGCGCTGGTCTACGGAGAAGACCTGGTCGAGCGGGTCCGCGCAGCCGCCCCGAGCGGCGTGGACGCCGTGTTCGACGCTGCGGGCAAGGGCGCGCTGGAGGACTCCATCACCCTGCGCGGCGACACCGACCGGATCGTCACGACCGCCGACTTCCGGGCCCGCGAACTCGGTGTCGTCTTCGCCGAGGGCCCGGCGCGGCGCTCGGCCGCCCGGCTGGCGGAACTCGCCCAGCAGGCCGCCGACGGCGCACTGGTGACCACGGTCGGCGCGACCTACCCGCTCGCCGACGCGGCCAAGGCCCAGCAGACCAGCGACGCCGGCCACAACCGCGGAAAGCTCGTCCTCACCGTCGACTGACCCCCTCTCCCACGAGCGTACAGGGCCTGACAGCGGGGCAGAGCGACACGTTCACCACGACCACATACGCGATCAAGCACTCGGTCAACAAACGCGGTCACCATGTCCCGTCAGGCGAGTAGGCCTCTCGGCCCTGGCAAGGGGGCAGGTCGGGCGAGTCCCAGGGGCGGGCCGGTACATACCGAGCCGCGACCCGGCACCCGGATCCGGTCGACACCGCCTGGGAAGGAGAACCGCTCCGTCTCAGCTTGCGCCGGCCCCTCGGCGAGCTTCCCGTACGCCTCGGCCTGAACACCAGGTGGGAACGCCCCGAGTGGAGAATGGCTGGTCAGACAAAAGCTTACAAGTCGGCCACTGTCTCCTTGAGTTTCCAGATTGAGTGATCGTCTGGGAATTGGACCCGGAGTCGGCGTCCCTTCGTTAGTGACCAAGCGGTCACCAGGGCGCCAAGGTACCTGCCCACCGCTGCGCGATCAACGCGCCGCTGTCCTTCTCTTCGATCAGAAAGAAGTTTCGTCATGACTCCTGAGCCCCTCACCCCCGCCAACACCACCGTCGTTCTCGTCGACTACGCAGTCGGTTTCGCGAACCTTCTGCGCTCCCACAACCTCGCCGAACACATCAGCAACGTCGTGGGCCTGGCGAAGACGGCGAAGTGGTACGAAAGCGGTCTGGTCGTGACCAACGGCCAGTCGAGCAAGCCGTCCGGCCCGCTGTACCCGGAGCTGTTGGAGGCCATCGGTGACCAGCCGGTCATCGAGCGTGCCGTCGACTTCAACTCCTTCCTGGACGAGTCGTTCGCCCAGGCGGTCCGGGAGGAAGGCCGGGAGAACCTGGTGGTCGGCGGCATCGCCACGGACGGATGCGTGCTGCAGACGGTGCTGGGCGGCCTGCGCGAGGGCTACCGCGTGCACGTGGCCGTCGACGCCTGCGGCAGCCCCTCGCTCGAGGCACACAACGCGGCAGTGCAGCGCATGGTCCAAGCCGGCGCGGTACCGGTCACCTGGTTCTCCCTGGCCGCCGAGTTCCAGCTCGACCCCAAGTTCCACGACGCCCCGCACCGCATGCGGCTGATGCAGGAGAACGTGCCGTCCATGGGCATGAGTGCCCGGACCTTCTTTCACGCCCTCGAACTGGGCAAGCGCGCCGCCACGGCCGTCTGAACCCCTGGGGGGCGGGCTCCGGCCCGCCCCCACCCCCACCCTGCGGGGCCCGCCCCCGCCTTCAGGAAAGGGATCTCGCCCGTGAACGACATACAGGGGAACTTGCTGCTGTCCGGACGGACCGTCGTGGTGGCGGGAGCGACCGGCGGCATCGGAGAGGGGATGACTCTCGCGCTGCTGCGCCAGGGAGCCACCGTCGTAGCTACCGGCCGCAGCGAGGAACGACTGGCCGGCCTCGTGGCTTACGCCAAGGACGCCGGTGAGGGCACCTTGATCACCCACACGGTCGATGTCGGTGACGCGGACAGCGAGTCGGTGCGCGCCCAACTGTCCGCGTACGGTGCGCTGGACGGTGCCGTCATCACTATCGGCGACTGGGGCAGCCCGGAGCGCACCGGCATCCTCGAGACATCCGACGCCGAGTGGCAGTCGATGATCGCGTCGAACCTGACGAGTCATTTTCACGCGTTGCGAGCGCTCACCCCGCTGCTGTCCCGGGACGGTGCCCTGGTGCATCTGAGCGGGTTCAGCGCGGAGATCCCCTATCCGTTCGCTGCACTCGTGGGCGCGACCAACGCGGCGAAGAAGTCGCTGGTGAGCTCCCTCACGGCGGAACTGGGCGGCGCCGGTCCCCGTGTCCACGAGCTGATCATCGGGCCTATCCGCACCCGCCCGCGTGCCGCGATCGGAGCGGACAGCCCCGGTTGGTTCAGTGCAGAGGACCTCGGCCGGCACGCGGGCCGCCTCATCGCCGGCGACGGCTCACACACCAAAGACCCGCTCCAGTACCTGGTGACCCGCGCCCACGGTGTACGGACCACACCGCCGAAGTGACGGATGCACGCAAGCCCCTTCATCCACACGGACAACGCGGAGCACCGATGCAGACCACCGCCGGCCCACCGCCTGCACCCAAGCACACATTTCCCGAGAGCCTTGCCACGGTCACCATCCGGCCCGGCGACCGTGACTACGACGCCGTACGGCACACCTACACCCGCCTCGGATCCCCAGCTGCCGTGATCCGCGTCCGCGACCACCAAGACATAGCGGACACACTGGCTCATGCCCGCACCACCGGGATTCCCGTGACCGCCCGTAGCGGCGGCCACGGCATCAGCGGCCGTTCCACCAACGACCAAGGCATGGTCATCGACCTCTCCCGGCTCAACACCGTGGAAATCCTTGACAGCCGGTCCGGCCTGGTACGCGTGGAAGCGGGAGCCCGTTGGGGAGACGTCGCCGCAGCACTCGCACCCCACGGCCTGGGGCTGTCCTCCGGAGACACAGGAGATGTCGGGGTCGGCGGACTGGCCACCGCCGGCGGTATCGGCCTCATGTCCCGTCTGCACGGTCTGACCATCGATCACATGCGTGCCGCCGAACTCGTCCTGGCCGATGGGTCTCTCATCCGCACCGGCCCCGAACACCGCCCGGACCTCTTCTGGGCCGTGCGCGGGGCGGGAACCAACTTCGGGGTGGCGACGGCCTTCGAGTTCCAGGCTCAGCCGGTGCGCGATGTGATCGTCGCCATGACCGTCTACGACGCCGCCGACACCGCCGCGTTCCTCACCCGGTGGGCGGCAGCAGTGGAGGAGGCCCCCCGCTCGCTCACCAGTTTCCTGACGCTCGTCGCAGGTCCCGGCGGGAGAGCAGCTGCGGCCCAGGCGATGACCGTGTACGCCAGCACCGACGCGACACAGGCCCACGCGGCTCTCGCCCCCCTGTTGTCGGCCGGGCCGGTCCTGCGCAACCACGCAACCGTCACTCCCTACCACCGGCTGCTGCCCGCCGGACACGAGCCGCAGCACGCGCAGCAACCGCTCACCGTGTCGCGCTCCGGACTCCTGGACCACATCACCCCGCCCGCCGCCGAGAGCATGGCAGCGCTCTTGACTTCTCCCCCAGCTGAAGCAGGGGGATTCTTCCCTCGCGGGTTGAGCTTTCTGCTTCTCAGACAGCAGCTGCCCCGAACTAACGGCAAGGGACGT
>LRTP01000630.1 GCA_001550305.1 Streptomyces diastatochromogenes
TGAAAGCGAACAAGCCCCACGGGGCTCCCTATGTTGTCTAGGCCCACCGTCAAGCATCACGTGGGACCAGAACGTCAGACATCAGCTGGGATCCGACAACCTGGCGTGGGGCTTGAAGTCCTATGCGCAGGATGGAAGTTCAAGACGTCGCCGGTGCGCCAAGGGTAGGAAGAGCGCTGGTCGGGCCGTCCAAGTGATGCGTGTACTGCCCTGGTTGATCGTGACGGTGCAGGGCTCCGAACACAGGAGAGCTCTCCTCGTCTTGATGCGGCCCTCGTAGAGCCAGTCCCAGGCCTCGTCGGAGGCTCTGGAGTCCAGCGCTGGCGTGATGGTGCGGAGCGCGATCGCTATCCAGCGGTCTGCCTGTCCGGCCGAGTGGGCGTCGAAGGAGCTGTGAAAGGTCGGCTGTCGCGCCTCGGTGAGGTCTTCGGTCCAGCATTCGCACCAGAAGCCGCGGATGTATCCGTTCACGAGGTCGCTCCCGGCGGGTAGGCCACGAGGACGTAGCGCGTGTTCTCGTCGTGCAGGGCGAGTTGGTAGGCCGTGCCCGTGGTCAGGTAGGCGAGGGCTCGTTCGTGCTCGGCCTCGTCCCTCAGCCAGTAGCGGCCCGGCTGGGCGTATGCCATGTCGAGCTGGTCCGTGACGTTCCTCGCGCGCTCGCGAAGCCATCGCAGCGCCAGACGGGGGCTCGTCGCATCGTGTGATCCCAGGGGGATAGAGCTGGTTTCCTGCAGCGGGTAGGCCGTGGCCCAGCAGCGGTACGCGCCGCCCTGTCCTTCCGGGGCTAAGTCCTCAGGAGTGGTCGACGTCAGCACGGGTGGCCTCCCGGGCGGATGCTCGTGAAGACTTCTGCGGTGACGGTGTGGCCGGCCTGGCTGTCGTGGATCACGACCCGGTGTGCGATCGCGCTGACCATGCCGAGGCCTCGCCCGTGTGTGGCGTTGTGGTCTGCGTGCTCGGCCTTCGGCGCGGTGCCGGTACAGCCGTCGTCCGTGACCGACAGGGCGACCACCTGCGACGAGACCGCGAGAGCCAGATGGAAGCCACAAAGAGAAGCCCACTGGCACGTAGTCGAGCCCTTATGGTGCGGATGTGGTGCGCGCCCCGCCTACAGGTCTAGACAACAAAGAACCCCCGGGTCATCAACCTGGGGGTTTCACATGGAGCGGGTGACGAGAATCGAACTCGCACTCTCAGCTTGGGAAGCTGATGTTCTACCACTAAACTACACCCGCGTAAGACGCCGGTTGCCCGGTGCCGAATGCTCGCTCACTCTACCTCATGGCCGGTCCCTGGCGCTGACGCCGAGGGGCCGGTGCGCGTTTCGGGGCGTGGACATGGGTGCGGGGGACCGGAGTTGGGGCGTACGGTGGAGGAGTGGAAGAGGGTCCGAGCGGGACCGGAGTGCCGCTTGGAGGGCCATCCCTTTCATCCCGTAATGTGGCTTTCGTCGTCAGTCAGACGCGGCTCTTGGGGAAGGGACTCTGAGGACTTGATGGAGCGCACCGTCGTCCGTTGTGCCGAGGGGCACGTGTTCAGCACCGCTTCGTTCCCGATGCAGCAGGCCGAGCGACTCGGCCCCGGTCGATTGGTCCGGTGTCCGCGGTGTGCGCGGCTCCGGAGCGTCGTTCCGGTCACGCTCGAGAAGCGGTAGGACTCAGCGGTAGGACCTGGGGCGCGGGGACTGTGCGAAATGCTGACAGTCCCCGCGTATCCTCGGGGCGTGCTTCTCTCAGACAAGGACATCCGGGCCGAGATCGACGCCGGTCGGGTGCGCATCGACCCGTACGACGAATCCATGGTGCAGCCCTCGAGCATCGACGTGCGGCTCGACCGCTACTTCCGGGTGTTCGAGAATCACCGTTATCCACACATCGACCCCTCCGTCGAGCAGGCCGATCTGACTCGGCTCGTCGAGCCCGAGGGGGACGAGCCGTTCATCCTGCACCCCGGGGAGTTCGTGCTCGCCAGCACGTACGAGGTGATCTCGCTTCCCGTGGATCTTGCCTCGCGGCTGGAGGGCAAGAGTTCGCTCGGGCGGCTGGGGCTCGTCACACACTCCACCGCCGGGTTCATCGACCCCGGCTTCTCCGGGCACGTGACCCTGGAGCTGTCCAATCTCGCGACGCTTCCGATCAAGCTCTGGCCGGGCATGAAGATCGGGCAGCTGTGCATGTTCCGGTTGAGCTCGCCGGCCGAGTTCCCGTACGGCAGCGACCGGTACGGCTCCCGCTACCAGGGCCAGCGCGGGCCGACCGCCTCCCGGTCCTTCCTCAACTTCCATCGGACCCAGGTGTGAGCGGGAGCGGGGAGAGCGCGGGCATGAGCGTGTCCGACGTGCGGGAGAACCTCACCTACGAGCGGTTCGGGGTCGCGGTCCGTGAGCTCGCCCAGACCATCGCCGACGACGGGTACCAGCCCGACATAGTGCTCAGCATCGCCCGCGGGGGCGTCTTCGTCGCGGGTGGACTCGCGTACGCCCTCGACTGCAAGAACATCCACCTGGTCAACGTGGAGTTCTACACCGGTGTGGGTACGACGCTCGACATGCCCGTCATGCTCGCTCCCGTCCCGAACGCCATCGACTTCTCCGACAAGAAGATCCTGATCACCGACGACGTCGCCGACACCGGCAAGACGCTCAAGCTCGTGCACGACTTCTGCGTCGACACCGTCGCCGAGGTCCGCAGCGCCGTGATCTATGAGAAGCCCCACTCGCTGGTGAAGTGCGAGTACGTGTGGAAGCGGACCGACGACTGGATCAACTTCCCCTGGAGTGTTTTGCCTGTAGTACGTAAGTCGGGCGAGCCGATCACACCGTCTAGAGAAGCGCTCTGATCTGAGGTTTCTTCGTAGATTGCAGATGTGCGAGAGCCCCTCGAAGATCATCGAGGGGCTCTCGTGTTCTTCGGGATGCTGGTGACCTTCTGATCCGTAGCTCAAAGTGGATCGGTCAGAGGCAGTCATTGCGGTTCCTGCGCGGCCCTGCGCGGTGTCTGTTGGACCGGTGACGGTTGCTGCGGTTGCTGTACTTCCGTGCTGTGCCGGGCTCGGCAGCTAGCCCGCTTGCTCCAGGGTCAGGTTGCTGCGAATGGGCTCGGCTCGCCACATGGCCGCCAGCTGGGGGTAAGACTCGATGAACCGGCGCATCTCTCCCAGCGCGACAGTCCTGGGCATGCCGATCTCGTCGTAGTCGAATCCGGTGTCCTGATGCCCGAGGCTGTCGAGCGCTGCCCATGCCGGGTCCTCGCCGAAGACGAGCTGCAGCTCGACTTTCCAGTACTCCGGCTGCCAGTCGGGGGCATCACGGTCGTCGGCACCGTTGACCGCAAGCAGTCGCCCAAAGGACATCGAAGGCTGATCGTCGTTCCAGCCCCACCTGCCCCATTCGACGATGAAGCCGTCACCATCGTTCTCAAGACGCTCGATCCCAGCGACCTCGACCTGGAGGAACTCACCGAAGGCATCCCAGGCGGCGTCGACGTCGCGTACAGACTCGGGCTCGACTGCATGCTGTCTCAAAATGCGCGCGAATACGTCCACGCTGGATCTCCACGGAATGGGCATGCGGGATGCTAGCGCGATGCTCCAAGTGGCTCAGGGCTCACCCCAGGAGCGCTGACGCTGGAAGCAGATTTTGAGATCTGGCCTCATCCTTATCAGGTCGATCACCGGGTCCTATCAGCGTCGCTCAACCGGTCCTGCATCTTGCTCGATCGTCCATGGACGTCCCGCGTCGACCGCTCGTGTTCGTGCCTGTTGGTGTCAGTCGCTGATGTCAGCCGGGCCCTATGGATATCCGCGGTTCACCGTTGTTGCGCGCTCGGCCGGGCACGACTGGGGCACGACGCCTGTGATCCGTAGCTGTGGTGTGAGTAGTCCGTGACCGGGCCAGGTCCCTACCGTCGTGCCCACCGCCGCAGCTTTCCGACGGCTTGTGCCTTGTGGCGTCGGCTGACCGAGATTTCGGTCGTGTTGGTCATGAACGCTGTGATGGGGGTCCATCGCTTGCGTCCCCTGGGCGTCGTCCATCTGACCGCCGGGAAGTCCGTGATCCCTGTGATGCTCTCCCGGGCGATCACCCGCGTACGCAGATATCCACGGACCACCAGCGTCCCGTGCTCGCACCTCACACCGAGGCGGTAGCCCCTGACAGCGATCACCGCGAACCCGATCAGGGACAGGCAAGCCAACAGTCGAGGAAGGATGCCGCCGGCCTGCGCCAGGTACGCGATGGCCACGACCGCCGGGATTACCCCGGGAGCGCTGTTCGCGACACGGTTCACCCTCCACGGCAGCAGCTCCATGACACTCCTCATCTGCACCAACGGCGGGTTGGCGAGCCTACAGGCAGCGAACCATGTCCGAACAATTGCACCATTTTGGAAGATCGCGCCGGTAGCCGATCTGCACGGGATACGACAGGCCTGCGGTCGACGATGGCGAGAGGTTGGCTCCGAGACTTTGGGCGGGAGCTGCCATGGGGCGAGTGATCATGGCCCCTTAAGCTTCCGGCGAGTCGGGCAGTCTGTGGACCTGCCCGTTACAGCACGACGTTGGGGCCATGATCTTCGAGGCTCGCCCCATGGTGGCTGCCTAAAGTCTCGGAGCCAACCGGCCCATCGGCGTGGTTATCGTTCTCGACTCGGGCCCGCACTCGCCGCGGCCCGGGGCTTGGCCCCGGCGCCGAAGGCGCAGAGGGGCCAAAGCCCAAGGGCCAGCCCGCGCTCGCGCGGGCACTTGATGAGGTAGAGAAACCTGTAACAGCTCGCGCTTGCTCAGGCGTGTCCGATCCCGGGTGATGCTTGACAGTTCGGTCCCAGCTGATGGTTGACAGTGGCCGTGATCGGGTTTTCTGTGCGCGTCGTTGCGGCGCGTGTGGG
>LRTP01000631.1 GCA_001550305.1 Streptomyces diastatochromogenes
TGCCATTGGCACCAGGGCCCCGAAGGAACTGCTACACCATCTGCCGGCCCTGATACTGCACCGGCCCTCTCTTTCCGCACCAGCTCACGGGGGATGAAAGCGTGTGCGGGGATCGCGGTTGCTCGACCGGAGACCACCTCACTATCGATGTCCTGCGGTACCCGGGCTCAGGACTTCCGCCCGGGCGATCCTGACGGCGCTCGGCTCCTCCGTTCTTCCCTCGGTGATCAGCTGCTTACCAAGCGGGGGACTGCGTACTGCTGGTGATGCGAACTGCTCCGTGACCTGCGACAGCGCCACTCTCCGGCAGCCAGCCCCGTCGCCCGTCCTGCGTCTGCTCTGGCTTGGAACCCCACTGCCGAACCTCCCGGTGCGCGCGTCCGCAGCCGACGCCTTCACCGAGGTGCTGCTCACTGACTTCACTGCTGGGTACTGCGAACCGCACTTACGGGTACTGCCACCGCGTTGACTGCGGTCTTGCTCACGGCGGCCCCTGATCACTGCGGGCCACCCGGTCCGGCCGTCAGTCCCGTCGCCGTCCTGCAACAACCCTGGCTTCGGGACTCCACCACCGCACCGCCCTGCGCACTGCAACTACGTACTGCTGCCCGGCAGTTCGTGTCTGCCGGGCCCTGCTCGATCTCGGCTACGAGAGAAACCATAACCACGCGATCTCCCAATGTCTACTTCGACCAACATAGATTTCCGCGTGTTCGGCGGAGAGGTAATCGACCTCGAACGTGGACGGAGGCCAGCGCCTGTCACTGCGAGGGTTGACGGGGGCAGCCGGGGCCTGTGCGGCGGTCAGAGGAGCGGGCATGGCGATCCAAAGGCCAGGGTGACCACACAATGAGCGCCAACGCCACACCCACCCGTTCAACTACTGGTCGATGAGGCCCTCGGTGCGGGCTGTGGGTGAAGTGGTGGGGTGCCGCAACGGCGGAGGGCGTACGGACCGCCGGGTTCGGGGCGAGCCCAGGCGTCCGTTCAGGGGCTCTGTGGTGCAATGGCACTGTTTGGCCCCGGGCTTGGCGCCGGCTCCTCGCCCACCCGGGACGGAGCCCTGAGCGCCGGCGAGGAGCGAGGAGCGAGGAGTCACCGTGACCGTATGCGGGCCTGATGGGGAGGGTGGGCCGACCAATCGTCTTCCCGGGAACGGGAGTGGCGGGGGCAGGGCGATGACCTTGGCGGGAACGCTGGCGGCGGCGGAGGCCGCGGCGCCCGTGGAGTCGCTCGACGTGGTCGCGCGCATGCTCAAGGAACACCTCGGGGCCGCGTCGGTGTCGTTCCTGATCACCGACTTCACTGGCAGCTCAGTCGTACGGATGGGTGCGGCGGGCAGCGTCGAGACCGATGAACCCGCCCGGCGCATCACGCTGCGGGGCACCCTGTACGACGACGTGATCCGCACCCAGCGGCCGAGCGTGGAGGACAAGGGCGAGGGGGCGCTGGTGCGGATCGTCGCCCCGGTGACCAACCGCGGGGACACCATCGGGCTCCTGGAACTGTTCCTGCCCGTAGCGCCGGACGCGGAGGTGATGCGGGAGGTCGGCGAGACCGCGCACGCCCTGGCCTACATTGTCATCGCGAACCGGTCCTTCACCGACGTGTACCAGTGGGGCCGCCGTACCGTCCCGCTGAGTTTGGCCGCGGAGATCCAGCACCGGCTGCTCCCGGCGTCGCTGGCGTGTGAGGCGGCGCAGTTCACGGTGGCCGGGGCGCTTGAGCCGGCCGACCACGTCGGGGGTGACACCTTCGACTACGTGGTCGACCGGGACACGGTCCAGCTCTCCGTCACCGACGCCATGGGGCACGATGTCGACGCCGCGCTGCTCGCCACGCTCCTGGTGGGCGCTCTGCGCCGGGCACGGCGGGCCGGTGCCGACCTCGCCGAACAGGGCCGCCAGGCCGACCAGGCCGTGCGCGAGCACGGCCGCCACGGCTTCGTCACCGGCCAGCTCCTGCGTATCAGCCTGATCGACGGCACAACCGAGTTCATCAACGCCGGGCACCCCTGGCCGCTGCTGATGCGCGACGGACAGGTGCGAGAGATCACTCCGAAGATCGATGCGCCGTTCGGCTTCCATGCCCCTCACGGCTACCGGGTCCAGTCGCTGGACCTGCGGCCGGGTGACCGGCTGGTGATGCTGACCGACGGCATGCTGGAGCGCAACGCCCACCGTCTTGATCTGTCGGACCGGATCGTCCGCACCCGCGCGCTGCATCCCCGTGAGGCCGCCCGCACCCTCATCACGGCGGTCCTTGACGCCAACCACGATCACCTGCAGGACGACGCGACCGTCATGTGCCTGGACTGGCACGGCGTCGGCCACTCCCGGCGGGACGCCGACACCGGCGCCGACCTCGCCGACGCCTCCGCCCCCTCGCGGACGCAACGGGCCACTCCCGGGCGATGACTCGAGGACTGCCCCAATGCCCCGCTTCGGCGGCCCTTGTCCCACGGAGCAGGTCGACAGCCACGATCACGGACAGCGAGACAACCAGCGATCAACGCTCCCGGGGGCACTGTCACGTTGACTGACCGGGTGGGATGATCTTCTGGTTGGTCGTGCTGGGAGGGGTCGTCCGTGGGCAGCGCGCCGCCGTCGTACAAGAGGCACCGGTACCCGGTCGAGGTCATTGCCCACTGTGTGTGGCTGTACCACCGCTTCCCGCTGTCGTACCGCGAGGTCGAGGAGCTGATGCTCGAGCGCGGTGTGATCGTCTCTTACGAGACGGTCCGGCGGTGGTGCGCCAAGTTCGGTCCGACCTACGCCAACGCACTACGCCGCAGGCAGTCCCGGCCCGGGGACGAGTGGCACCTGGACGAGGTCTTCCTCAAGATCAACGGCGGGCGGAAGTACCTGTGGCGGGCCGTGGACGCCGACGGCAACGTCCTGGACATCCTCGTCCAGAACCGGCGAGACAAGGCCGCGGCCAGGCGCTTCTTCCGCAGGCTGATGAAGAAGACCGGCACGGTGACCCGGGTGGTCGTCACCGACAAGCTGCGCTCCTACGGCGCGGCCCACCGCGAGGTCATGCCCTCCGTCGAGCACCGCTCCCACAAGGGGCTGAACAACCGGGCGGAGAACTCCCACCAGCCGACGAGGCAGCGTGAACGTGCGATGAAGGGCTTCCGCAGTACCGGTGGAGCCCAGCGGTTCCTGTCCGCGTTCAGCGGCATCTCACCCCACTTCCGGCCCCACCGCCACCTGATGACCGCATCCCAACACCGAGCCGAGATGACCATCCGCTTCGCCATCTGGGACCAGATCACCGGCACCGCCGGCTGCCCCACCACGGCCTGACACAGGCCGGCACCTGGGCCCCACCACGCCCCGACACGCCATCAGGCACCCACACACCCAACAACGTGACAGCGCCGTCACCGCGGCTCCCCGGCGAGGAAGTGCCGGACGTCGGCGGCCAGGGCAGTCATCTGCTCGCCGGCCTCCAGCCACGTTGTTGCCGAGGCACTCCAGCCGCCAGCGGCCCGCGGCCAGGGTCGCAAGGTCCAGGTCAGCCCGACGTGGCCGCCGGACCGAAAGAGCCCGGGCCGCAGCACAAAACTCTGGCAGCTGACCTCACACCAGTGCTACTCCCGGTGATCGGCTGATCGATCACTTGGCCCGACCTCGAAAGGGAGATCATCATGTGGGGATGTCTGACAACCAATTCTCTGTAGCACCGGCTGTAGTGCGGCTTCCTCAGTACACGAAGACGGACCAGGACGAGATTCTCGGTGACGGCGATGATCCCTTCGGTGTTGCCGCGGCCGGTTTGACCTGGCTGCCCAAAAAAGAGCACTTCGGTATCAGACACGGCGACCGGCTTGTGGCACACGCCGGCCTACTCCGGCTGCCAGTTGCGATCGGTGATGTCGAGACAGAGGTGGTAGGCGTCGGTGGAGTAGCCGTCGCACCCGACATGCAGGGCCAGGGGTTGGCCCGGCGCGTGGTCACAGCGGCACTTGACCACGCTCGCACGATGGGTCCTCAGCACGCGCTCCTGTTCTGCCGACCTCCCCTCGTGCCGCTGTACCAGCGCCTCGGATGGCACGCCCTCGACAAGGAGGTGCTTGTCGAACAACCCGAAAACCGCCTGGTGACCATGCCACTGCGGACCATGGTGACGCCCCTGCGCAACAACGCACGCTGGCCTTCAAAGCCAGTGCGTCTGTTCTCCCTCCCGATGTGACGGACCCCTTCCGCGAGGGCCGTCCAGCGGGGCAACAAAAGCCCCATCCCGGTGACAGCGGTGTCAGTTCTCGCTGACATTTTCCGGCTCTGTGATCAACAAGTGCTGCTCGAACTCGACGGCAACCGGTGTCAGCTCTCGGTTACGAAGCCAGTCAGTCGACGTCGTCGCTCTGATCTGGGGCGACTGACTTCACTGTCAAAGCGTCTGCCTTGTGGCCACCCGCCACAGGGAGGCGAGGAGTCCTCGGCTTCGCCAGGCACGATGGACCAGCCCGTCGCAACATCAATCCCACCGTTGTGGCAGACGTACTCGGCCCCGGGAAACTCGTGCAGCCACGCGGCCAGGGTCTGGGCGGTACGGTCGGGCAGGACGTCAATCCGCTCACTTGCCGGCGTCGATGCCGAGGAACTTCGCCACCCCGGCGACCTGCCGGCCGGAGGCGCAGCTGCCCGGCGATCGTCATCCGGGGATCACGTCTGGGCTTTCCGGGCCAGTCCGGCGGCGATGAGGTGTTCCCAGACCGTGAGCTCTCGTCTTTCGCCGCTGTTCCACGGGTTGTCGCTCTCGTCGGGACGCCACAGGGACGCGGGGACGATCCCGGGGTCGAGGATCTCCAGGCCGTCCAGCAGGGAGGCGATCTCCGCGTCGGTGCGCCACCGGCCGCGGCCGAACGTCTGCTGGAGGACCATCTCGGCCTCCGCGGTCTCCGGGTTGTTGCCGGAGCGGAAGTGGCTGATGAAGAAGTAACTTCCGGAGGGGACGTGGTCTCGCCAGTAGCGGACGATGCCAGCCGGGTCCTCGTCATCGTTGACGTGGTGGAGGATGGCGCTGAGGATGACGGCGACGGGACGAGTGAAGTCGATGATTTCCAGGGTGTCGGGGTGAGTGTGGATGCCTTCGGGGTTGCGCACATCGACCGCGACGACGCGGGTCCGGTCGTTGTTCTCCAGCAGTGCGCGGCCGTGGACCAGCACTTGGGGGTCGATGTCGACGTAGACGACCCGGGACTCGGGGGCGTGCCGTTGCGCGACCTGGTGGACGTTGTCCGCGGTCGGCAGGCCACTGCCCAGGTCGATGAACTGCCGAATGCCGGTGGTCTTCGCGATCTCCCTGACCGCCCGGGTCAGGGCCGCGCGGTTGGCGAAGGCGATGGCCACCGAACCGGGCAGGTCGCGCTTGAACACGTCGCCGATCTCACGGTCCACGGCGTAGTTGTCCTTGCCGCCGAGCAGGTAGTCGTAGACGCGGGCGATGCTGGGCCTGGCCGGGTCGATGGAGGAGCCTTCATACGTCATGGCTGCCATTCTTTCCCGCAACGTCGCCTGCGGACCCTCGTTTTGGGATCCTCCGGCCGGTCGGGGGCGGCGCGAGGGCATGGATGCCTGGGCTCGCTGTCAAACGCCCGTACCCTTCAAGCAGGCTCGATCGGGCATGAGTGGCAGCCCCGGGACACCGGTGCCCTCGGGCGTGAACGCCAGGCATTTGTCCTCCCCGCGCAGGCGAGGATGAGCCGCGGAACTCCAGCTCGTCCGGCATCCGCAGATGGTCCTTCCTGCGCAGGCGGGGGTGAGCCGGGCGTCGACGGAATGCTGTCCTGGTTCGGCAAGCCCTCCCCGTGCAGGCGGGGTGAGCCGATCGCGCGCCCGCCGACCTCAAGACCGCAATCCTCCACCGTGCCCGATGTGCACTGGCCGACCTGCGCGGCGCGCGGCTGGCCGAGACCGACCTGCGGGAGGCCGACTTCACCGAGGCCGACCTGCGCGAGGCCAACCTGCGCAAGGCCAACGCGCGCGGTGCGGTCTTCCGCCGATCCGACCTTCGCCTGGCAGACCTGCGCGGCACCGACTTGAGCACGGCCGACCACGCCCTGGCCAGCGACCACACCCGCTGGCCCGCCGGCTTCGACCATGCCGCCGCCGGCGTCGTCGTCACCGAGGACCCCGGCCCCGAACCCCCGCCCCTGCTCCAGCCGCCGGGGATCACGACGAACTACCCCCCGCTGCGATCCATGCCGTGACGAAGAAACCCGTGTAGCGCCGGCCGTACCCCGGAGATGTCAGCGGACTCCAGGACCGCCGCCGCCGGATTCGAGGACGTCGATCCGGCGCCCGGCCCGCACGGACTCCGGGACATCGCGCAGCGAGGCCCGGAAGGCCGACCCGCTCCACTGCGCCCGGGCCAGCCCTTCGGCGAGGAGACGCTCCCCCGTACTCGGGGACCCGCCGTCGTACTCCTCGAGGAGCGTGCGGGCGTCCCACTCGAGGACGTCGGTCATCTCAGCGGTCGTCACACGCGGTCCAACGAGCCACGGCGGGCTGTCCTGTGACAGTGCACGTTGAGCGCGTGCCAACGAAATCTGAGCGACTCTGGTCCAGCGCCTGCGCGCTGGCTCTCTCCAGTTGCCGTTGGGGTGTGCTCAGCGCTTTCTGGAAGAGCGGGTGGAACCGCCCGCTCTTCCAGGAGGAGCGCACCATGGCGCAACCGATAAGCCGGCCAACGATCAGCGCTGAACAGTTCAGCCGAGTGTGTGACGAGATTAGGAGCACGGCGGCGCCCGAGAAGGACGCTCAGTCCATCCGGGACTGTGCTCTGCGCATCGTGCAGACCCTGGGCCTGGCGCTCTCCACGGATGACCTGAGCAGGCTCCTCACCGAACTCATGGCCCCTAGCGTGGCCCCACCCCCAGAGAGCCCTCAGTACACCCGAGAGGCCATCCTGGACATGCCTGACGCACAGCCAGGAGAAGATGAAGGCCCGGTCAGGTAGACCCGGCCACCACGCCTGACTACATCCGCGGCTCGCCGGAGGGCGCCTGGCTCCCACCGCTCAATCTTCGGTGACACGGACTCGCGGCCGTCAAGATCCGATGGCACGCGCTCAAGATCCGATGGCACAGGACACGGGTCGACTTGGCCAGAAAATCGAACACGTGGCCTAATTGTTGGCATGGAGCACGCACCCTTCCCCCCTGACCTGATCGAGCTCCAGGCGGAGTGGCAGCTCACGTATGCGGCGCTGGCCGCACCGCACCCGGTGCACACCACCGCGCTGCGCCGCCGCCTGCAGACTCTGTCCGGCCGGCTGCTGTTTCACCCGTACTGGTCCGGCCCGGGACGGACGCCGGCGGCGCGGGTGGAGCTGCGCCGCCAGGCCCGCGCCGTGGGATGGCGGCCGTGAACCGGCGCCCGGAGCACCTCACCGCGCGGGAGGAACAGATCCTGCGGTGCATACAACGGTGGATCGAGGAACGCGGTGAGGGCCCGTCGGTCCGGCAGCTTGCCGACGGCATCGGGCTCAGCAGCACGGCGTCGGTCGCCTACCACCTCGGCAATCTTGAAGAGCGCGGCGCCCTGGTACGCAACGGGCGAGGCTGGCGCACCTGCCGCCTAGAACGTGTATTGAGTCGTGGTCAACGGGTGGTCCGGGTGAGGTCTTTGATCCAGATCATCGAGGCGCGCAGGTGAAGGCCGGCGAGGTAGCTGTCCGGGGTCTTGTCGTACCGAGTGGCGATGCCTCGCCAGGCCTTGAGCTTGTTGATCAGACGCTCGACAGTGTTGCGCTCCTTGTACAGGTTGGCGTCGAGGCTGACGGGCCGACCACCACGGGAGCCCTTCTTCTTCCGGTTGGCGGTCTGGTCCTTCTTCTCCGGGATGACGGCCTTGATGTGGCGTTTGCGCAGGTGGGCCCGGTTACCGCGGGACGAGTAGGCCTTATCCCCGGCGACGGCGCCCGGCCGGGTGCGGGGGCGGCCGACGGGCCCGCGGACCCGTATCTTCTTGAGCACGGGGATGAACTGCGGGCTGTCCGCTGCCTGGCCTGCGGTCAGGACGAACACCAGGGGGCGGCATTTCCGGTCGGCGGCGAGGTGGACCTTGCTGGTCTGCCCGCCCCTGGAGCGTCCGAGGAGCGCGGCCTTCAGGCGGAGTTTCTGCCGCCGTCGGACGCGTCGCCGCTCTTCCCGCTCGGGTCCGGTCCGGTCCCGGCATCCTGCCCATTTTGTCCTTCGGAGTCGCCCCCTTTTGCCTGGCCTTCTCCTCCTCGGCGGCATTCTCCATTGCGGTGATGACGTCCTGGCCCAGATGCATCCCGGCAGCATCATGGTGAGCGCGCGGTGGTGGAGTCGACGCTGACCAGGGACAGGTCCACCTCACCCCGCTTCGCGGCCTCTGCGATCAGTCCGTCCAGCAGGGCTTCGAAGACGCCTGCCTCACGCCACTGCCGGAAGCGGTTGTGGACGGTCGACCAGGCGCCGAACTCGGCCGGCATCTCCCGCCACTGCCCGCCCGTCTTGAACCGCCAGATCACGCCCTCGAACTGCTGTCGCAGCCGCTCGGGGTACGGGCCGTACTCGCCAATCGGCAGGTACGGCGCGACGAACTCCCATTCGTTGTCGGTCAGTTGCACTCGCGTCACGTAAGAAGATCTAGCATCCCCGCATGAGCCACCGCCCACGGAGAACGCACCCCCGGGGTCTTGAACGGCCCTCGGAGCGAGGTGGGGTGCCGGCCGCCAGGAAGAGGAACGGCGAGCCAGGGCCTGGGGTGCGGACCGTGGTCCGCATGAGACCGTCTGCGGGCTTCAGCCTGCCGACGTGCGTGCCGTGTCCCTGGTGCGGATGTGCTGGCTGAGAAAGAGAGCGGCGCGGTCCAGTGCCTCGTCGGCTTCGTCCAGGACGCCGGTGAACGCCTGGAAGACATGTGGAACGTCAGCGGTGATGTCCAGGATGACGTCCACTCCGGCGTCCCTCGCGCGCGTGGCCATGCGTGTGGAGTCGTCCAGGAGTATTTCGTTGGTGCCCGCCTGCAGAAGCATCGGAGGGAAGCCGGTCAGGTCGGCGAGGGTGGCGGGGCTGAGCATGGGCTGATGCGGATCCTGTCCCGCAAGGTACATGGTCCCGGTGTGTTCCAGGCCCTCACGCGTGAAGAACGGGTCGATGCCCGCCTTGGTGTCCATGCTCTCGCCTGTCCGGGTCATGTCGAGTCCGGGGGAGAACGCCACGATCGCGGCGGGCATGGGCAGGCCCGCGTCGCGGGCGGCGAGGCACGTGGTGACAGTGAGGCCGCCACCGGCGGAGTCGCCGGCGAACACGATCACCGAAGGGTCTTCGCCGCTGTCGAGAAGTGCGCGGTAGGCGCTCAGCCCGTCCTCGATCGCGGCCGGGAACGGGTGCTCAGGGGCAAGCCGGTAATCCAGCGAGAACGCCCTGAACCCGGTTCTGGTCACCAGGTTCCCCGTCAGCGACATCGCCGTCTCCGGTGAACCGACCACGTAAGAGCCGCCGTGAAAGTAGAGGATCGTCCCGGCCTTCGGAGTGCCGACCGGCTCGACGAGCACCGCGGGCCGATCGCCGAGCGTCGCAGTCCGGGTGCGGATCCCAGCCGGGACGATCATTTCCCCCATCATCGCCCTGAACCCGGCGCGGAGCTCCTCCACCGACCGAGGGGCCTCCGGCTGAGGCCGTCGGACCATCGCGTCGATCTCCGCGCGCTGTTGCCTGCTCATTGTCGCCTCCATCGCAAGTACATGCCAAAGAACTATATGCCCAGGCATCTAGGCTAAAATATATGCCATGGCATCTAAGTCAAGCCGTGGCCCGATCGACCTCCCGGGCTTCTTCGCCGATCTCGTCCGCTGCGAGACACGCCTCTACAACGCGCTGAACGACCGCCTTCGCGAGCGGCACGGGATCGTCACCTCGCAGTTCGAGTTCCTGCGCTTCCTGCGCGACCACCCCGGGTCCCGGGTGGCGGACCTCGCCACCGAATTCGCCATCGGGATCGGCGCGACCAGCAAGGGCATCGACCGCCTGGAGAAGCAGGCATGGGTCATACGGCGAACCAATCCATCGGATCGCCGCTCATCACTGCTGGACCTGACCGCCGGAGGCCTGCAACTCGTCGAGGCGGCGGAGGCGACCTTCACCAAAACACTGGCCGAGCTGACCGCAGACGTCCTCGGCGGTCCCTCAGGACTGGCCGCCGTACAGATCCTCTCGGAGCTGCGCTCCGTGCTCGAACGCGACCAGATCGGCCTGCCCACAGGCTGACCGGCATGCGCATCCAGTGCGACTGCCCGTTCGCTGCGTGATCAGCGTTTGTTACGAGGGTGAATCCCGCGGATTGATCACGACTCGATACGTACTCTAGTGCGGTGACCGCGCACTCACGGACGGAGCCGCCCGCCCTGCGGCTCAGGGAGCGGAGGGCAGGTTGTCGGCCGTGAGGTCGCCGCGGACGCGCAGCACGCGGGGGCGGTGCCGGAACCGCCCCAACTCGCGGGGGCCGGTCTGGTCGGCCTCGATCTCCACGACCACGTCGGGGATCACGGGCCGGTAGTACACCGGATCGGCGCCGGGCAGCCCGCCCACGATCCCGGGCAGCTCCGCCTCCGTGTCCCCGGCCGGCCGCAGCAGCGGGAGCAGCTCGTGGCGTACCGACTGGCCGAGGGGGAGGCTCACTCCCACGGCCCGCATCTGGCCTTCGCGGTGCGGCAGGCCGAGGACGAGGCACTGCGTTGCGGGAGTACGGCCGCTCACCCCGAGGACCGCGACCTCGCTGGTGTGCATCTGCCGCCACTTCAGCCACCCCGAGCCGCGCCCTGCGACGTAGGGGCGGTTCGGTTTCATCACGACGCCCTCCACTCCGCCCAGGGCACCCACCCAGCCCAGGGCCGTCGCGACGCTGCCGGTGACCGGAACCGGGCGGATCACGGGCGGTCCGCCCTCCAGCAGGTCCAGCAGCCGCCCGCGGCGCTCCGCGTACGGCTTCGGCCGCCAGTCCGTGTCACCGACGGCCAGGACATCGAAGGCGGCCAGGTGAACCGTGAAGCCCTCGTGGGACCGCGGGCCACGTCCGGAGCGAGACTGCAGCTTTCCGAACGCCAGCTCACCGCTGTCGAGGACGGCCACCAGCTCACCATCTAGGACGCAGTCCGGCAGCGCGCGCGACGCCTCGGCGATGTCCGCGAACGAGGCGCTCAGGTCGGTGCCGTGGCGGCTCCACAACCGGCCCGCGCCAGCGAGGACCTGGCAGCGCCATCCGTCGAACTTGGGCTCGATCGCGGCGGTGTGGGGATGGCCAAGGACGTGATCGACAGAACGGCACAGCGCCAGGGGGACGGGAAGGTCGAAGGGCGGCACGATCTATCGGTACCCGCCGTGGATCCGCATCCCGGGACTCCGCGCCGGTTTCACCTGCCTATGCCCAGGGTCGGGGCGGCGCGGGCGGCGTAACGCTGTTCGCTCATACGTCCCCCTCTGGGGCCGTTTCCCCAGGTCGCAGCGGGAGCGGTTCTGCGGGGCGACGGTGGCCGTGGGGGAAACGCAGGAGCCCGACCGCTGAGCGTCCGGGCTCCGCTGGGTGGATTTTTGGCTTTCCCCTAGATGGGGCGTCCTGGTAGGTGTCCCTGCACGCCACACGGGCGCCCTCGCCAAACGCGGCCGCTGCAGTCAGCGATGGACTTCAACAGGCCGCTGCGGACGATGCGGTGCACGGTGCGCATCCGGCGTGCACTACTACCGGTCGGTGGTCACGTCACGGAAGGCGTAGGCAAGGAGCTCGGCGATGGCCGCCTCGTTGGTTGCCGGGCGCCGCGCCTGCCACTCGATCAGCGTCTCCCGGACGGTCTGCGCAACAGCGCGGGCGTGCTGCGCAAGGTCATCGTCCAGTGGCGCCACTCCCCCGTCCTGGGTACGGCCGGTGATGACGACGGGCCCGTGCAGCGGGTACAGAGTCACGCCCCGCCAGGCGCTCGCCAGGGCCCAGGCGGCGAGATTGTGCTGGAGTCCGATCGACTGTCCGCTGCCGTGGATGTGCGTCGTCCGCATGCGGCAGATGCGGGCCTGCGTCCTGCGAACCCGACGGGCGCTCCCCCACCGACGCCGTTCGCGCAAGCGGTTCAGCTCGGCGATCCTGCCGCCGTGGTGCCGCAAGTCCCCGAAGATCAGCGAGGTGCTGCCGCTGCTCTACCTGCATGGTCTCTCCTCCGGGGACTTCGTCCCGGCCTTGGAGCAGTTCCTGGGCAGCGCGGCCGGGCTCTCGCCGGCCACGGTCACCCGGCTCATCCAGCAGTGGCAGGCCGACCACGCCGCCTTCATGGACCGTGACCTGTCCCAGGTCGACTACGGGCAGGGGGCTGCTCCCTGAGGCAGGCGCCTGCCCGGGCTGAGGTGCTGCTGTGGCCGGCGTGGCCAGCAGGCTCTCCATGAGGGCCTGGTAGCGCTCCAGGTCCTCGGCCCAGCGGGACGAGGTCCGCTGAGACGCGACAGAGACGTCTCGGTGCCGGCGGCGACAGCGCCGTGTGACCTCTGACAGGAGATCTTGACCGTTTGCCAGGTGACTTTGATCGCCTGACACCGATCACTTTGTGCGACTAGGTCGGGGATTCCCAGGATCGTCCCCGTCATCAGGAATGATCAGCTCGTTGGGCGTTTTACACGTCCAGCCCGAGCACGTGATTCGAGGGAGTGGATATGGCGGAGCGGCAGTCCGGCACCGTGAAGTGGTTCAACGAAGAGAAGGGGTTCGGCTTCATCACCCCTGAGAGCGGTCCGGACCTCTTCGTGCACTTCAAGGCGATCCAGGGGAACGGTTTCAAGAGTCTCAAGGAAGGCCAGAAGGTGACCTTCGTCGCGGTGCAGGGCCAGAAGGGTATGCAGGCGGACGAGGTCATCGCGGAGGGCTGAGCCCCTGATCAGGATCTGAACCTTGACCGATTGACATTGAACGTTGACCGGCGCGCGTTTCTGCCACTGAAGATTGACCGACCAGGCCAACGGGCCGGACGCTCGAGTCCCGGGAGCTCACGTGCCCTCGCCTCGAACGAGTCCGACTGACGGGACGCATCCCCGCCAGTCGGACTCGGAGACGATGTGTCTCACGGGCTCGCGTCATTCCCGCGGTTCGCGGGGTCGGGGCTGCACAGCCAGCCGTTGATGGCGAAACGGCTGTCCGCGTGGTGCTTGCTCGGGCAGCTGACCGGCCGTACCTCATGCCAGGCAGTGGGGAGGAAGAACACAATGCTGTCGTGCTCAGGTTCCCAGTCCCGCCAGGTGCGTTCCTGCCATCTCCCGGCTGTCTCGGTGTGCAGGGGCAGAGCCGCGTCGAACACACGCAGCTCGCCCCCATCGAAAGGCCGGGGTGTGCGATGCAGGTAGTACACGAATGTGAGCAGACGACGGGGGGCGAACTCGGCGCTGGTGTCCTGGTGCGGCCGGTAAAAGTCGCCGTCGTTGTGCGCGTTGAGGCTGTAGCTGGGTTCGGTGTGCTGGCAGGAGACTCCGAGAGTGTGCTCGACCGCCTCCAGCACCTCGTCGATGGCTGCCATCAGCTCAGGCGCGGCGAAGTCGTGGCGCGAGCGGGACCGGCGAAAGTCGGGGACCACCTCTCGGTCGCGGATCATGGAGGGCTTTAACGTGTCGCCGGCGGAGTCGATGGCGCGCTCCAGTAAGGCGCCGGCCGTCTGCTCACCCAGGAACTGGGTGATGCGACAGACCGTCACCGGAAGCCGCCAGACCGCGTCCGTACACACCGGTGACCGCAGATCCATCGCCTGGGATGGTCCCGTCACGGTGTCGTGTCGTGCCAAGGTGTCCTGCCTTGTCATGGTGTCTTGCCTTCTGGATCGCGATGAGTGTTCCGCAGGGACCGTCTCCCCCAGCCTTCTGAGGGAAGAGATGGCGACCGCGGGCCGCGCTCGGCGAGGGCGGCGACTGTGGCAACTGGCCTTCCCGGCCGAGCGCTGGAGCATCACAACAGGCCATCTGGCGTCGTCACGCGGCCCCGGACGTGTTCACGCTCGCGGCTTCTCGCAGACGATCCACTTCGGCCGTGAGCTCTTCCACGCGGCGGTGCAGTGCCTGGATGCACACCAGGGCGACGCCGAGGCCGTCGACGACGGGGATGGTGGTGTCGTCCTGGTTGAAGCCGAAGGCGGCGTGCCAGTCCTGGGCCATCGGCCCCAGGTGACGCACGCCTTCGGGCTCCCAGAGGTAGCGCCAGGTACTGATGGGCAGCGCGGCCGCGGTCTCCAGGACCGCGTAGCCGTTGACCGGGCCGCCCGGCGCCACACCGCTGCTCTCCCGCGCCTCGGCTCGAAGCCGTGCCAGGGCACCGCGGTCAGCCGCCCGGGACCGCCGACGGAAGATCCGCACCGCTACCGGCTCCAGTCGACCGGGACCACGTCTTGCTTGAGCGCACGGTCGCTGCAGACGGCGCATGGGTTGCCTGGGACACCGGGGCCCTGGTCAGTGCCGATCGTGATCGCTCCGTGGGCTCCGGCCGGGGCGTGAACGCCGTCGCCGACCATTGCGGCTTCGTAGCCGCCCAGCAGTTCCTGGAGGGTTCCGGGGCCCAGGTTCTCCGGGGCAGCGATCGCAGCGATGCCGTCGTAGTCCGTGTAGGCCGTCCCCAGCGTCCTGCCGCCCATGGTGGCGAACACGATCTTCGCGCCGCGAATGGGCTCCCCGGTCACCGCGTCGGACGCCATCGCGTTGATGTTCTCCAATTGCATCTGGGTGACATTCAGGCTGGCCTGGCTGGCCGTGAGCCTGGTCGGCTTCAGGCTGGGGCATTCCGCCCCGCTGCACGACGGCGTCGCCGTGGGGGCGGCGGAAGCGGGGGCACCACTTCCTACTCCCAGCGCCGCCATAGCCACGGCCATTGCCGAGACAGCCATACGTCCCGAAGACCTCACGTCCCACTCCCATGTATCAGCGAATGATGCCGTCTCATCCGGACGGCACGCAGACTGTAAGGGCGCCCGCCCGGCGATACCGCGTGAAAATCGGAGATGCCTTCTATCGGGTGAACTGTCGGGCGGGGGTGCTGACTTGGCCAGTCAAGGTTCATCGGCGTCGCAGGAACGTTGTTGGGCGTGTGGTTCGGGGCGTGGCTCACCCGGCGGCAGCAGCGAGCCGACGCCGCCGCGGCGGAGCACGAGCAGCGCTTGGCGCAGATGCAGCAGCTGGTCGTCGCCGTCGGGGAGATGATGACCGCGCGCGTCATCTACCGGGAGACATCGCTGAGCCGTGCGACGCGCTGGCGTGTGGGCGGGATGGCGGCGATCGAGTTCCGGTCCGCCTGGCGTGCCCGCGGCGGCAGCTGGGGGAGCGCGGTGTCCGCGCTGGCCCCGTCGGCCCGGGTCATCGAGCTGTGGCAGCGGCGCAGTGTCGAAGAAGCCGCCGCCCTCGCCCCGCGCGCAGCGAGGGACGCCGCGATCGGCCTGCCGCTGGGCATGGTGGCCGATCCCGAGCTCGCGGCGGCCGCGCAGAAGCTGATGGACGCGTGCCTGGAGGACCAGGGCGAGGCGGCGGTGCAGGACGCCATCAGAGGCCTGCGCGCGGTGTTCTACGGGCAGGCCCCGCAGCCGTCGGCCGCGTGATCCCCGACGTGCGCGAGCCGGATGCGGGTGGCTACCCGAGCCAGACGATGTCCAGGACGGACAGGTGCCTGAGCACGCGGTTCGCGAAGAAGATGACGGACAGCTGGCCGACGGACGCGATGCGCACGTCCGGTGCTGGCCAACCTCAAGCAGCTCGCCCCCGGCTCGGCCCGCGACATCATCACCCGGGCCGTTCAACAGCTACAGGGCAACAGCGGCGTCGGCTCCATCGTGGCGATCGCCAGCCTGGTAGTGGCGGTGTGGTCGGCGTCCGGTTATGTGGCGGCGTTCATCCGCGCGGCCAACGCCGTCTATGACATGCCCGAGGGCCGCCCGGTGTGGAAGATCCTGCCCGTGCGCATCGGGGTCACGGTCGTGCTGATGGTACTCGCCGTGATCAGCGCGCTGATCGTGGTCTTCACCGGCGGCCTCGCCCGCCAGGTCGGCACCGCCCTCGGCATCGGCGACACCGCGCTGACGGTGTGGTCGATCGCCAAGTGGGCCGTCGTCCTCGTCATCCTGGTCACGATCATGATCGCGATCCTCTACTGGGCCACCCCGAACGCCAGAGTGAAAGGCTGGCGGTGGATCACGCCGGGCAGCCTCCTGGCCCTGGTGATCTGGATGATCGCCTCCGCCGGATTCGCGCTCTACGTCGCCAACTTCGCCTCCTACAACAAGACCTACGGCACCATGGCCGGCGTCATCGTCTTCCTGGTCTGGCTGTGGATCACCAACCTGGCCATCCTGCTCGGCCTGGAGTTCGACGCGGAGACCATGCGACAGCGGGCCATCGCCGGCGGACATCCGCCGCAGGCCGAGCCGTACGCGGAGCCGCGCGACACCCGAAAGTGGGACGAGCAGGACCGCCGCCGCATGGACGAAACCTGACCTGTGCAGGAACGACCGAGCGGCTCTTGCGTGTGATCCAGCTCCACCGGGGATACCTGCAAAACATGAGGTTGATGGCGGGACTTCGCGCGGCGGATCGGCGGCTGACCAAGCAGGTGGCGTCCTGGGATCCCCGCCGGGTCGGCAGGCCGCTGTCGGCGGTGGAGGAGACGGCGGAGAGCGCCAAGCTGTGGTGCGGCGCGGCGGTATTGATGGCGTGCTTGGGTGGCGGGCGGGGGCGCCGGGCCGCGGCGGCGGGCCTGACGGCGCTGAGCCTCGCCCAGTTGACCTCAAACGCCGTGTGCAAGCCACTGGCCGGCCGGCCCCGGCCGCCCAAGGAGTGGATCCCGCACAACGAGGTCGAAAACCGCCCCGACTCCTCCTCCTTCCCCTCCGGACACACCGCCGCCGCGGTGGCGTTCACCGCCGCGATCACGCCGGCCTGGCCCCTGGCCGGCGCCGCATGCGCGATTCCCGCGGCGATGGTGGCCGTCGAACGCGTCCACAGCGGCGCCCACTACCCCAGTGATGTCGCCGCCGGCGCCGCGATCGGCCTGGCCAGCGCCTGGCTCACCCGCCGCACCCCGCACCTGCTGCGCCGCCGCTTCCTGTAGCCGGGCGCGGGGCATGCATCCAGCCGCCGCAGGGTCCCCAGAATGGTCTCAGACGCCATCCGCTTTCCGATCAGCGGGTTTGTCGGTCGAACAAGGGTCTTGATCGGGTGATCGCGGTGGGGTCGGTGCATGAAGGCAGGGCCTCGCGGTAGCTCGGGGTTGTCGAAGCCAACGAGCACCGAGAGGCCCTGTTGCTGCAGTCTGTCGCGCTTGCGTCCGTGGAGTCCAACGCGCCGTCTCCGGCGTGTGACTGTCTCGCGCACAGGTTCGGCAACGCGGCGGACGGGCCGGACCGCGTCCCGTGTTACGGCTCCGACCTGACGGAGGCGGAATGGCAGGTCATCCGGCCGCTGCTGCCGGTCCCCGCGTGGCTTCAGGGGCTGGGCGGCAGGCCGGAGGGCTATTGCCACCGCGTCATGCTTGATGCGGTCCGCTATGTCGTCGACAACGGCCAATGCCGTTGCTTGAGAGGTGCACGTAGTTCCTCTCCCAGGCACGGTGACCGCCGGGGTGCTGGTTCGTTGACACGGACATGCATCCATGGATCGGGTTATCCGATGAAGTCCGGCTCGGGTTGCTCACCGAGTGGATCGTTCCTGAGCTGGTGGACGAGGTGCTGACCGCCTGTGGTCGGCTGGATGCCAAGCCCCGTCCCCTGTCGAGCCGGTTCATGGTCTACTTCGTGCTCGCTCTGGCGCTGTTCCAGCAGGACTCCTACGACGATGTCGCGGAGAACCTGGTCGGGGCCCTGGGCGAGATGGACCAGGCAGTCCCGAACAAGTCGTCGTTCACCAGGGCCCGGCAGCAGCTTGGGGCCGCACCGTTGGAGGGAGTGTTCCGCCGTGTGGCGGGGGCGATCGCTCCGCCCACTCTCAAGGCCGCGTTCTGGCGAGGGATGAGAGTTGCGGCGGTCGACGGGTTCTTGCTGGACGTGCCGGAGAACGATACGACACGTGCCGCTTTTGGTGGGCAGGTGGACAGCGCCGGTCGGCCCATCGGGTTCCCGCAGGCCAGGGTGGTGACGCTGACCGAGACCGGTACGCACGCGACGATCGACGCGCGGATAGGCAGCTTCAAGGGCGGTGGCGGCGAGCCCGCGCTGGCTACAGAGATGGCCGGCAGTGCCGCCGGCATGTTGGTGATCATGGACCGGGCCTTCCCCGGTGTCGCACTGTGGAAGGCATATACGCAGGCCGGAGCGCACTTACTGATCAGAGCCCGCACCTTCGTCGCCGCGAAGCCCATGGAGGTCTTGCCTGACGGGACCTATCTGACCCGGATGAATCTCGCCGGGCAGCGGCGCTCCCATCCGGGCGGGGTGACAGTCAGGGTGATCGACTACCAGGTCGACGGGGGCGAGACAGCCAGGCTGCTGACCGACTTGCTCGATCCCGAGTCCTGGCCCGCCGCGGAGCTGGCAGCCCTGTATCACGAGCGCTGGGAGGTCGAATCCGCCTACCGGCAGCTGAAGACCTTTCAGCGGGGAAGGACCGAGGTGCTGCGGTCGGTGTCGCCGGAACTGGTACGGCAGGAGATCTGGGCCCACCTGACTCTCCATCACTGTCTGAACCGGATCATCATGCGGCTGGCTGACGGCGAGGGCTTGGACCCCGATCGGATCTCGTTCGTCAAGGTCCTCAAGCACACACGACGCAGCGTCGTTCTCCAGGCAGGTCAATCAACCCGCCGCCTTCGGCAGTTCATGAAGCGGATGGTCACGAAAGTCATGCGCAAGCTCGACAACGGGCTACGGCGACTACGCGCAGCGGACCGCTACACCCGCCATCCGGTCTCGCAGTACATCGTGCGCAAGAAAGACCAGGTCAGGCGAGGCACACGACGGGTTCCGGAGAAGGTCATCACCCTTACGCACGCGATACTTCAGTAGTTCAAGCAACGGCATTGGCCGTTGTCGACCAGGTAGCGGATCGCGTCCAGCATCGCGCGGTGGCAATAAGCCTCCGGTTGCCCGCCCCGGCCCCGCAGCCAGCCCGGCACCGGCAGCAATGGCCGGACCACCGCCCACTCGGCGTCCGACATGTCGGTGGGATACCGACGCTCGCGCGCCCCGTGGTCTCTGGCGTTCCCGAACCTGTGAGCCAGACAGTCACACGCGAGAGTGGCCGAAGTGGACCCCACTCCCGCGTTGCCGTAGAAATGCGACAACAGGGCCTCCTGGACCGCACGTTGGCTTCGACACCCTTCGAGCTACCAAGAGGCCCTGCTCTCATGCACGGCAGCCGCCGCAGTCACCCGATCGACTGACTTCTCGACGAGATCGGGACGACGGCAGTCGCGTCGCTTCTCGTGATCGCTGGGACGGACAAATTCGCACTGCCCTCCAGGTAGACGGTCGGCTTGGTGACGCCCCGAGGCCGCCTCGCGGGTTTGAGCCCGGTGTCGCGCGCGCGGCGACGGCCTCGGCCGGGGGCGCGTCGGCGGGCCCCGCGCCGACGATGGCGGCCCAGAAGCGGTCTCCCCCGCCCAGGTGCTTCACCAGATCGAACAGCGTCCACCCAGGGCAGGTCGGCACCTGTGCGTCGAGACCGGGCGCGGCGGCGACCACGGCGCGGAAGGCGGTCGACCGTTCATCGATCAGTCGCAACAGGTCGGGGAACTCAAGATTCTCTTCCACGCCGGATGTCTATCACCGTGCTCCGGTGATCGGACAGCGATTTTCACAGTCACCGCCGGTTGGCCATTGCGGACGTCCTCGCCTCCCACCGCTCGGGTGACAAGCTGCGCACTGCTGCGAGGACGCTGGTGGTGGCGGTACGCCAGGCGTCGTGCCTCTGGGCGCTCTGGCCTCGCCGCGCGGCCTGGCACCTCGGCGACGTGACGTCCACCCGGTGCGCGCGGTCATGCTGCCGCTCGATGTGATGGACGCGGAGGTCACGACAGCGGGGGAGGACCGGTCGGGTTGGGAGTTCAGGTGACTCCCGTTCGACCAGCACTCCTCAAGTTCGGAACAACAACAGCCACTGAGAGGATATTTGGTGTGGGCGGATTGCCCTTCATCTCCTCCACTCCGGGGCCCGGTCCTCTGTCGCCAGTTCCCGCACCTGCTGATTCCCAGCCATCAAGCATGTTTGGGGCCGTCGCGCGCGATACCGGACCCGGTTCCCGGGTGCGCGGTGGCCGGGCTCATCCGCCGGCCTACCGTGATGTGAGTGGGGGTGGGCGTGCGCTGTGCCAAATGAACGAGGAGGCCACGGGTGCCCTGGGGCGGTGGGCTGGAGCGGCTGAGGGCCCGTGATCCGGGCCTGAGAGCGGTGCGTCGCTCGGCGCGGGTGACACTGGTGGCCTGCACGGGGTTCTACGCGGAGCGCTACGGTCTGGGAAACCATGTCGCGGCGGTCTACGCGCTGTTCGGCGCGATCGCCTCCGGTGGGATGTCCTTCGCCCCGGGTACGCCGCGTGAGCGCGCCCGCACGCTGCTGGCGGCGTTACCGGTCGCGGCCGCGTGGGAGGAATCTCCGTGTCGAGCGTCCAGCCGTGCCCGGCCGCCTGCTCGCGCTCATACAGCGCCTCAAGCACCGCCAGCGCCCTCTCCCAACTCCTCATCCCACTCCCCCGCGTGTGCCTATGTCCGTACGCGTTTGCCGACCGTAGACGCCGACGCCGGTCTGGAAGGTGCGAAGGAGAGAAGGCAAGCCCAGCGGGTGACATCGGCTGCCACAGGCGCGTCGGGTGGGACGCCACCCGTCAGACGCCTGCGGTACCACCGGGTCCGGCGGTACCGCAGGCGTCTGCTGCTCTGATCCGGGCCAGCCCCTTCGAACTGCCTGGGGACCTGCGCGAGTGAACCGCCCGCCGGTCCTGGCGAACTGGGGGCAGGCACTGGGGCAGGCCTTCTTGGTCTCCTGGTAATGGGGCGTCCTGCGGACTGCCATGCAGCCGCCGCTACGGAGACGGTGCCGTGCTGCCGGCCGGGGAGCAGCGCCTTCTGCATGCAGCACAGCCCCGGACCGCAGGCGGCTGCAGCACGGTCGGGGCCGGCCTGCTGCACGAGCAGCACCTGTAGCCCGTCCGGGCCGTGCAAATGCTGCGCTACACCACTCCCCGGCCACCACTCCCCGGCCACCACCACGACGACCACCACCAGGACGACGAACCCGAGCGGCACCACCACGATGACGACCAACCCGCACATCGGCAGCACCCCCCCCCGGCTGCACGCCACTATGAGCAGCAGGACGACGGGCAGCACCAGGCAGCAGCCGCAACCGGCTGTGTCACGTAGTCCCTCACAGCTGTGGGAGGGCTGCCGTTGGTTACGGAGAAGGTGCTGCCGGGTCCCGATCTGGCAGAGATGCCGGATACCGGCATCCGTGGTCACGGCGTGGGGGGAGTCGGTGGCATACGCCGGGATGCCCGCCGATGTCACACTGCCCGCCTCTCAACACTCACATAGGGAGCAGCCATGCCTGTGAGGGCGAAGAGAGCCACCTTCATGGACCCTGGCAGGTCATCGCGCTCCAGGAGCGGTAACGGGACACCACGTCTCGCGCCACTTCTGGTAGAGCCGAACGACTGGAACAGCACCCGAGTTGAGGATGAGGAGCAAAGATGAAGATGCCCCGGTTAGCCGCAGCAGTCGCGATGGCTGCGGCCGTCGTCGCCGCCGGCGCCCCGGCAATGGCCGTTACTCCGGGCACCATCCATGCGGACGGCATCATCGCCGTACCGGCCAATCAGTACCAGGACGGGATCACCACCGCCCCGGACAACATCATCGCTGGCGGCACCGCCATCGCCGCTGCAGCGGCCAGCAAGCCAAGCACCATCGAGCCCAAAGACCCTACGTGCGGCTACCTGGTCACCACAATCTATATCCGTGGTGGCTCAAGGATCTATACAGAAGCACCCAAGTGCGGGCAGAAAGTCCGTGCGGTCGTCAATTGCCTCTACACGGGCGGCGCAGGCAAGGTCTACGGCAACGTCCTTACGACTGCGGGATACAGCACGGCCATGTGCGGCAGCACTACCGAAGTGGCCCAGCGCGGCTACCAGATCTACGCCAACTCCGCGTGGCAAAGCATCACCTGGTACGACTGACCCACAACACGGGGTGTGAGGCCGCTGCGGCGCTCGGCCAGGCCAAACCACTGAAGATCCACCCTCCTGAAGTCACTGGTCAAGGGGCTGGTGTGGGTTGTTGGTCGCGTACTCGAGTTCGTGCTGGTCGCGGTGTCCAGAAGCGGGCGGCGTCGGCGTCGCGGATCCCGGGCGAGGGACGGCGGCCGTGCGGCGGACGTCGTCCCTCGCCTCCACAGCCCGGCCGTGATCGCGCGGGGCGGCGGCTGGCCACAACAGCGCAGACCGCCGCGCTGCTACGACCGGCAGCCGGTGCCGCACACCACGACGAGCTCGTGGATCCGGTAGCTACACGGCGATCGCCGAATGGATCGACGACGTCCCAGCCGCGACCATGCTCGCCTTGGGTATCAACCCTGATCGCAGGCCGTCCGAGACGATGATCTGCCGCCTGCTGCAGGCTCTCGATATCCTGACCTACTGACCGCGGCGACCGGTGACGGGCTCACCGGCCGGGCCACGACCACAGCGGAGCCGGCCACGAGACAAGCGATTGCGGTCGACGGCAAGACTCTGCGCGGCTCACACACAGCGGCAGCACTGCCCGGGACGTCCTCGCGGCCTGTGACCAGGACACCAGCGTCGTCCTCGCGAGCACCGACGTCGACGGCAAGACCGACGAGATCACTAGCTTCGCACCGCTGCTCGACCGGATCAGTGACCTGCGTGGCACCGTGATCACCGTCGACGCGCTGCACTTCCAGCGTGATCACGTCACCTACCTCGCCGAACGCGGCGCCGACTGGATGCTGACCGTCAAAGGCAACCAGCCCACCCTGCCCCAGCAATTGGCCGGCCTGCCCTGGCGGGCCGTCCCGGACGTCACCCGCGAGGCCGGCCGCGGACACGGCCGCCGCCAGATCCGCACCCTGAAGATCCTGACCGTCTCCACCGGCATCGACTTCCCGCGCGCCGCCCAGGCCATCCGGTGCCGCCGCCGGCGGCACCGTTGGGACCAGCCGAGCTTCACCACCGAGACCGCCGCCACTGGCCCATCGAGAACCAGATCCACTGGGTCCGCGATGTCACTTACGACGAAGACCGCTCCCAAATCCGCACCGGCACCGGACCACAAGTCATGGCCGTGCCTGCTCGGTGCCCTGATCGCGGCGTACGGTGGACCGCTCCTGCAGGCGGAAGCCCTGGACCGGGTCGCCGGAATGCTCGTCCTGTCGGCCGCGCGCGTCGACCGGCTCGCCAAGGGCAAGTGGCCATGACGGAGTTCGAGCCGCTCGGCCGACTCCTGAGACGGAGGAACGGCGCCCCTGGGTGACCAGGGGCGCCGCGCCGGGGAAGAGCCGACAATCTGTGCCGGCCTCAGCCCTCTCCAAGCACCGTCCGGATCACGTGCCGGGCATTGTGCGCCATCGCCGGGTTCGTCTTCCGGTAGTACGGCAGCGCGATCAGCGCCTGCGAGAGCGTCCGTCCCCGGCCGCGGATCCAGGTCGCGTTGTCCACGCTCAGCGCCTCGCGGAAGACTTCCCTCGCATGGGCCGGCAGCAGATTCCACGCTGGGAACAGATCGCAGGCCGGATCGCCCATCCCCAGGCACCCGAAGTCGATTACCGAGGTCAGCCTGCCACCGTCCACCAGCAGGTTGCCCGGCATGAGATCGGCGTGCAGCCATACCGGCGGCCCGTCCCAGCCGGGGGCCCGCAGCGCCTCCTCCCACACGGCTGTGGCGGCATCGCAGTCGACGCCCTCCTGTGGGATACGGCGCAGCTCCTCGATCGCCGCCCGGGTCTCCGCGTCGAGCGAGGCGACCGGCCCGCCGCGGTGGGCCTGCGGCGCACCCGGCAGGGTGATGCTCCGCATCGCCGCCACGAACTCGGCCAGATCCTCGGCCAGTGGCACCGGCTCGCTCAGGGCTCCCGCCTCGGGATTCTCCCCCGTCAACCACCGGTACACCGACCACGGCCACGGGTACCCCTCGGCGGGCTCCCCGTCCCCGAGCGTCTCGGGGATGGGCGTAGGCAGGTGGGGTGCGAGCCGGGGCAGCCACGTCTGCTCCATCGACACGTCGTTGGCCCCGCCCTGCACCAGCGGCAGCCGTACCACCATGTCGTCGCCCAGCCGGTACATGGCGTTGACCGTCCCGCCGGACGGAATCTGCTCAACTACCAACCCAGCCCACTGCGGGAACTGCCCGGCGATCAGCCGCCGTACAAGGTCGACGTCGATGGGATGCATGCCGGGATGCATTTGCCCTGTGTTCATGGCACGTTATCCGACCGCCGGACACCGGCGAGCGTCAATCGCTTTTCCGGCGGCACCACTTTCGCAACACGCCCTACTTCTCGTACCGGAAGTGGCAACTGCCCGCCGGGGGCTGCTTCTGCACGCTGTAGGTGGTCTGCGGGCCGGCCCCGACCGCGATCGCCCCCTGAGGGCCGCCGCGCGCGTCTGTACCCGACGGCTTCGTGGCCGAAGTTCTGGCCGGGGACGCGGCAGATTCGCCCGTTGCGGCCGGCGAGCAGCCCGCCAGGAACACCGCGGCGAACAGCACGGATGACGCGGCACGGTAGCTGGCGTGCATGACGACGCCTTCCGAGCAGGCAATGGCTGGGCACATACTGCCCGGCCGGTGCATCGGCACACCGGCCGGGGCCCGCGCCAAGAAGCACGACAGAATGCGGGGTGCGCCACCGCGCAGCCCGTCGCTTGCGTCCGCACTCACCGAAGCCCTTAGCACCTGCCCCGACCAGCCCAGCCACGTCACCCTCGCTCGCCGACCCCCGCACCACCCCGCGCGGTCAGAGGACGCTCGCCCGAGTCCCGCGCCGGGCTGTGCACGACGCCATATTCGCGGGCGAAGCGGTTGGCCTCGGCAGCGGAGCCGGTCATCCGGTGCAGCCACAACCCGTACGCCACGGAGTTCATCTGCTTCTGCGTCAGATATAGCCGCCACCGCTTGATCCCGTGATCACACGAGGCCGTACGGACCTGCTCCGCCAGCCCGTCGGCCGGCGGCGCCCGGAGCTGGCCGGTGAGGCCGACGAACGCGCGCAGCGCCGCCATCTGCGACGGGATCAGTTCCACCAGCTGCCGGTCCGGGGCTGCCTCGCCGGGCGGGGGTTCGGCCCGGGGGCGGGAGCAGCCGTAGGTGAGGGTGTCGTAACCGTACGGCGTCAGACGGGCCGCCCACCGCACGGGCCGTCCCTCCAGAGCCGACAGCTCCGCGCGGTCATCCCGGCCGGCAAGCTCCACCAGGCCCTGGCTCTCCAGGGCGTTCACGTGTTGCTGGTGCGGCAGGAGGAGCTCCGTGTCCAGGGCGGCGATCAGTCGGCGTTTTCGGCGGCGCCGGATGTGTCGCTTCTTCTTTCCGCTCGGGATCCGGCTCGGCGTCCTGCCGTCTTGTTCTTCGAGGCCGCCCCCTTTGATCTGGCTTCTCCTCCTCGGCGGCGGCTTTCTCCAGCGCGGTGACGATGTCCTCGCCCACTCCCGGCAGCGTCGTGGTGAACGCGCGCAGTGGTGGAGTCGATGCTGACCAGGGACAGGTCCGCCTTCCCCCCGCTTCGCGGCTTCCGCGATCAGGCCCTCCAGCAGGGCCTCGAAGACGCCCGCGTCACGCCACTGCCGGAAGCGGTCATCCGTCAGTTGCACTCGCGTCACGCAAGACGATCTACCGGAGGCGCTCGGCAGCCACAACATCGATGTACAGAATTATTGACATCATGTCGCGGCTGCTTGACACTCCCTGGCGTCAGGTTCTATTCACATGGGGAGCCGGTAGTGGCATTCGAAGAGAAACGGGCCTGGATCCTGGCCCTGGTCACGATCACGTCGTACGCGGCGTACCTGGCGGTCGTCCTCGGGCGGGGCGGACATGCGCCCCTCGCGCACGCGCCTTATGCAGCAGCGCTGTTGTGGACGGTCGGCGCCGCAATCGCCGCGTCGATCGCGCTGCACGTCATCGTGTCGACCGTGTCGCCCGAGGGTGCGAACCTCAAGGACCAGCGCGACGGGGAGATCCACCGCTTCGGCTCGTACATCGGCCAGTCGTTCCTGGTCATCGGCGGCGTAGCCGGGCTCGTCCTGGCGATGGCCCGCGTCGACCAGTTCTGGATCGCCAACGCGATCTACCTGGCGTTCGTCCTGTCCGCGCTGCTCGCATCCGGGGCGAAGATCGTCGCCTACCGGTTCGGCCTCCACTCGTGGTGAGGCCGACCAGGGTCACCAACGCGATCCGGGCCTTGCGGTTCGCCCACGGCGAGATGACCCAGGCCGAACTCGCCCGTCGCATCGGCGTGACCCGCCAGACCGTCATCGCCATCGAGCAGGGCCGCTACTCGCCCTCGCTGGAGATGGCCTTCCAGATCGCCCGGGTGTTCGCCGTTCCTCTCGAAAACGTCTTCCAGTACCCCAAATCCGAGGGGGAGGCTCCATGAAGGCCATCGTCCACCACAACTACGGACCGCCCGAGGTCCTTCGCCTCGAGGAGGTCGCCAAGCCGGCGACGCCCGGCAGCGGCGAGGTGCTGCTGCGCGTCCACGCCTCCGCAGTCGATCCGGGCGTGTGGCACGTGACGGCCGGGCTGCCGTACCTGATCCGCGCCACGCCCTACGGCCTGCGCGGGTCGAAGCCCCGCGTGCGGGGCATGGACGCGGCGGGTGTCGTCGAGGCCGTCGGCCCGGGGGTGAGCCGCTTCCGGCCCGGCGACGAGGTGTACGGCACCTGCGACGGAGCCTTCGCCGAGTATGCGTGCGCCAAGCAGGACCGGCTCGCGCCGAAGCCGTCCGGCCTGGACTTCGCGGCGGCGGCTGCGATACCCGTGTCCGGGTGTACCGCCCTGCAGGCCCTGCGGGACGCCGGACGCGTGCGGGCCGAGCAGCGCGTCCTGGTCATCGGCGCGTCCGGCGGGGTGGGCAGCTTCGCCGTCCAGCTCGCCAAGGCCTTCGGCACGCACGTCACCGGCGTCTGCAGCACGGCCGGTACGGACATGGTCCGCTCCCTCGGCGCGGACGAGGTCATCGACTACACCCGCGAGGACCCGACGGACGGCACCCGCCGCTACGACCTCGTCCTCGATATCGCCGGAAACCGGCCGCTGCACCGGCTCCGCCGCGCCCTCACCCCGCGCGGAACCCTCGTCATCGTCGGCGGCGAGGGCGGCGGCAAGTGGACTGGCGGCATCGGCCGCACACCGCGGGCACTGATGCTGTCGCCGTTCGTCGGCCAACGGCTGCTGGGGCTCGTCTCCACACAGAAGCACGACGATCTTCGGATCCTCGCGGACCTGGTCGAGGCCGGCTCCGTGACACCCATCGTCCACCGGAGGTATCCGCTGGCCGACGTCCCCGAGGCCATCCGGTATCTGAGAGACGGTCAGGCCCGCGGCAAGATCACCATCCGCGTGTGAGGAACGCCTTCAGCGGGCCCGGCTACCCAGGCCCTGCAGCCCGTGGTCCGCGGGATCCCACCGATCCGCTCCCGCCGCGGCCCACGCCGACGCAAGCCCGCCAAGCTGCACGCCGAGAAGGGTTACGACTACGACCACCTGCGTCGATGGCTGCGCAACCGCGGCGTCACCCACCGCATCGCACGCAAGGGGCGCGGGCATGTTGGCCGATCGCAGACGAGGCGGCGGACCGACAGGTCACTGACGACGGGCCGCCCGGGACCGGGACCGGTCTGGTCGGGTGCGGGCGTGGGCGTGGGCCCGGCCGAGTGGCCGGTGGGGATGGTCACCCACAGGTGCCGTACGGCGCGCCGGCCGAAGACGGTGCCGCTCTTCAAGCTGTAGGTGTCGGGGACATCGTCGACGAGAAGGCCGCCGGAGGGATCCTCGACGGTGGCGTCCAGCACCACTTGCAGAGTGCGGACCTGGCGGCGGCGGTGCGCGGACGCCTGCCAGGGCACGTCGGCCAGCACCTCCTGGAGGTCGGCGTCCGGGCGCAGGCCGAGACCGACCGGGCCGGTGGGCGGACAAGAGCGACGGCCGAGGGACAGCGGGAAGGCCGGTTGACGTACGGCATGTTCCAACCCGGCCAGAAGCGAGGCAGGGCCGCGCAGGACGGCGGTGAAGACCGCGTCCTGGAGGTAGTAGCGCTGGGTGACGCCGGTGTACTTCGCCGGGCTGGTCTTCTTCTGCAGGCCTTTGGCGTCGACTTTCGCCGAAGGCAGGGGAAGACCGCGGTGGTCGCTGACGGTGTGATAGTCGCGCAGCAGGGTGCCGGGCTGGTCGACGCGCACGCCCAGGCGCAGGCCGAGCAGGTCGCTCAGGGATGCCTCGCGGGACCGGCCGTCGGCTGCGGCGAACAGGCCGAGGATGCCCGACTTGGTGGGCTGGGGCAGGGTGTCGCGCCGGTTGTAGCGGGAAGGGCCGCCCCAGGACTGCAGGGGGGCGGCCAGCCTGAGGACAAGCACGGCCTGGTCCGTCGTCATCGCGCACCGGCCTGCGCGGTCTCGGCCTGGCCGAGACCGCCGTCGGCCAGCCATGCGCCGACCAGGGCGTCCACCTGGTCGAGAAGGGCAGGGAAGGCAAGGGAGGGTCCGAACGTGTCGGTGAGTTTGTCGGCTTCCAGGGCGTAGGTGGCCACGGTCCGCGTCGGCACGGTGGAGGTCGCCCTCTTCGGACGCATGGTCGCCGACCTGCCGCCCTCGTCCTGAATGTCCGGGCAGAGAGCGCCGTCGAACCGGCTGATCTATGCATCCTCGGCGAACATGCGGTCCAGGAAGCGGTCAGGATGGTTGACAAACGCGCGGGTCAAAGCGACAGGCTCGGCCTGCTCGTATTCCACCTGCTCGATGGTGCCGCCGCTTTCGATCTGCAGGATCCGTGCGTCGGGCATGGCCAGCAGGATCGGCGAATGCGTGGCCACCACGAACTGGCACCCTTGTTGGAGGAGTTCCCGGATCCGGACCATCATCGCCAGGCAACCCTGCACCGACAGGGCTGCCTCCGGTTCGTCCAGCACGTAGAGACCGTTCGGGCCGAAACGGTGGTGCACCAAATCCAGGAACGACTGGCCGTGGGAGCGTTCGTGCAGGGACCGGCCGCCGTAGGCGCGCGTCAGTTCCCCCGAGCCTTCGTCCAGCCGCTCGATCTCGGTGGCCACGTTGTAGAAGCTCTCGGCGCGCAGGAAGAAACCCGTGCGAGGTCTTCGGTTCCAGCACAAAGTCAGGTGATCGCCCAGATTGGACTCGGTGGCTCGGCTGGCGAACCGGAAGGACCGGGAACCGCCCTCGGCGTTGAACCCGGCGGCCGTGGCCAGCGCCTCGATCAAGGTGGACTTGCCGGAGCCGTTGTCGCCGACCAGGAACGTCACCGCGGGGTCCAGATCGAGCCTGTCCAAGCCGGCGAGGTGGGTGACCACCGGCAGACTGAAGGGGTAGCGGCCGGTGCCCACGCTCGAATCGAGCTCGACATGGCGGACAAAGCCTTGGCCGTGGCGGGTCATCGGCTGCCGGTTCTGGTCCGGTCCAATGCAGCAGGGTCTGTCGGAGTCATTCCTTGACCATAGATCCAGGCACGGACAGCGGTGCCGCTCACGGGTGCCCGTCCCAGCCGATGGGCTCAGCCCGCTGTGTCCAGTCTCGGCGCGGGCCCTGGTCTGGGCTAGCCGGTAGGAGGCGGTTCCGGTCTCGACGATGTTGCCGCCGAAAGTGAGGCGGTCCACGATGGCCGCGCAGAGCCTCGGGTCGGTGAGGGTCTTCGTCCACGTTCCGAAGGACTCATTCGAGGCGATCGCGCGGGTTTGTAGCGTCCCGGAAAGAGGGATCCCTCGTACTTGATGGCCGGTGTCTCGGCGGCTGGAAGGCACCGGAGGCGTAGGGGCGCTGCCGGTGTCCCAACGGTGGGTTCGTACGATCGGACGGTGACCAAGCAGACTACGGTGCGCATGGGGCGGAAGCAGGTCTTCGGGAGTGTCTTCTGCGGTGTGATCGCCCTTTCCCTCTTCGGTGTCGCCGCCTACATGGCCGTCTCGGCCGTCGGGCGCTTGGGGCTGGTCGGGCATCAGCTGACCATGCGGGTCACGGACTGCGAAGCGTCCGCGCCGGCCACGACATCCCGGGGCGGCGGTCATCCCGACCTCGATTGCAGGGGGTTCGTGGATCCAGCGCCGGCTTCTGACGGCGGGAAGCGCTGGATCACGGCGACCGGTTTCTCCTCCGAGCCCGTCTTCGGCGCGCCCCTGGAAGTGGCCAAGGAACCGTGGGGGTCTTGGGTGCCGGTGGATCAGGGCGGCTGGAACCGGCTGGGCCGCGCGCTCTCCCCGCTGATCCCGCTCGCCTTCGCAGGCTTGTTCGCCAAGGTGACCGTGGCCGCATACCGCGGCTGGAGGAACTCCAGGCGGTTGCCCGCGGGGGCCTCGGCGTAGAAGAGGCTGCGCGCCCGAAGCTGGCGCAGGGCTCATCGGGCAGGGGCGACGTCCAGCGACGTATTCCGTCACCTGGGGAGCCCCATTTCGTCGGTTGCCCCGTGCAGGCGACGGGGAAGGCGAGCCGCGCGTACGACTGTGGCCGGCTTCGCCGGGGGCGGGTGCTTCCGTCCCGAAGGAAAAGGGGATGACACCCGCCATCCATTACAGTATTATGGAACTTGCTCGCTTTCGGGCACTATCCAGACCGTTCGTCGCTTCGAGGAGTACCTCCATGAGCGGAGAGACCGCCGCCGTCGTCCGTGGCCGCGTGTACGGAACCGTGCAGCTGCGCCACACCGAACGCGGCACGCCAGCAGCCCGGTTCACCGTGATGCAGGTCCCGCGCGAGTACGACCGTGCACGCGGCCAGTGGCGCGACGGGGAACCGGTCCCGGTCATCTGCACCGTCACCGGCCCTCTTGCCCGGCACGTCGCCGAATGCCTCACCGACGCCGTGGACGTGATCGCCACCGGGAACGTGGCCTTGCGCGACAACGTGCTCTACCTCGACTCCGCCCAGGTCGGTGTGGACCTCGCCCACCACGTCGCCTACGTCGACGACACCCTGCCCGCCGTCCTCGCCGGACGCGCCCCGGCTCCGCGTGCGGCGGCCGCGCCCGTGCCCTCGCCCGCGCCCCG
>LRTP01000632.1 GCA_001550305.1 Streptomyces diastatochromogenes
GCCGCCCCACCCCGCAGCACCCGCGCCCCCCGCCGCTTCCACACCCGGTCCGCGAGATACCAGGACGCCGTGTCGAGCGCCCCCCGCTCCACCCACCGGTACAGCTCATGGAGCCGCTCGGCCGGCTCCCCCCAGTCCCCGAGCGGGAACGCCCGGCCGGTCAGATCACCCGGCCGGGTCCCCGCGGCCCCGTCGTCCCGCCCGTTCTGGGGCGGCCCCTCGGGCTGCATCTCCGGCTGGCTCACCCGGCACTCCCTACTGGCGAAGGACGACGAAGGACGAAGCTGGTGATGTTGGATGGTGCTGGTGACGTTGTGTCTGGTGACGTTGTGTGATGTCAAGTGACGCGTGGTGCCGAAGCGTCGCTCCCTTCCTACCGCCCAATGGGTGGCGATGGCCCGGGTTTCGCCGCTTTTCCGCCCGGAAGAGGGTCTTGATCAGGTATAGGATTCGAGATCGTCTCACTCGAAAGAGTGCTTGGGCGACGGCCCCGCCAACCACGTAGGCTCGTGCTGAACGGGAAAACCCCGTCCAGACAGCCGTACGAACCAGGAGCTGATCGTGATTCCCGGTGGTGGCCAGCCCAATATGCAGCAGCTGCTCCAGCAGGCCCAGAAGATGCAGCAGGACCTCGCCAACGCGCAGGAGGAACTCGCGCGCACCGAGGTCGAAGGCCAGGCGGGTGGCGGTCTGGTGACGGCGACGGTGACGGGCTCGGGCGAGCTGCGTGCGCTGGTCATCGACCCGAAGGCCGTGGATCCCGAGGACACCGAGACCCTCGCCGACCTGGTCGTCGCGGCGGTCCAGGCGGCCAACGAGAACGCCCAGGCGCTCCAGCAGCAGAAGCTCGGCCCGCTCGCCCAGGGCCTCGGCGGCAGTGGCATCCCCGGCCTGCCTTTCTAAGACCGGCGGCGGCCAACTACCGTACGTACTGAAAGATTCCAGGAAGGGCGGCAGTCCGTGTACGAAGGCGTGGTCCAGGACCTCATCGACGAGTTGGGGCGGCTGCCCGGCGTCGGTCCCAAGAGCGCGCAGCGGATCGCCTTCCACATCCTGCAGGCCGAGCCGACGGACGTCCGCCGGCTCGCGCAGTGCCTCATGGAGGTCAAGGCGAAGGTCCGCTTCTGCGCGACCTGCGGCAATGTGGCGCAGGAGGATCTGTGCAACATCTGCCGCGATCCGCGTCGGGACCTGACCGTCATCTGTGTGGTCGAGGAGCCCAAGGACGTCGTCGCGGTCGAGCGGACGCGCGAGTTCCGGGGCAAGTACCACGTGCTGGGCGGCGCGATCAGCCCGATCGAGGGCGTCGGCCCCGACGACCTCCGGATAAGGGAACTCCTCGCCCGTCTCGCCGACGGCACGGTCACGGAGCTCATCCTCGCCACGGACCCGAACCTGGAGGGCGAGGCGACGGCCACGTACCTCGCCCGCATGATCAAGCCCATGGGCCTCAGGGTCACCCGCCTGGCCAGCGGCCTCCCGGTGGGTGGCGACCTGGAATACGCGGACGAGGTCACACTCGGCCGCGCCTTCGAGGGGAGACGACTCCTAGATGTCTGACGCCACGCTGCACGCGACCAGCCAGGACCCGGACGACTTCGTGGTTCAGATCGCGGACCAGGTCGAGAGCTTCATCGTCGCCGTCACCGAAGTGGCGAAGGGCGACGAGCCGGACTCCGCCGTGCCCTTCCTCCTTCTGGAGGTGTCCCAGCTGCTGCTGGCGGGCGGCCGTCTCGGCGCGCACGAGGACATCGTCCCCGACGAGCGCTACGAGCCGGACCTCGGTCCGGAGCCGGACGTCGACGACCTGCGTGAGCGCCTCGCGGTCATGCTGGACCCGATCGACGTCTACTCCGAGGTGTTCGACCCGTACGAACCGCGCAAGGCCCCGGTGGCCTGCCGCATCTCGGACGACCTCGCGGACGTCATCACCGATCTGCGCCACGGCATGGCCCACTACCGCGCGGGCCGCACCACCGAGGCCCTGTGGTGGTGGCAGTTCTCCTACTTCTCCAACTGGGGGTCCACCACCTCGGCGGCCCTGCGCGCCCTCCAGTCCCTGGTGGCCCACGTCCGCCTGAACCAGCCCCTGGACGACCTCAACGGCCTCGACACCGACCAGGACCTCGGCGAGGAGGTCCTCGCGGAGGAGGCGGGCCGGGTCATGGCCGAGGAGATCGGCGGGCCGCTCGGCATCAGGTCGTCCAAGTAGTCCCGGTCCGGGGTCAACCGGCGGGCCAGTGTGCCCGGGTGAAGGCGGCGGCGGAGGTCAGCGCGGCGTCGGCGTCGTCGAGCAGCGCGGCGAACCCCTGGAAGACGTGCGGGACCTGGGGCCAGACCTGCAGCTCGACCGCCACGTCGTGCTCGGCGGCGCGGGCGGCCAGTCGTACGGCGTCGTCCAGCAGGATCTCGTGCGAACCGACCTGGATGAGCAGGGGCGCGAGCCCCGTCAGGTCGGCGAAGACCGGGCTGGCCAGGGGCGTGGCGGGGTCGGTCTCGCCCAGGTAGTCGCGGGCGCGGATCTGCAGCCCCTTGGCGGTCAGCGCGGGATCGACGTCCGCCTTGCCGGTCAGGCTGTCCCCGGACAGGGTCAGATCGGCCCAGGGGGAGAAGACCACGGCCGACGACGGCTGCGGCAGCCCCGCCTCCTTGAGCGCGACGAGCGTCGCCACCACCAGCCCGCCGCCCGCGGACTCACCGACGAACGCGACCTCGGAGCTGGGTGTCCCGTCCGCGAGCAGGGCGCGATAGGCGGCCACGGCGTCGTCGACGGCCGCGGGGAACGGATGTTCCGGGGCCAGCCGGTAGTCCACCGACACGGCACGGACCCCGACCCGCCGGGCCACGTCGGCGGCCAGGCCCACGGAGTCGCCGGCCGAGCCGAGGGCGTACGCCCCGCCGTGGAAGTAGAGCACCACGGCCGAGGAATCATCACCCGGAGTCTCCACGGTGACGACCGGTATGCCGCCGAGCCGGCCCGGCGTGGCCGTGACGTCTTCGGGCGGCGGCACGGACGCGATCATCTCGTGGAAGAGGGCGCGCTGTTCGCCGAGTTCACCGCCGATGTCGAACGGGGCGTGCCGCAGGAGCTCGTCAAGAGTCTGGCGTTGCTGCTGAGTCATGAGGGACCTCTCATCGGTGAGCGGGGCGGGGTGGGCGTCGGTCAGCGGGGCGGTCCCAGGACGATCTGCCCGTACTTGTCGGCGGCCTCGGCCAGCAGCTCCGGCTCGATCCGGAAGCCCTCGGGCCGAGGGGTGGCCAGATCGCGTCCGGCGTGCCGGAACATGCCCTCGATGCCGCCCGGGGTGCAGATCATCAACAGGTCGGCGGTGTCGGAGGTGATCCGGTAGCCGTGCGGGACGTTCTTGGGCAGATAGACGATGCCGCCCTCGGACAGCTCCATCTCCTGATCGTCGGACCAGACCAGCGCGGTCCCCTTGATCAGCATGAAGACCTCGTCCTCACGGGTGTGCACGTGGTACGGCGGCGCCTCGCCCTTGGTAACGCTGAACCGCCCGACGGTCAGCTGCCCGTCGGTGGCCGCGCTGTCCAGCAGCACGGCGAAGACGCCGCCGTCGAGCCATTCGAGCTTCTGCTGCTGATCGGCCTGCGCGAGATAAGCCATGCTCATGACCAGTCTCCCCTTCGCTGTGGCAGATGCTACGAATTCGAAGCACATGGTGACCTTACTTCTGCTTCGAATTCGCAGCAAGTAAACTCTTGGTCATGCCCGACACCCCGCCCCCCGATCCCGAGCGACTGGATCCCGAGCAACTGGCCGCCTACTTCGCCCTGATGGAGGTCGGCAGCCTGCTCCAGCACGCCGTCGACCAGCAGCTGCGCGACGAGGGCGGCCTCAGCTACACCCAGTTCCAGATCCTCGCCGTGCTCGGGCAGGCCCCCGAGGGGCAGCTGCGGATGACCGACATCGCCGACCGCCTGGTCCACAGTCGCAGCGGACTGACCTACCAGGTGGCCCAGTTGGCCAAGGCGGGACTGGTCGCCAGGGCACCCTCGGCGGACGACGAACGCAGCGTCAACGTCACCGCCACCCCACAGGGCAAGGAGCTCCTCGGCCGAGTGATGCCGGGCCACGTGGCGGTCGTACGCAGGCTCCTCGTCACACCCCTGAACCGCTCCGACATCACCACACTCAGCGACGTACTGGGCCGGGTCCGCACCCACATGCGCACGACCCCACCCCGCTCGGCAACGCCCGGTCGCAAGCCCACGACACTCCGCAACGACTGACCCCCGCAGCCACCGACCACCCGCGGGCCGCCACGGCCCCGCCCCACCACCGGCACCAGGCGGCCCCACCACCGGCACCAGGCGGCCTCACCACCGGCACCAGACGCCCCACAGGTCACCCCAGCCCCCACAACCCCTTCCCCAACGTGGTGAGCCCACCGATCAACGCCAGCAACAGCACGAGCACCCGCGCCCGCTGCTCCGGCACCCGTTCGGCAAGCACCCTCCCGATCGAGGCCCCCACCACCATCCCCGTCACCACGACCCCCCACCGTGCCGACCCAAGATGCGGAACGCCGTTCGAGGCCACCGAGAAGGCGTTCACCACCACCCCGTAGAACAGCGCGTTCGGCACGAACTCCCGTACCGTCCACCCCGCGTTGAGGGCGTACAGGGAGACCGGCGGGCCCCCCACCCCCGCCGCGGAGTTCATGAACCCGCCCGCCGCCCCCGCGGCCACCGCACCCCGCGTGCCACGCAGCGCGGGCAGCCGGGCGCCCCGCATGACCATGACCACGGCCACCGTCACCAGCGCGCCCATGAAGACCAACAGCTCGGCCGGCGGCAGCCGCCGTGCGACCCAGCTGCCCACCGGCACGGTGAGCGCCG
>LRTP01000633.1 GCA_001550305.1 Streptomyces diastatochromogenes
CCACAGGCCCCCGCCACAGGCCCCCGAGCAGCCCCGCCACGGCCGCCGCGGGCAACGCGCCGTGCCCCGTGGCCACGGGGCCGTTCCCCACGACGGGCCGCCGGGACAACGCTTCGGTGGAGTGGTCGGCGAGTTTGCGCACCAGTGCCGAACCCGGTACGGGCTCGACCCGCCCGGCCAGCCCGGTGAAGCGCTGGGCCACGGACCGCAGGGCGAGCCCCTGTCCCAGCAGCCTTCCGGCGAACTCCCGCAGTCCCTCGCCGATCCGCTCCCCCATGCCCTCGGCCGAGGGCACCCGCAGCCCGAGGGCCCCGAGCCGGGCCGCCGTCTCTGCGGCGGACGGCGCAGTACCGGAGCCGCCGCCGCGCAGGGCCGTGCCGACGAGGTCCCGGTACTCGCCGAGCGCCTGGTGCGCCTGGTCGAGGTCCGCCTCGAACGCCTGCCTGCGGGAGGCCCACAACAGCCCGGGCAGGGAGCGCAGTCCGGCCAGCGCGTCCTCGGCGTAGTCGAGGGCCTGCGCGCAGGCGGCGTACGTGCTGTCCGCCACGCCGCCCGGCTCCCGGTGCCGTTGGTCGCGGCCGCCCCGGCCCGCCACCAGGCTCCGCAGCGGCTCCGGCAGATCGGCGCCTGAGGAGGCGGTCGCCAGCAGGTCGGGGGCGAGTTCGGTGTCCTCGCCCGCGAACCTGAGGAGCGCGTCGCGCCAGGCCCGGTCGCGCACCTCAAGGGGCAGGTCCTGTTCCAGCAGCCGCACGCCGGGCGCGGCGACGGCGTCGGGCAGCGCCCCGAGGCCGTCGAGGACCTTCAGGTAGACGTCCGGGGCCGACAGCACGTCCGCCAGGACGGCGAGCGCCTCCGGGGCGTCGGGTTCGGGCTGTTCCAGCGCCGTGCGCGCGGACCGCAGATCGCCCGCCCACAGCAGGGCGGTGCCCGAGGCCCGCAGCACCGCGGGCCGCACGAGGCGCCGGTCGGGCTGGAAGGCCTCGTCCTCACCCGCGTACGAACCGGGTGCGCTGCCCACCAGCAGGACCATGATCCTGACCTCGCCCACGGCCCGGTAGGCGGTGAGCAGTTCGTACTGCCGCTGGTGGTCGGTCAGCCCGGCCGGGGTGTCGATCACGAGGAACAGCGGATCGTCGGGTTCGGGCAGCCCGGCGCGGCCCAACTGCCGGGCGACACCGGCCCGCAGGGCCTTGGCGGTGTCGAGTTCCGCCGCGCCGCTGCGCAGGTCCAGCCGGATGACGGTGCCGAGGTCTTCGGACGTCTTCACTCCGGGTCACCGTCCCAGGGGTTGCGGTGGGAGCGTTCGCGCTCACCGTCGTCGCCGTACGGGCCGGGGTCACCGGGCTCGTCCCAGGGCACCGAGGGCCGGTCGGCGCCGCCGGAGCGCCCGTTGACGCGGTCGGCGCGGTCACCCCGATCACCGCGGTCGGTGTCGTACCCGTCGTCGTAGTCGTCCACGGACGCGCGGCGCGGACGTTCCTCCGTGCCGCTCGGGTACTTGTCGAAGGAGGCGCGCGGGGCGGTGCCCCAGTCGTCTTCGTCGGGCACGGCACGCCGGGGTTCGGGGGCCTCCTTGCGGACGCGCGGCGCGGGAGTTCCGCCGCGTACGTGCTCCAGCAGCGTGCGCAGCGTCGGCTGGACGGCGCGCTGGTCCCCGAACTCGGTGTCCAGCGCGGCGGGCAGTGTCTTCGCCCAGAACTCCCACAGCGGGCGCACCCATCCCTCGACCCGCTCGCCGCCGCGCTCCCGGCGGTCGGCCAGCAGTTCCAGTTGCCGCGGGGCGGTCTTCTCGACGAGTTCGACGAAGTGCGGATGCGGCTCGCTCGCGCTTCTGGCGAGACCGAGCGGCTGCGCCCCCATCAGTTCACGGCAGTAGTCCTCCACGGTCCGTTCGTCGTCGAGGACGGTCCAGCGTTCGTACGACCGCAGCAGCTCCGCCCAGCTCGACACCCCGCCGGGGAAGTCCCCCAGCCGCAGCCGGACGCCGGGCACATGGGCGCCCTTCTCGGGGAACAGCCGCAGCCTCAGCCGCTCCGGCGACGCCGGGTCGCCGTCCACCACGTCGACCTGGCCGTTCCACATGCAGCACAGCAGCCGGTGCAGGATGACGCGGCGGTCCTCCTCGCTGCTGACCATCCAGCTGTCCCGGTAGCCGAGCCGCTGCCGCCAGCGCAGTACGTCCTGGGCCTGCTCGGAGTCCTTCGCCCTGGCCCACTGGCGGAGCACCTTGCGGGCCTCGGGGACCTGGGTGAGGCTCATCTCGCTGCGGAAGAGGACCACGGTGACGGAGTCGCTCTCCACTCCCCGGTACTCCACGGAGTTCTTGGCGTCGGACGGCAGCCGCAGCGCCTTGCCGAGGTACTCCTGCACCTCCTCCACGGCCTGCACCCGCGGGTGGGTGACCAGGACCCGCAGCGGTCCGGTGCCCTCCGGGGTGAAGCCCACCGGCAGCAGCCCGGTCAGCTTGCGGCCGAACAGGTCGAGCGCCTCCTTGCTGACCTGGTCGGCGGCGTCCGCGTCGCCCGCCGCGGCGGCCAGCAGGGTGCCCATGGCGGGCAGCAGCGGGCGTTCCTCCAGGTGTTCGCCGCTCTCCGCGAACAGCCGGGTGATGCGGCCCTCCAGCTGTGCCTTGACGACCGCGACCGCGTTGTCCGGATTGCGGCGGCTGAGGGTGTGGACCTCGCGCCAGGTGTCCCCGTCGATCATCCTGAGCAGGAGCGCGGCCTCGTCGTCGTTCTCGCGCATTCCCTCCCGCCGGATCAGCCGGGTGACCACGTCCTCGTAGAAGTGGTTGAGGGTGCGCTGCGGCGGCAGCAGATACGAGATCCCGGTGCGGTCCTCGTACAGTTCGAGGCCCTTCTGCGCGGAGATCTTGCGTTCCTGGTCGGAGTGTTTGCGGAAGGCGTTGACCAGGCGTCCGAGGTCGGCCCCGGCGGTGGCCGCCGGGGGCTGCCACTGCTGCTGCTGTTCCCGCCAGGCCTCGTGCCACACGGTCCTGCTGCGCCACTGGTACCAGAGGTCCTGCTCCTGGAGCGCGGCCTGCACGTCGTCGTCGCCCCAGCGGGCCGGTGACATACCGGCCAGCCTGCCCTTGATCCTGGGGGTCTTGGGCGGCTGATCGGTCACGCCCGGCGGGCGCTGCGGGGCGCGGGAGCGGCTGTCGAGCATGCCGAGGAAGCCGAGCCGGGCGATCGGTTCGTCGCTGTCCTGGACGCCTCTGACGATGCGTTCGGCGAGGAAGGGGTCCACGCTCTGGAGGAGTTTGTCGATGGCGGGTCGCGGGGCGAACCGGTCGGCCATCGAGGCGGCCTGGCGGTCGGCGATGGACTGGAGGTCGGACAGCAGCCGCTGCATGTCCGTGAGCCGTTCGCCGAGCGCCTGCTCGATGGCCTTGCCGCCGCGCGGCAGCGGATCGGGTTCCGGGACGGCCAACTGGGCGCGTTCCCACAGCTCTTCGAGGTGGGAGTCGGCGAACAGCTGCCGGATCAGCGGCACCGCGTTGTCGCGCAGCGCGGTACGGGGCCGCTCCACGAGGTCGGTGACCGCCTCCCGCAGCAGGCGGCCCGCCACCAGGTCGGCCAGTTGGTCCATGGGGGCGGTCATGGAGGCCACCAGGCTGGTGGAGACGCCCTGTCGGCCGATGCCGGTGGGGGACACGGCGCTGCGGTGCACGCCCCGGTTGATGAAGCTCGCGGCGAAGGTCTGGAAGTCGTCGTCGGTCGCCGTCGCCCGGCCCCTGGGGCGGCTGTCGCCCAGTTCGGTGCCGATCAGCGACATCACCAGGGAGACGATGGAACGCCGCAGGTCGTCCTGGCGGATGCCGGCGGTCGGGCTGAACAGGAAGGCCGTGGGCAGGATGCCGGTGCGCAGGCGGATCGGTGTCGTGCCCGGGTAGCGGATGCCGAGCCCGGAGTCGAGGTCGAGGTCCAGGTCGCCGATCTCCGTTCCCTCGCTCGGCGCGTTCTGCGCGTCGACCAGCCGGAACAGGTCGACCAGCGCGCGGGCCGCGTTGAGCTCCGCCTCCCGTCCGCCGCCGCCCGCCGAGGAGAACGAGGACGGCATCACGACCAGCGGGTAGATCTTCACGCCGTCGAAGCGGCGCAGCTGGAAAGCGTGGTTGATCAGGTGCAGATAGTCCAGGAAGATCCCGGCGCCGGTGCCTCCGGCCACCGAGAAGGCGACGAACACGTCGCAGCCGTTGACCTTGCCGCCGCCGAGCTCGGCCAGTTCACCGGCCGACTTGGCGATCGCGTCGATCGCCTGGAGCAGCGGCTCGAGGACCGGGGCGAGGCTGTGCCGGAGCGTGGCGAACAGGGCGGCGCGTCCGACGGTGGGCAGTTGGCCCGCGCCGTTGTGCAGCGGGGTGACCTTCGGTTCGTCGATGCGCGGCGGCAGCCAGTCGGCGACCTCGTCGCGCAGGCTCGCCCGGAGCATCTTGGTCAGTTCGGGTGACGCGTCGAAGTTCGGCAGCAGGTTGTGCGTGGCCCGGGAGGTACGGGAGTACGCGGCCCGCAGCGAGGGGTCCACGTTGAACTGGGGCAGCCGCTGGAGGTCGGACTCGCTGTAGTCCGCGTAGACGAACTGGAGGCAGTCGGGCAGCTGGTAGGGGGCGTGTCCGCTGAGGTGGCTGAGCGCCACGCCGTCCGGTCCGCACAGCTCGGCGCGCAGTTTGCGTTCGAGTTCGGCGCCGACCAGGCCACCGGTGCCGCCCAGGCCGACGAAGAGCATCGGCTGGAAGATCTTCATGGGTTTCCTCCCCGCTTGCGGCCGTCGCGGCGGCCGGTTCGTGCTCGGTACGTCCGTGGAGTGCGCGCGGCACGGCGGCCGGGCCGCGGTGCGGTGCGCGGGAGCGGCCCGG
>LRTP01000634.1 GCA_001550305.1 Streptomyces diastatochromogenes
GCCCGGTCCATGACCTCGTGGTTGGTGTCGTCCGAGGTCTCGGTCAGCCCGTAGGCGTTGACCAGCTTGATCCCGGGCTGGACGGCGAACCAGCGCTCCGTGAGCTCCTTCTTCAACGCCTCGCCGGTGACCGACACGCATCGCAGGTCCGGCAGCTCGCGGGGGTGCTGCCGCAGACAGGACACGACGACGTCCAGGTACGAGGGCACGACCTGGAGGACGGCGACCCGGCCCTCGACGATCCTGTCGAGGAACCGCTGGACGTCGAGGATCACCTCCTGCTCCACCAGCAGGGTCTGCCCGCCGACCAGGAGCCCGGACACCAGTTGCCACAGGGAGATGTCGAAGCACTGGGGCGCGGTCTGCGCGACCACCTGTCCCTCGCCGAGTTCCAGGTCGTCGATCTTGGCGTAGAGGTGGTTGAGCATCCCCGCGTGCTCGCACATCGCGCCCTTCGGCTCACCCGTGGAGCCGGAGGTGAAGTAGATGTAGGCGAGTTGGTCCGGTGCGACGGGCACGCCCGGATCGTCGTCGGCGTGGTCCTCCGCGTAGGCCGCGTCGATGAGGACCTTCCCGATCCCGGGCAGGGACTCCAGGGCCTGGTCGAGGGTGGTGGTGCTGCCGTGCTCGGTCAGCACGAGGGCGCACCCGGCGCGCGTGAGGGTGGTGGCGATGCGGCCGGCCGGGAAGTGCGGCTCGATGGGCAGGTACACGCCCCCGGCCTTGAAGACCGCCAGCACGGCGGCCGGCCAGTCCAGGTTGCGTTCGGTCACCACCGCGACCACGCCCTCCCGGCGCAGCCCGCGCGCCAGCAGCGCGCGTGCCAGCCGGTTGGCCCGGGCGTTGAGCTCGCGGTAGGTCCACCGCCGTTCACCGTGTACGGCCGCGACGGCGTCCGGGTGTTCCCGCACCCGCTGTTCGAACAGCTCGTGCATCCGGCGGTCGGGCAGCTCCCGGCGAGGTCCGGCGAGCCCTTCGAGCTGGAAGTGGAGTTCCTCGGCGGAGAGCAGGCCCTGCCGTCCGTGCTCGGCGTCCGGACCGACGGCGATCAGGGCGAGCGCGGTGACGTGGTAACCGGCGATCCGGGCGGCGCAGTCCGCGTCGAGTACGTCGGTCCGGTAGCGCAGCCGCAGCACGAGCCGGTCGTCCCGCCACGAGAACCCGATCCGCACCACGGTGTCCTCGGCCAGGTCACCGCCCACACCGCCCGGATCGAAGACGGCCTCGAACGGCGGTTCGGTCAGGCCCAGTTCGCGCCTGAGGTCGTCGACCGGGAAGTCCTGGTGCGCCAACAGCTCCGACGCGGCCCGATGGGCGTTCAGCAGCAGCGTCCGCCACGTCGGGGGTTCGGTCGTCAGCCGGCAGGGCAACGGCCGGCCGCCGTCGGCGGGGACGTAGCCGGACACGACCTCGCGCTCACCGGACAGCGCGGCGAGCACCTTGGCGTGCGCGGCCAGCAGCACCGAGTCGAGCGGTACCGCCAGGTCCTGCGCCAGCCCGCGCAGCGGTCCCGCGACGTCCTCAGGGACCGTCGTCTCGTGGTCGGCGACGCCCGCCACCGGCCGCGGCGTCCACCGCGGCACCGCGGTGAACCCACCGGCCACGAGCTGACCGCGCCAGAACTCCCGATCGGCTTCCACTTGCACTCTCATCGCATCTTCCCGTTTGACTGGGCCTGCAGGCCGGAGCGGTCACGCTGTGCCTCGTACGTCAGCGCGGCAGGCTGATAGGGGGCCTCGCGCATTTCGGCCGCCGGATTTCCGCCCCACCGGGCGCGCTCCGGGACTTCCTCGCCCTTCATGAGGAAGGAGTCCGGGGCGAGTTCCGCGCCGTCGCCCATCGTCACGCCGTAGTGGACATGGGCGCCGACACCGAGCGTGGAGCCGGCGCCGATCGTGCTGCGGTCGGACTTGAAGGTGCCGTCCTCCTGCGAATGGCACTGGATTTTGCTTCCCGCGTTGAGCGTGCAGTCGTTCCCGATGGTGGTGAGCATCCGCTCCGTCAGGTGACAGCCGTCGTCGAAGACCCTGCTGCCGATCCGAACGCCCAGCATCCGCCAGATCAGGCTCTTGAAAGGGGTCCCGTTGAAGATGTTGAGGTAGTTCTCGGGCACCTTCCAGAGGCGCTCGTGCCACCAGAAGTACGGTTCGTAGATGGAACACAACTGCGGTTGCAGCCCGCGGAATGCGGCGATGCAGCGCTCCACCATCACGAAGTAGAGAGGCGTGAAAGCAAGGCTGAACATCAGGAACGCGGCGATCAGCACATGACCGTAGGAGTCGTACAGATCGACATCGGCGAGAGCGACCACCGTGAGCACGAAGAAGTAGATCCACCGCACCGTCAGGAACAGGACCATCGAGCGGAGGTTGTATCGATTCTTCGCGGCGAGACTGCGACGGAACTCCTCGCCGCTGCGGAGATGGTCGAACCGTGAGTCGCGCTCGACCGACCGGGGAATCTCGAAACACGGCGAGCCCAACAGGCCCACTCCCTCGCGCACCTCGCCTTCGAGCGGAATCATCACCTTCGTCGCGAGGAGGCAGTTCTCGCCCGTCCTGGCCCCCGACGGATAGGCGATGTTGTTCCCGATGAAGTTGCGTGGTCCGATCGAGGCCCTGGACACCCGGAAAGAGGAGTTCGAATAGTCCGCGTTGACGATGGAGAGCCCGTCGGCGACCATCGTGCCGCTGCCGACCGAGCACAGATACGGGGACTCGTGCTGCACTTCCGTGCCGAAGTTCGACCCGGTCTGTTCGATCCGGGACAAGTCGTATCCGAGGCCGCGCAGATAGTAGACGATGTAGGAGCTGTCACCGAGCAGCCATTTGAAGAACTTGATGTTGGTCATGCGCCCGATCGCGCGGAACGTCGAGTAGTGGAAGCCGTACAGCGGATAGACCTTGTCCGGCTTGATGACCAGGTTCAGCAGGCGCGGAACGGTGAACAGCAGGGCCACGCCGAAGACGACGAAGCCGAAGAACAGCACGAAGGACAGCACCAGCGCGTCGCCGTAGAGACCCGGTGAGGTGAACCCCACCGAACCCGGGCCCAGTCGGTTGTGCAGCGCCGGAATCAGATCGATCAGCATGTACGCGCCCCCGACCATCAGCGGCACGTAGAGGAAGAACACCTGAAACAGGGTGACGAAACCGAAGCCGACCCGGCGCAGTGTGCCGCACGCGACGGACTCGACCCTCACGTAGTCGTGGTCGGTGGGCTGTGCCGGGGATCCGTGCCACTGCTGGCCGTCCGGGACCGTCTGGCCGCTGTACAGCGTGGACGTGTGGCCGAGCTGCGCCCCGTCGCCCATCGCCGTGTCGATGTCGAGCACGGTCTTCTCGCCGATGAACACGTCCCGGCCCAGAGTGACCCGGCCGGTCTGGATACGCCCTGCGTGCGCCCGGTAGCAGTGGAAGAACGAGTCCTTGCGGATCACCGTTCCGGCGCCGATCGTGAGCAGGTCGGGGCAGGCCGGAGTCTGGCGGGAGAGGATCGTGACCCCCTTGCCGATCCGGGCGCCCAGGGCGCGCAGGTACAGCACGTACAGGGGATTGCCGACGAAGAAGATCATCGGGTTGGCGTGGATCAGCGCCTTGACCGTCCAGAAGCGCAGATACGTCAGTCCCCAGATCGGGAATTCACGCGGTTTCCACCGGCCGACGAGAATCCATTTGGCCACGATCGGGAAGGTGCACAGAGCGACGAAACCGATGGAGCCGAAGACGAGCGATCGCAGATAGATTCCGATCGCGTTCGAGCCGGCGGAAACCCATCCGTATCCCCGGTCGGCGACAATTCCGGCGAGGAATGAATATCCCATGAAGAACAAGAACTGAAGCGCTCCGCAGAGGACATACCGCGCCGTCCCGGCTCGCGTCACCACCGTGGCCGGTGCCGGAACCGACGACTCGGCCGGAAGCGGTTCGGCGTCCGCGAGACCCGTCGCGAGGCTTCGGATCGTCGGGTGCCGGTAGATGTCCTTCATCGACGCCGAGGGGAGATCCGGCCGCTTCCTGATCCGTGCGCAGAACTGGGCCATCACCAATGAGTTGGCGCCGAGGTCGTTGAAGAAGTGACTCTCGACCGATACTCGTTCGACGTCGATGACGCCGGCCAACACCTCGGCGAGCTCCTTCTCGATGCCGCTCTTCGGTCCGGTGTACCCACGCTTGTCGAGTGCGGATTCACGAGGACCGGGCGTCAGGACTTCGACGGACTTCTCCTCCATACGAGCTCCTTGAGGAACTTTCGAACGCCGCCTGCCAATTCGGTCGACGCCCTGCACGCGCGCTTTTCGATGGCCGGAGCGAGTAATCCGGAAGCCATGAGATCGGGATCAATCTGTTGTCCGGTCACGAAACCGGCCCGGTCACAAGACCGTTGACTCAGTCTTAGCCGCCCATCCGTGGGGCTGCCACTCGAACCGGATCGTGTCGGTATGGCACTGGCCTTCGACGGCGTCAGGGGGTCCTCGCCGCTGACGCCCGATGCCCGCGGCGCAGAGCGGTCGCCGCCTGTTTTCACTCCTCGTCCACGGTCCAGCCCGACGGGCCGGCGGGGAGTTGCGCACGGGATTCGCCTTACTGCGTACGAGTGGTGTGTATCTGTTCCGGAACGGGGGGCGGACGCCGCCGACGGGGTCGCGGACGCGACGCGGTCGTGGAGGACTCTGGGCAGTCGGAGGTCTGTGGGGACGGGGAGGTCCGCAGGGACGGGGAGATCTGCAGGGACGGGGAGGTCTGTGGAGGCGTGGAGGAGAGGCGCGGCGCGGCGGGCGGCCGGGCCTCCGGCCGCTCACGGGCGTGAGGAGAGGGCGCGGGGGCGTCCACGAAGAGAACCGCCGCCGGGCACC
>LRTP01000635.1 GCA_001550305.1 Streptomyces diastatochromogenes
GGCGTACGCCGCCCAGGTCGGGACCGCGACCCGCCCCGCCGGATACCGCACCGCCGCCCGGCTGATCCGGCTCGCCGGCCGGCTCGGCTTCCCCGTACTGACGCTGGTGGACACCCCGGGCGCCGCCAACGACGCGCAGGCCGAGCGGCAGGGCGCGGGCTCGGCGATCGCGGACCTGTTCGCCGCGGTGGCCACCGCCCGTACGCCCGTCACCACCCTGGTGATCGGCGAGGGCGGCTCGGTCGGCGCGCTCGCGCTGGCCGCGCCCGGCAACACCTGGGCCACGCCGGACAGTTACTTCTCCGTCATCGCGCCGGAGCTCGCGGCCGCGATCCTCAAGCGGCCGGCGAGCGAGGTGCGCGACACGGCGGACCAACTCCGCATCCGGCCACAGGACTTGGTGGAGCTGGGTGTGATCCGGGGCATCGTGGAGCACGCGGGGCGCTGAGCGCGCCACCCGGGCAGTGACGCTGCGGCGGCGCCGGCTCCCCCCTCCCAAGGGGAACCGGCGCCGCCCGTTCAGAGGGGACGGGGACGGGCCACCGCACCTCCGCCGGAGGGAACGGGGCGGGCTATCGCACCCCCACCGCCCGGATGACCTCCTGGCTCACCGAGCCGCCCCGGTCGTCCCGTGCGGAGGCCCGCAGGGAGACGAACTCCGCGCCGCGCGGCACGCTCAACGTCCCCTTCCAGGACGCCGCGCCGCCACCGCCCGACAGCGGGACCGTCCGCCACGACTTCCCGTCGTCGTAGGACACCTCCAGCTTCCCGCCCCCGATGGTTCCGGTGCCGGGCGCGCCCTTCACGTACTCGGCGTGGATCCCCACCGGCACCCGGCCGCCGCGCACCGCGCCCGCGAGGTCGGTGTCGATGTCGTAGCCGAGGTTGATGAGCGGCAGGAACGTCCAGCGGTCCGCGGGCGTGGCCGCCGAGCGGAGGGTCCACTCGGAGTGGCCCTTGGTGGACAGCGTCCAGCGGTCCGGGTCGAGGGTGGTGTCCGTGACGACCTTGTAGGTGTGTTCGTCGGCGGGCGCGTCCCACACGTACGCGCCGGAGCTCTTGCGCCGGTCGACCAGGGTGCCGTCCTGGTACACGGACGTGAACTGGGTCATCCCGGTGTCGTCGCTCCACACGTCGCCGAAGCCCGTGTGGTCGGGCCCGGAGTCGCCCCAGCCGGGCGTGTTGAACTGGATCTGGTTGCCCGCGCGCTCCTGTCCCCAGCCGAGCCCGGTGCCGAGCCACGCGTGCCAGACCGGCTTGAACCAGTTCAGCGTCGCGTGCGAGCCCCCGCGGTAGTGGACGAGCCCACTGCGCTCCTCCAGCGCGCCCGCCCCGAGGTTCACGGACTCCATCCACGTCTGTCCGGTGCCCGTGGAGACGTAGTCGGTCCGCTCGGCGGGGTAGTCGATCCGCTCCTGGAAGCCGATCCCGATGGGGAAGGCGTCGGTGACCGAGTAGCGGAACTCACTGCCGGAGACGGGCTTGACCGCGTGGAACCTGGTGTCCAGCACGGCGAGTTCCCGCGCGCCCGGTTCGTACGTCAGGTCGCCGCGCGGAATGGCCCCCTCGTGCCCTTCCGAGAGGTCGTAGACGTACGGCGTGTTGCGCGTCCCGGTCATGTCGAGATGACCGACGGCCCGCAGCCGTGCCGCGTCCGCCGCGTTCACCGTGGCGATCTGCAGCGGCCGGTCCGCGCCGTCGTCCGTGCCGAACCAGGCGTTGAGCCGCCCGGCCGCGCCGTCGGTGACGAACAGCGCCTTGACGCCCGCGTCCTGGGCCGCCTGGGCGAGGGTGGCGGGCTCGACACCGTCGGCGAGTGTCGCGAGCACGGCCTTGCCGCTCGCCCCGGTGAACGGTCCGGTCCCGACGTCCACCAGCGGCAGCTTGCTCCGGCCCTCGATCAGGGTCCCGCCCGGCTGGGCGACGGCCTCGCCGACGCCCTTCACCTCCAGCGACGGCTTCCCCAGCCGCCACACGGTCCGGTACTCGAAGGTGCCCTGGGTGACCTTCGCGGTCGGCGCGGCGAAGACGCTGTCGTACTTCACGGGCACCTGGACGGCGCCGAACTGGTCGGAGCCGCCCGCGTTGCGGTCGTACTCCATGAGCAGCTGCCGGGTCTCGGTCCGCCGCTTCACCTCGGCCCGGATCTCCCGGAGCTGCCGTCCGTCGAGGGTGACCTCGCGGTCCCGGTCGAGGGTGATCTCGGGCGCGGCGAGGAAGCCGAGCCCGAGCGAGTCGGCGCCGTGACTGCCGTGCACGTCGAGGAAGGAGGTGAGGCTGTACGCCCCCGGCCCGAGCCGGAGCTTCAGGGTGCCGGAGTCGTCGACCGAGGCCGGGAACGGGTCCACGCCCGCCGCGAGTTGCTGCACCGCGAGGTAGGCGGCGGTCGGCTCGCCCGCGCGGTCCTTGACGTGGACGGTGAGCGTGTACCGCTCCTCCTCCTTCACCAGCCCGAACACGGTGTGCGCGACGGGCGTGCCGCCGACGGACGCGACGATCTGCCCGGAGGTGTCGCCCACGGGCGCCTTCGAGCCGTCGCCCGTCACGGTCGTCGACGCGCTGCCGTGCGCGGGCACGGTGAGCGTGGAGTCGGCGAGGGTGGCCACCCCGTCGGCGGCGCCCCGCACGGCGAGGCTCAACTCGACGGAGGAGTCCGAGGAGTTGGTGTAGGTCACGGTCTTCGTGACGGGCCGGTTCGCCTCGTACGGCCAGCTGTAGAAGCCCAGATCGGCGCTTCCGGTGGCGGTGACCTTCGCGTCGATCGCGTCCGGCACGCTCACCCGGCCCGAGCCCAGCACATAGGCGGACGCGTCGAGTTGCTTCGACGTCGACATCAGGGCGTCCTTGAGCTGGGCGCCGGTCCAGTCGGGGTGCTTCTCGGCGAGCAGGGCGGCCACACCGGCGACATGCGGCGTCGCCATCGACGTACCGCTCATGGAGGTGTAGTAACCACTGCCGGCGACGAGCTGGGAGCGGGCCGCCAGGATGTCGACGCCGGGTGCGGACAGGTCGGGCTTGAGGGCGTTGTCGCCGTAGCGCGGTCCCGCGCTGGTGAAGTAGGCGGCCTGGTCGGCGGAGTCCACCGCGCCGACGGTCAGCGCGGCGTCGGCGGCGCCGGGCGAGCCGATGGAGGAGGGGGCGCCGGTGTTGCCCGCGGCGACGACGAAGAGGGCGCCGGTCTCCTTGGACAGCGTGTTCACCGCCTGCGCCATGGGATCCGTGCCGTCACTCGCCTCGGTCGAGCCGAGGCTCATGGAGATCACCTTGGCGTGCACGTCCCGCGCGGCCCACTCCATGCCCGCGATGATCTCCGAGTCGCTGCCCGAGCCCTCGTCGCTGAGTACCTTGCCGACGGCGAGCGTCGCGTCGGGCGCGACACCCCGCTCCTTGCCGTCGGAGGCGGCACCGCTGCCGCCGACCGTGGACGTCGTGTGCGTACCGTGCCCGTTGCGGTCGGCGACCTCCTGCCCGTCGATGAAGCTCTTGCTGACGGAGACCCGTCCGGCCAGGTCGGGATGGTCGGCGTCCACCCCCGTGTCGAGCACCGCGACCGTGACACCCTTCCCGGTGAGGCCGGCCTCCCAGGCCTGCGGCGTCCCGATCTGGGCGTTGCTCTCGGCCAGGTCGGCGTGCACGCGCCCGTCGAGCCAGACCTTGTCGACCGTCCCGCCCTGCCGGGTGAGGGACTGCCAGAACGTGCGCCCCTTGTCGGCGGCGACGGCGGCGCCCCGGATGCTGGGCAGCGCGCGCCTCTGCTCGGCTCCGCGCAGGGTGGCCGCCCGCGCTCCCTTCCCGTACGTCACGATCAGCGGCAGCTCGGCCGTCTTCGGGTCGGTGAGCCCCTGACGTATCAGCTCGCTCACGTCGAACAGCCGCCGGTCGAGGGTGCCCGCCCGCAGATAGGGCAGTGCCTCGTCCGGTACGACGGTCACGGCGCCGTTCGTCACCTGGGTACGGACCGCCCCCGTGGCTCCTCGGGGCCGCTCGACCGTGACCGTCTTCTTGCCGGCGCCGAGGTCGGTGACGGTCACCTTGTCGCCGGTGACGAGAGTGACGGTGTGGGTGGTGGAGGCGGTTCGCGTCGGGGCCGGGGCGGCTGCCTCGGCCGCGCCCGCCGGCCCCGTGGGCAGTACGGCGAGCACGAGCCCGGCGGACAGCAGAGCCGCCCCCCGTCTGACTGGTCCTCTGGTCATGGATGACCTCTCCTCGTCGGCACGTGGTGGCTCCGGTGCTGCGAAGAGTTTCGGGGGGCCGGTGGTGCGCGGGAGTTGACGGAACGTGGCGAGAAACTGCCCTGGCGGGTTTCCGCCAGGGCGCCGGGATCATCCATCGGGACAAGACCGCCCAACCAGCATCCGGACAAGACCACCCATCCAGCGGCACCCCGCCCGGCCCCCCACAAAAGGCACCTGGTCCGGCGCCCGTCCACGATGTGAGGAAGGACCGCCACCTGGCGGAGCCCCCACGGTCTGCTCTCGGGAGGACCTGCCATGACCGCCAGCCTCGAGCGGTTGCGCCGCTGTCACTTCGCCGTCGACCTGGGCGCGGCCCGGACCCGGGTGTATGTGAAGGGCGCGGGGCTGGTCGTCGATCAGCCTAGTGTCGCCGCGATCAACACCAGGAACGGCGCGCTGATCGCGGTCGGCGAATTCGCGGAGAAAATGACGGGCCGTACCCCCGACTACATCCGGGTCATGCGGCCGGTGTCCGGCGGCACGGTCGTCGACATCGAGATGGCCCAGCGCATGCTGCGCCAGCTGCTTGGCGACAAGGTCCGCCGCGCCCTGCGCCGCAAGCCCCGGCTGCGCGCCGCGGCCTGCACCCCGCACGACGCGGACCCGCTGGCGCA
>LRTP01000636.1 GCA_001550305.1 Streptomyces diastatochromogenes
CGCCCCACCAGCCAAGATTCCGACGCCTCCCTGATCCTTGGAACCGAACAACGAATCGCTCTTGACCTTCACCGGGCAGGAGCCGTGCGACAGCCTCTCCCAACACCAGCCGGAGTGCCGAAACCCTCCCGGCCCGGCCCCGGCCGCCCACTCGGGTCGAAGAACCGCCACCCCGCCGAACGCTACGACGTCGGCCTACTCCTGGTCACCGGCGAACTCCACCGCCGACCAACCCATCACAAAACCGGCACCAAACCACGCAGCACTGGATAAACCGCAAGCTAAGGGCCGCCGGTCGGTACCCGGCCCGGGGGCCGGGTGGCGGGTCTGCGCGTCGCGGAGTCCACTGGGGTTGCCGGACGGCCCTTGCGGCAGTGACGGCCCGGTGCCGAGGGGTGCTGGGCTGCCCGGGTCAGGCGCCGGCGCCGCCGTCGACCGGCAGGATCGCGCCGGTCACGTACGAGGCTCGGTCGCTGAGCAGCCAGGCGGCCGCCTCAGCGATCTGCTGGGGCTCGGCCATCCGGCCCAGCGGGATCGATGCGGTCATCTGCTTGACGATGCCGGGCGTGGCGGCCTCCCAAGTGTCGATCATCTCGGTGGAGGTGCCGCCGGGGGTGATGCCGTTCACCCGGACGTTGGCGGGGGCCCAGTTGACCGCGGCGGTCTCGGTGAGGCTGTTGAGCGCGCGCTTCATGGCCCCATAGGCGGGCAGGGCGGGGTTGGCGCGGCGGCTGCCGATGCTGGAGGTGTTGACGATGGCCCCGCCGCCGCCCTGTCGCATGAGTGCGGCCTCGGCGTTCATGGCGGTCCAGTGCGAGCGGAAGTTCACGGCGAACTGCTCGTCGATGTCCTCGTCGCTGGTGGCGTCGACCGGGCCGAACTGCTGCTGGGGGACCGCGCCATTGTTGAAAGCACCGTCGAGCCGGCCGTGCAGCTCCTGAACGCGGTCGACCGCTGCGCGGATGCTCGCGCCGTCGGCGAGATCCAGGGTGACCGCGTCGGCGACGCCGCCGTCGGCGCGGATCTCGGTCACGATCCGGTCGAGGGCGTCGGTGCTGCGGGCGGCCAGAACGACCTTGGCGCCTTCCCGCGCAAAGAGCCGGGCTGCGGCAGCGCCGATGCCGCGGCTGGCGCCGGTGATGAACACGACCTTGCCGTTCAGCAGGCCGATGGGGGTGATGTCTGTGTTGGTGGTCATGCCAGCAGTGTTTGCCGGATTCCGGACCCGATACAGGCACAAGCTGTACCAGGATCCCGCTCCGCCAAGCGTGCAGACTCGGAGTATGGACAAGCACGAGCTGGGCACATTCCTCCGCAGCCGTCGCGAACGGCTCCGGCCCCAGGACGTCGGTCTCCCCCCAGGCCCGCGACGGCGGACACCGGGCCTTCGGCGCGAGGAGGTAGCGGTCCTCGCGCACATCTCCACGGAGTACTACATCCGCCTCGAACAGGGCAGAGCCGCCTCACGACCCTCCGGCGAGGTCCTCGCCGGCATCGCAGGCGCACTGCTGCTCACCGACGCCGAATCCGATCACCTCCACGTCCTGGCGGGCACCGCGCCGAACCGTACCGGACTGCACCGGCGCGACGTCCGCCCGAGCATCCTCGCCCTGCTCGAACGGCTGCCCCAGACAGCCGGCTTCGTCATGTCCGCCGCGTTCGAGGTACTCGCCTGGAACGACCTCGCAGCCGCCCTCATGGAGGACTTCGCCGCACTCGACCCCAAGGACCGCAACCTCGCGCGCCGGGCATTCCTCGGGCCGCAGCGACCTGATGCGACGCTGTACGGGATTTCCGACGCCGCCGAGTTCCGCCACCAAGTGGTCCTGGAGCTCCGAGCCACCCTCGCCCGCTACCCGGCGGATCCCGCGGTGACCGGCCTCGTCGACGAACTCCGCGACGCCAGCCCCGACTTCGCCCGGCTCTGGGAGCGGCACGACGTGCAGGCCGCGCCGACGCTCACGAAGACCTTTCGCCACCCGGCCGTCGGAGAGATAACCGTCGACTGCGACTCACTCGCACTCACCGACCGCGACCAACACCTCGTGCTCTACAGCACCCCCCAAGGATCCCCGAGCGCCGAAGCACTGGCCCTTCTCAACGTCCTGGGAACCTCGGCCGCCGAATACCGTCAGTAACCGGACAACCCACGGCACACACCCCTACCGCCAGAACAGCACTCCTGCGGCCCTTTTGTGCGACATCCCACGAGTTCCCCTGAGTCCTGCCGAGTCCTTGTCCCCGTGGCCAGGGTGTTTTGTCTCTTGGGGTGTTCTTCGAGCCGGTGGCGGGCGAGGGGTGCTGGCCCTTCTTCGCGCCTGTGGTGATGACGAGCCGCTTGGCGATGTCGCGCAGGCTCATCTCCTGGTTTCTCGCGGGCGAACCGGGCCACCTGCCGACTGCTGCCCGCGTCACCGGTGAGCACCTTGACCGCCACCAGGCGGTCGATCTTGGGATCGTGTGCAGCCCAGACCTGTCCGACGCCGCCTGGTCCTACACCGACGACTACGTATGGGAACCTCTCCCCCTCCCCGCGCGGGACAGCGGTGACGACGAACTGACCACCGCCGCGGACGCCCTGACCGAACTCCTCTCTGCCCTGGCCCGCCGCCAGCACGAACACCGCGCCACGACCGTCTCCCGGCTCACCGACATCCTCAACACCGGCCTGCTGCCCGACGAACTCGCCGACATGGCCACCTGCTACCGGGCCAAGGCCCACCGCGACCTCGGACACAACGACGCCTCCCGCGACGGCATGCGCCAGGTCGCGAGCCGAGGCGGCCGCCTCGCCCCCGACGCCGCCCAAGGACTCGCCCACCTCGCCCGCGCCGCCGGCGACTTCCCCACCGCCCGCCACAGCCCGTACCCTCGGCTGGCCCGGCCGCGGCCAGCGAGTCCTCGGCGACATCCACTTCGCCCACGGCGACATGGCCCAGGCAGCCACCCACTTCACCGCGGCCCGCACCGAAGCCGAAGAGCACGGCATCCTCGGCGAGCAAGCCATCGCCCAGGCCAACCTCGCGGTCGTCACCGCCTTCACCGATCCCGCCCGGGCCGACGACGAGATCACCCTCGCGAGGCAGCTCCTGGCCGGACTCGACCAGCGCGCCACCTCCCTCACCGCCCAAACCGCCGCCATCGCCCGCGACGCCGGAACCCCCACAAGCCCCGAACCAGCCCGCGCACTGCGCACGGCGATTCACGAGGCCGGAATCACCGCCGCACAAACCGTCCTCGAACTCACCCTCGTCTTCCACCACGCCGTCCAGGACGAACAGGACAACACCCAGGCCGCCATCGCCCGGCTCCACGCCCTCACCGAGACCGGCGACCACAGCTACTACCGGGACATCGCGCACTGCATGGCCAGCATCCCCCTCCCCGAGCCCTCCACCACGGTCTGGCTCGACGGCCCCGAGGAAGTCCGTACCCGCTGGCACCAGCTCGTCCAGGACCGCCGAACCCACCTCGACACCACTGAGTAGTGCCGCACCCGCCCCACGTGGGCGCTGGACGATGCCGCAGAACGCGAGCCAACCGAAGGCGGTGCCGCCGACCGAGGCCTTCCCCACCCCGCCAGCGCCAGCCTCCCCGCCTCGCCGCCGTACAGGCCGGGGCTGGGGGCCGCTCGGCCGCCAGCGCTGAACCGTGCGCAGCCGACGGACGGTCGCGTGAACCCGCGGAGTCTGGGCGCCAGCAGTCCGACCGTGCTGTGTCAGGTGCGGATCTGGTGGGGGCAGCGCGCCAGGGAAGGGCTGGAAACCATCGCGTCACACGATGTCTTTGTGGGGAGATACGAGCGGTCGCATTACTCGTAGTAACCAGGGGGTCACGTGGGGTGGAAAGACGCGTTCGGCGACGCGATGAAGGAACTGAAGGCGATACGGCAGCACCTCCAACGTCTCGACGACCCGACGGTCGGGCTGACCGCACTGCATGGCGAGGTCACCCAGAGCCGCCTGAAGATCCTCGAACTCATCCAGGGGGGCGTCACCGGACTGCGCGAGGAGAACCGGGAGGTACGCCGACGCCAGGACCGGATGATCGGCGACCTGAACGAGACGCGGGGCGAGCTTCGGGAACTGCTGGACCTGGTCGACGTCCTTCGCCCCCTCGCGCTGGCAGAGAGAGCCGGCGACGCCCCGCAGATGCGTCCCGAGGAGACTGCGCCGCCGCCGGAGCCCGGGGCGGAGGCCGACTATGGTTCCGCCGACCCCGCCGCAGCGCATCCGGCCGTCTCATCCGACACCGACACCCAGGGGGGAACCGTGGAGAACGCTGAGCGCCAGCCGCAGCCCGAGGCCGGGAGCCAGGAGCAGGACCTCGCTCTCAAGAACGCCATCGAGGCTGCTTACCAAGGCACGGGCATTTCCCACGCCCAGCCTTCCGGGGCCACACCCCAGGCATCCGCCAGCGCGGAGAACCCGCAAGTCGGCCACGGTGTCCTGCTGCTGAAGGCCGCCGGCGTGGCCTCCGCGGAACTGATCGCGCACCGAGACACCTGGGAGTGGCTCGCCGCCCTGGCCGTCGACCACAGCCACTTCCGCACCCCGCCTGCCGTGGAGGACTTCAAGGAAGGCCGCGTCCGGACCGTCCTGTCCGGACGCTCCCTCATCGCCCTGCTGATCGAGCTGTGGAACACCCGCTCCACCGCCACCCCGCTGGAGGGCGACTGGGCAATGGCCTTGACTTCTCCCCCAGCTGAAGCAGGGGGATTCTTCCCTCGCGGGTTGAGCTTTCTGCTTCTCAGACAGCAGCTGCCCCGAACTAACGGCAAGG
>LRTP01000637.1 GCA_001550305.1 Streptomyces diastatochromogenes
CGGGGTGCGGGGCGGGAAACATACCGCGCGTGCGGTTTGGTAGGGTGGGGTGGTGGGCCCGGTGTGTCCGGGGGTGGGCTGGGGAGGAGGGCGGGGTGGTCAGGCAGGTGCGGGCGGTGCGGACGCGTCGGGCTCTGGTGCGTGCGGCGGCTGAGGTGTTTGCGGAGGACGGGTATGCCCTTGCCTCGCTGCCGGTGATCAGCAGGCGGGCGGGTGTGAGTACCGGGGCGCTGCATTTTCATTTCCCGAGCAAGGATCTTCTGGCGCGTGAGGTGGAGGCGGCGGCGACGGTGTCGGTGCAGCGGCTGGTGGTGCGGGAGGGGGCGGGGCTGCAGTTGCTGGTGGATGTCAGCCGTGATCTGGTGGCGGCTCTGGCGGTGGATCCGGTGCTGCGGGCCGGGTTCGAGCTGGGTGGTGATCCTTCGCGCAAGAGTGCGGAGGGGCCGGGGCGGTGGTGGTGTGAGTGGGTGCATGCGCTACTGCGTGAGGCGCACGGTGCGGGGGAGCTGGCGCGGGGGGTGTCCCCGGAGGCGGCGGCGGTGGCGGTGGTGGCCTCTGTCGCCGGGTTCGGCCGGCTCGCCTCCCGTCACCGTGTGCGTTCCTCGTCCCCTCTGCTGGAGCAGTTCTGGGCGCTGCTGCTGCCCGGTCTCGCGGCGCCCTCGCGCCGGCGGCCGGTCCTGCCCGGTCCCCGGGCCGCCGGGACCGACCGCACCCCCAGGTAAACAGACCGCATGGTCCGGCAACGGGGAAGTCAAACCGCTGGCGGGGCGGCCGCGGCAGCCGGAATCCGCCCGGTTGGTCGGCTTATGTGCCGGAAGCCGGATTCCCTCGAAGGGGTCTCGAGCACCGGCGGAGAGAAAACAAGACGCCCGGTTTGAGATTGACATACCGTCCATGCTGTTTTTTACTCGGTGTGTCGGGTGGATCCCGGACGGCGGGCGCGGCTCACCCGCCGCCGGCCCTCCGGCGGACCGGGACCCGGCATCTCATCGGAGCCCGGCAGTCCGGGGCCCGGCAGCATCGGGGCCCGGCAGTCCGGGGTCCGGCGGTATCGGTGCGGTGTCGGGGTCCTGCAGTCAGGGTCTGGCGGTATCGGGTCCGGCAGCGTCGGGGCCCGGCAGCATCGGGGTCCGGCGGTATCGGGGCCTGCGGTGTCGGGGTCCTGCGGTCAGGGTCCGGCGGTATCGGGGCCTGGTGGTCCGGGGTCCGGCAGCGTCGGGGTCTGGCCGCCGGGTCTGGTGGCGTTGGGGTCTGGTGGGCCGGGTCTGGTGGTGCTGGTGGTCCGGGAGTTCGGGGCCGGGGCTGTGTGGGCTGGGCGGGTTCCGGGTGTGGGGTTGGGCCGGGGGTTTTGGGGGCCTGGGTGGTGATGGGGTCCGAGGGGTTCGGCAGACCGCAGTGGACGGACAGGGGAGACGGCGTGGACACCGACATACTCGGCACTCTTGCGGTGCGGGAGAAGGGCATTTCGATTGCTCCGACCGCTCCCAAGCCGCGGCAGGTGCTGGCCCTGCTGGTGGTGCAGGCCGATCAGATGGTGCCGGTGGGCATGCTGAGTGAGGAGTTGTGGGGCAGCAGGCCGCCGCGTAGTGCGCGGCCCACGCTGCAGACGTACATTCTGCAGCTGCGGGAGCTGATCACCGCGGCGCTCGAGCCGGATGCGGCCGATGCCCGTACGGCCAAGGACGTGCTGCTGACCGTGCCGGGCGGTTATCTCCTCAAGAGCGGCGGGGGCGGCAGTGACGTGCGGGAGTTCGAGCGGCTGGCCGGGCTGGGCTACCGGGCGATGGACGCCGCCGACTTCCCGGAGGCCGCCCGGCAGCTGCGGGCCGCGCTCGCGCTGTGGTCCGGGCCGCCGCTGGCCGATGTGCACGCCGGGATGCACCTGGCGACCCAGGTCAAACGGCTGGAGGAGAGCCGGCTGTGCGCGCTGGACCAGCGTATCGAGGCCGATCTGCGGCTGGGCCGCCACCGTGAGCTGCTGGCCGAGCTGACCGTGCTGGTCAGCCGTTATCCCACCCACGAAAGCCTGTGCGGGCAGTACATGCTGGCCCTGTACCGTTCCGGGCGCCGGGGCGAGGCCCTGGATGCCTACCAGCGGCTGCGCGCCACCCTGGTGCGCAGTCTGGGCCTGGAACCGTCGGCGGCGCTGAGCAAGCTGCAGCGTTCCATCCTGATGGCCCGGCCGGACGGCTCACCCGCCACCGCGACCGCGACCGCGACCGTCCCCGGTTCCGCCGGGCCGGGCTCCACGGGCAGTGGCCCCGCCGGGACCGGACGCCTCGCCCCGGTCGGCTGACCCCCTCGTCAGCGCAAGCTGCTGGCCGGGCGGATCGAGGAACTGCTGGAGTCCCACCTTCTTTCCAAAGTCCTGACGTCGATGCCGGGAGCCGGCGTCGGGACCGGAGCCCGGATTCTGATCGAGGTCGGTGACGGCAGCACCTTCCCGACTGCCGGCCACCTCGCCGCCTATGCCGGTCTCGCCCCGGCGACCCGTAGCTCGGGGTCTTCAATCCGCGGCGAACAGCCCTCCAGGAGAGGAAACAAGCAGCTCAAACGTGCCTTCTTCCTCTCCGCCTTCGCCGCCCTGGGCGACCCGGCATCGCGGGCCTCCTACGACAAGAAGATCGCCCAGGGCAAGCACCACACCCAAGCCCTGCTCTGCCTCGCCCGGCGCCGGGCAGACGTCCTCTTCGCGATGCTCCACGGCGGCACCTGCTACGAACCGCAGCCGGTCCGGGCCGTCGCTTTGCAGACCTAGACCATGGTCAAGAGGTGTTCCGTGGGGCTGTAGCCGATCTTCCAGTCGGCATAGGTCCCGCAGAATCCGTCCTTGATGCACCGCAGGCCCACGGTCACCCAGCGGACCGATCCGTCGCCGCCGAGTGAGAACGCGACCGCGGCCTCGAACTCCTCGCTCCCGCAGGGGCAGCCGGCCGCACCGGGATCGTCGTCCTCCCAGGACTCCTCGTTCCAGTACTCCTCGCTATCCGCGATGAACGCGCGGCTGCTGCAGCCAGAGCACTCCCGTTCCGCTCCGGACGCATTGACCAACACCAAGAACACCCGGCCGCCGCACCCACACACGGAAAGGAGCGATCTTCACCGGGCGGCCGTCAACCGCACCCCGCAGGAACGCTGCGAGCTCCGCGGGGACGCCCTCACCAACCTGATCATCAGCATGCACGGGCACATCGTTCCAGCCGCCCCGGAATCACACCCGAGCAGCTTGACCAAAGACAGAGGGGCACCCCCCCGCAGGCCCCCGTACGCCCGGGTTTGCGGCTGTGCGGCCCGCCGCCCGGCCCCTCGCCCCGCCCCGTCCGGCCCGTGCCGCCCGTCCGGCTCTCTGCCCTGTCCGGCCTGTGTCACCCGGGTTGTACGGGCTGCTGGTGCCGCCCGTCCCGCCCGTCCCGCCCGTCCCGCCCGTCCCGCCCGTCCCGTCCGGGCTGTGCGTGTTGTGCGGACTGTGCGTGTGGTGGGGCTGCTGGGGGCGGTTGTGTGGTTCGTGCCGGCTGGTCGGTGCCGCGGGGGTGCCGGGGGTGGGGGTCTGGGCGGGCGCGAGGCGGGCTCGAGTGGCGGGGGGCAGGGTGGGGGTGCGCCTGGAGGAGGAGGGGCCGGCATGTCGTCGCGCGTGCACGCCTGTGAGCACACGGTGCGGGTGGCCGCTCCGGCCGGTGTCGTGTACGGGATGCTGGCCGATGCCGCGCGCTGGCCGGTGTTCTTGCCCTCGGTCGTGCATGTCGAGCGTCTCGACTTCGACGGGGTCCAGGAGCGGCTGCGGATGTGGGAGCTGGCCGATGAGACCGGCGCCGGCAACCCCGGCAACCCCGGCAACCCCGGCAACCCCGGCAACCCCGGCAACCCCGGCAACGCCGATGCCGGTGCCGGTGTGGGTGGTGTGCTGGGGGGGCGGGTTGGTTCCTGGTATGCCCGGCGGGTGCTGCATCCCGATGTCCGGGCGGTCGTGTTCGAGCAGGAGGATGCTGTCTGGCCCGGGAGTGTGACCTCGGGTGTGTGGAGTGTGCGGCCGGCGGGTGAGACGGAGTGTGTGCTGGGCCTGCGTCAGGAGCGCGGGCTGGCGGTGGCGGCTGCGGACGGTGCCGGTGCCCGCCGGGAGGCGGAGGCGGATGTGCACCGCCGGCTTGCCCAGGTACGGCGGGCGGCCGGGCGGTGGGAGCAGTGGGACGAGCTGCTGCTGTCGTTCGAGGACCGGGTGCGGATCGAGGGCCCCGCGGAGCTGGTCTACGACTTCCTCTACCGGATCGGGGACTGGCCCGGGCGGGTCCCGCATGTGGAGCGGACCGGTGTGTGTGAGGACGTGCCGGGGATCCAGGTGGTGTCCCTGGACACCTGTGCGGCGCCGGGCGGGCAGACGGTGAGCACGCGGGCCGTGCGGCTGTGTTTCCCGCACGCCGGGCGGATCGTCTACAAGGAGACGCTCACGCCCGAGCTGGTCGCCGCCCACAGCGGCGAGTGGTCGCTGCTGCCGGACGCGTCCGGGGTCACGGTCGTCGCGGCCCACCAGGTGATGCTCCGGCAGGAGGCCGTCGCCCCGGTGCTCGGTGCGGGCACCGGCCTGCTCGAGGCCCGTGACCATGTCCGTGCCTGGCTGTCGCGCGCCAGTACCGAAACGCTGGGCCTGGCCAAGTGGCATGCCGAGAGCACCGTGCGCCGTCTGCGGTGAACAGATGACCTGCGATGAACAGCCGCCCAGCCGCCCAGCCGCCCAGCCGGCCGACCAGCCGGCCGCCCAGCCGCCCAGCAGGCCGAGCAG
>LRTP01000638.1 GCA_001550305.1 Streptomyces diastatochromogenes
GACCCCGCCGAGGCCGGCGCCGAAGCCCACACCGACACCGACGCCCTCGCCCACGCACAAGGCGCGGCCCAAACCGTCGGCGACCCCGGTGAGATATCCGGCCTACCGCGCCCCGACGCGCAAGCACTCGCCCCGCAGCGGACCGTCTCTGGTCTCGCTCACCCTGCTCGTCACCGTGCCCGCGTTGCTCGCCGTCGCGGCGCTGCGTCCGCGCTGACCCCTGGAGGCACCCTTGTCGGAATGGCTTGTTCTCGTCCTCGCGATGGCGGCGGCGTGTGTCGTCGTCCTCGCCGTGTCCCTCGTACGCACCCGCCGGGCCCCCGACGACGAGGATCCGTCCGAGACCCCGGACGTGATCGAATACATGACCATGATGATCGGCGTGGTCTATGCCATCGTCCTGGGACTGGCGATCGCCGGAGTCTGGGAGGCCCGCAGCGCCGCCCAGGACCATGTGCAGGCGGAGGCCCAAGCCCTGCACGAGATCTCGGAGCGGGTCCGCGTCTATCCGCCGGACGTGCGCGACCGTATTCGCGGCGATGTCGACGCGTACGTCGGATACGTCGTCAAAACCGAGTGGAAGACCATGGCCGACCACGATCATGTCACCGCCAAGGGCGGCCGGCTCTTCGAGGTCGTCCGCCAGGACGTCAGCGAATACCGGCCGAGGTCGGACTTCGAGGCCCAGACCTACCAGCCGCTGGTCGACCAGGTGACCGCGGCCGACGCGGCACGCAACGCCCGCGCCGACTCGACGGACGCGACCATGCCGGGCGTGGTGTGGTTCGGGCTGATCACCGGAGCCGTGGTCACCATCGGGATGGTGTTCGCGCTCCAGATCCGGCGCACCAAGCGGGAACTGATCCTCGCCGGGCTCTTCTCCGCCCTGATCGCGTTCCTGCTCTTCCTGATCTGGGACTTCGACGCGCCCTACAGCCGGGGGATCACAGCCTCGGCGGAACCGTTCACGGCATTGTTCCCGCACCTTCCGAAGTGACCGGCCTCCTTTAACGGCCGGCGGATCGGGGGACGGACGCCACACCGCGCCCGTCCCCCGATCGCGCACCCGCATTCCCCCGTACGGCCCACCCGGATACCCCATTCGCGCTACTGCGATCGCGCCGACGTGCACGCCTTCCTAGCGTTTCGAACATCGAGGCGCATTTCAGACGCAGGCGGAAGGTCCGCAGCAAGGCTCCTCGGGGACCCGGAGGCTCACCATGCACGCGATACGCGTCGCTTCGGCCGCACTGCTGGGCGCGACCGCCCTCACCCTTTCGGCAACCGCCGCTCTCGCCGGAAACGGCGACGGAAACAGTGACGGCGGCCGTAGCAGTGGCCGTGACAGTGGCCGGGGCAACAACAACATCACCTCGTTCGGCTTCAACGTGCAGCCGCAGAGCATCGCGGCGGGCGGCCGGCTCCGGCTGAACGCGGAGAGCTGCGACTCCGTCGCCAGGGTCTCCTCGGAAGTCTTCGACACGGTCACGATCCCCAGGGGCCAGTCGTCGGCGACGGCCCTGATCGACGCGGACGCCAGAGCGGGCTCGGTGTACCAGGTGACGTTCCAGTGCGGCAACGAGAGCGGCCACACCGAGCTGACCATCGCCCCCGGCCGCTCCGGCACCAACTACTCCGACCCGGCCCAGGTCCAGGTCCCGGCCTCCGTGCAGCGAGGCGTCAAGGCCGGTGTCGGCGGGAGCTCCGGCGGTGGCTTCGACCTCAAGGAGATCGGCCTGGGAACCGCGCTCATCGCCGGCTGTGTCGGCACCGCCTGGTCCATGACGCGCCGCCGCGTCACGGACGAGGAGTCCTGATCACTCGCCGCTCGGGGCCCTTCTCGCCCCGGATCTCGGCGAGAAGGGCCGGGGCGACGGCCTGTCACACACGCGCTCCGCGGGGCACTGCCCAGGGTGCCGGCACCGCTCAGTTCCGCCGTTCGGACCTGCGGCGCAGCCAGAACACCCCACCGCCGACGACGCCGGCGGTCATCAGTCCGCCGCCGATCGCCACGTCGGCGGGCGCCGCTCCGCCGACGCTGCCACCCAGACCAGCTCTGACACCGCCGATGACGGCGAAGGCCGCGGGCCGGGTCAGCCTTCGGCCGTCACAGTGGACCGTGACGTCGTACGACCCCCGGCGCGCGTCACGGTCGACGATGACCGTCGCGATGGACGTGTCGCCGCCCACCCGGCGCAGCAGCGTGGTGGGGAAGACCCGCGAGGAGACCGTACTGCCGGGCCTCAGGCACGCTTCGCCGTCCACGGTGATCGACAGCTGGCCGCCCCGCGCGATGACACTGGGCCGGACGAGGATGTTCCGCACCTCGTGACGGCCGTTGTCTTCGAAGCGGCCGTTGTCATTGAACCGACCGTTGTCTTCGAAGCGGCCGTTGTCGTTGAACCGACCGTTGTCATTGAACCGGCCGTTGTCGTTGAAGCGGCCGTTGTCGTTGAACCGGCCGTTGTCGTTGAACCGACCGTTGTCGCCCAGGCGGCCACCACCGACCACGCCACCGCCGCCGATCACCACGCCACCGCCGCCGACCACCCCGCCACCGACCACGCCGCCGCCGACCACACCACCGCCGACCACGCCACCGCCGCCGCCGACCACCCCGCCACCGCCGACCACACCACCGCTGTTCTCCAGCCCGGTGCCGTTGCCCGGTCCACCGGGGTTGCCCAGTCGCTCGTTGCCGCTCGGCTCGTTGTTGCTCGGCTCGTTGTTGCCCGACTCATTGCTGCCCGGTTCGTTCGATGCCGTCGCCACCGGGGCGGCGAGCCCCACCGCGGCGACCACGGCGGCAGAGACCGCCAGGGCACGAGTTGTACGCATGTGATCCTCCGCGGAAGACGCCCCGGGAACCGTCCCCGGTCGATCGGCGAGAAAGCGCCTCCCATACAGACCCTCAGATGCGGTGCACGGGGGCGCATTTCGAGAATGGTCCGTCCTGGTGAGAAGACACGCCGAAGGATTTCCACACAATCGGATATTGCCGCAGGTCACGGACCGTCAGAAATTTCCTGCCCTCGGCAACTCGGATGGCTCACCACACGGATGCCCCGACACCCGTTCGCCCGCGCCCCGTCGCCCGCCGGGCATGCTGCACTTAGCGTTCTGGTATGCGCGACGGACGCGGCGACGGTCGCGTCGAGAGGGGATTGCGAATGTTTGCGTCCGAGGTGGTCGAAGAGGAGGAGCGGCAGAGGAAGCGCGCCCCGTGGGGCGTGATAGCGCTTGTTCTGCTGACCGGCCTCGCACTCATTCGGAATGGTTCCGGTGAGTTCGACGTGGGCCCTCCGCAGCCCGCGACGGCGGCGGCAGCGGACAGCAGGACGCCCGTCGCCACCTTCTCCAACGGGCCCGCCGCGTTGCCGTACTCCGTGGTGGACCGGGTCAGGATCCCGGCGATCCAGGTGGATGCCCCGGTCGTGCCGGTGGGTCTCGACTCGGCCGGCTGGGTCGACGCGCCGCCGCCCGACAATGCCAATCTCGCGGGCTGGTTCACCGGTGCGGTGTCGCCCGGCGAGAAGGGCACGGCCGTGATCGTGGGCCATGTGGACAACATGCGGGGACCGGCCGTCTTCTACGGGCTCGGTGCCCTCAAGAAGGGAAACCGGGTCGAGGTTCGGCGAAAGGACGGGAAGACCGCCACTTTCGAGATCTACGGCGTCGACGTATTCGCGAAGAACAACTTCCCCGGTGACCGGGTGTACGGCAGCAAGGGCACCCCGGAATTGCGGGTCATCACCTGCGGAGGCGGTTTCTCCAAGCAGCACGGCTACGACGGGAACGTCGTCGTGTTCGCCCGCCTGGTCGAGGTCCGCTGAGACTCCCCGCCGACGGGCCCGGGCGCTGTTCCCGGGCCCGTCGGCGGAGTCGGGGGCGACCGCGACCGCCCCCCGCTCCCGCTCAGAGGTCCTCGCGGTGCGGCACCGTGAGGTGGTAGCCGGAGTCGAGGAGTACGGGCAGGTACTCGCGCAGGGCGCGGACGGACTGGGAGCGGTCGCCGCCCGCGTCGTGGGAGAGGACGACGACGCCGGGGGCGGCGCCCTCCTCCACCCGGTCGACAATGGTGGCGGTGCCCGGGGTGGTCCAGTCGAGGCTGTCGACCGTCCAGGCCATCGGTTCCATGCCGAGGTCGGCGCCGATCTGGAAGGTCGCCCGGTTCCAGGCCCCATAGGGCGCGCGGAACCAGACGGGCCGTTCGCCGTAGGCGTCCTCGATGAGGTCGCTGGTGCGCGCGATCTCGGAGCGGATCTCGGAGCGCGGGAGCTCGGTCAGCAACGGGTGCGTCCAGGTGTGGTTGCCGACGACGTGCCCGTCGTCGGCCATCTCCGCCAGCAGGTCCTTGTTGTCGACGGCCATCTCCCCGCAGACGAAGAACATCGCTCGTACGTCGTGCTTGCGCAGGGTGCGCAGAATGCTCGGGGTGTAGCGCGGATCGGGTCCGTCGTCGAAGGTCAGCACCATCGTGCGGCCGCGCCCGCTCACCCGCAGGATCGGCTCACGACGGACAGCGGGCTTGCCGAGCGTCCGGCGCGGCGGAGCGAATCCGGTCATCGGCTCGAGGCGGTACGCGGAGGGCTTGAGTGCCTGGCGCGCCTGCGGGCCCCCGACCACGGGTGTGCCCCGCACCGGGCTCCCGGGCGGATCCGCGGTGAGGACGCGGGCCGTGCCCGCCACCCCCAGGACGGCGGTACCGGCGATCAACAGCCGGCGCCGCGTAAGCAGCTGATACTTTTTCATGATTAATCAGACGCCCAATGGGGGCATGTCGCGGCTGAGCAACACCGGTGCGGACTCACGAAAGCGCCCGTTGGGACCAGCTCAGCGCCGACGCACCAGGGGGAACGGCAATGTCTCCCGAATCGTCAGCCCCGTGAGGAACATGACCAGCCGGTCCACGCCGATGCCGAGCCCGCCGGTCGGCGGCATCGCGTACTCCAGCGCGTCGAGGAAGTCCTCGTCGATTTCCATCGCCTCGGGATCTCCCCCGGCGGCCCGCAGCGACTGCGCGGTCAGCCGCCGCCGCTGCTCCACGGGGTCGGTCAACTCCGAGTAGGCGGTGCCCAGTTCGGTGCCGAAGGCGACGAGGTCCCAGCGCTCGGCGAGGCGCGGGTCGGTGCGGTGCTGCCGGGCGAGCGGGGAGACATCGGTCGGGAAGTCCTTGTAGAACGTGGGCAGCAGGGTCTTCTCCTCGATCAGACGTTCGTACATCTCCAGTACGACGTCACCCTGTCCGTCGTCCGGCCGATACGGCACTCCCGCACGGTCGCACAGCCGGTGCAGGTCCGCCACGGACGAGCCGGGGTCCACCTCCTCCCCCAGTGCCTCCGAGATCGCGCCGTACACCGTCTTGACCGGCCACGGGCCGGAGATGTCGTACTCGGTGCCGTCCCTGCGGGCGACGGGCGCGCCGAAGGCGGCGGTCGCGGCGCCCTGGATCAGTTCGCGGGTGAGCCCGAGCATCACGTCGTAGTCGGCGAACGCCTGGTAGGCCTCCAGCATGGTGAACTCGGGGTTGTGCTTGTAGGAGACGCCCTCGTTGCGGAAGGTGCGCCCCATCTCGAAGACCTTCTCCAGGCCGCCCACGCACAGCCGCTTGAGGTAGAGCTCGGGGGCGATGCGGAGGTACATGTTCAGGTCGTAGGCGTTGATGTGGGTGGTGAACGGACGGGCGTTGGCGCCACCGTGGATCTGCTGGAGCATCGGCGTCTCGACCTCGAGATAGCCCCGGTCCAGCAGGCCCTGGCGCAGCGCCTGCACGGCGGTGGAGCGGGCCCGCAGGACCTCGCGGGCGTCGGGGCTGGACACCAGGTCGAGATAGCGGCGGCGCACCTTCGCCTCGGGGTCGGCGAGGCCCCGGCGCTTGTCGGGCAGCGGGCGCAGGCACTTGCCGGTGAGCTGCCAGGAGGAGACGAAGACGGTGGGTTCGCCCAGGTCGCTGACGCCGACGAGGCCCTCGGCGGTGATGAGGTCGCCGATGTCGACGTCCTGGCGGAAGCGCCTGAGCTCGGGTCCGGACTCCAGCCGGGTGAGGGCGAGCTGAAGATCGCCGGACCAGTCGCGCAGGACGGCGAACACGATCCCGCCGAAGTCCCGTACGAGGAGGACGCGCCCGGCGACGGTCACGTGGTGTCCCGCCGGTCCCGCGCGGACCTCGGCGAGGGTGTGGGTGCGGGACGGGACGCCCACCGGATAGGGGTCGACCCCGTCGGCGCGCAGCCGGTCGAGTGAGTGGTGGCGGAGGCGGATCTGTTCGGGCAGGCCCGCGGTCGGATCGGGGGCCGCCGCCGCCGCGCCCTCGTCGAGTCCGAGGGCCGACAGCGAGGGCAGGCCCGCGGTGCTCGCGGGCTGGGGTCCGGTCCTCGGGTGCCCCTTCCCCCAGAGCTTGCGCAGCGAGGGCACGGAGACGAAGCCCTCGGCGATGCCGGACGCCAGGCCGATGCGGGCGAGGGAGCCGGTGTCGCCGTAACAGATGAAGCGGGGGTACCACTCGGGCTGGAACTTGGCGTTGGACCGGTAGAGGGCCTCCAGCTGCCACCACCGGGAGAAGAACAGCAGCATTCCGCGCCAGAGCCGGAGCACCGGCCCCGCACCGATCCGGGCGCCCTCCTCGAAGACCGACCGGAACACCGCGAAGTTGAGGGAGATGCGCCGTACGCCGAACGTCCCGGCCGCCGCGCACACCTCGGCGACCATGAACTCCATGACGCCGTTCGGGGCGCTGCGGTCGCGGCGCATGAGGTCGAGCGAGATGCCGTCCTTGCCCCAGGGCACGAAGGACAGCAGCGCGAGGAGCTTGCCCTCGGGCGTCAGGGCCTCGACGAGCAGGCAGTCGCCGTCCGCGGGGTCGCCGAGCCGGTCCAGTGCCATGGAGAAGCCGCGCTCGGTCTCGGTGTCGCGCCAGGCGTCCGCCTTGTCGATGAGCTCCTCCATCTCCTCGTCGGTGAGGCTGGAGTGGCGGCGTACCCGGCAGGTGGCGCCGGTGCGCCGTACGCGGTGCACCGCCTGGCGGGTGACTCGCATGTCGCGGCCGTCCAGGTCGAAGCCGGCGACGTGCAGGATCGCCTCGTCGCCGAGTTCGAGCGCGCCGAGCCCGGCGCGCGCGAAGGCCTTGGCGCCGTCCTCCGAGGTGCCCATGACGGCGGGCGCCCAGGCGTAGCGGCGGGCCAGGTCGAGCCAGGCCTCGATGGCGTGCGGCCAGGCCTCGCGGTCGCCGACGGGGTCGCCGCTGGCCAGGCAGACGCCGGCCTCGACGCGGTAGGTGACGGCGGCCTTGCCGCTGGGTGAGAAGACGACGGCCTTGTCGCGGCGGGTGGCGAAGTAGCCGAGGGAGTCGTCGGCGCCGTACGCCCGCAGGAGGGCGCGGATGCGGGCCTCCTCGTCGCCGCGCAGGGCCGCCTCCAGGCGCTGGGAGCGGAAGAGGGTGGCGACGGCGTTGAGCTGGGCGAGGGCGCCGAGGAGGCCGAGGACGAAGAAGAGCTTGCGGGGCGGGCGCCCGCTGAACGAACTGCTGGGGACCAGCCCGCCGCACACCCGGCTGGCCGCCCACACCAGCCGTTCTTCCGAGGCCAGCGTGCCGGGGAACCACTCGACCAGGCCCCAGCCGATCAGGATCGCCACGGCGAGTCCGACGAGCAGTACGGCCAGGGCGCGCCATACGGCGCCGCGCCGGGAGTCGGCGTAGAACTCGCGGCGCGCCACGATCAGGAGCACCAGCAGCAGTCCGCAGGCGATGAAGGACGGCAGCGACTCGGCGTACAGACCCATCGCCAGGCCGACGATGTCGAAGAAGACCAGCACGCCGAGGTAGACGACGACCAGCCACCAGGCGACCTTCTTGCGGGCGGCGGTCGCGGCGGCGAGCAGGAAGAGGAAGACGGCGTACGCGAGGTTGGCGCTGACCGGGACGATCAACAGGTCGAGGAAGGCCACGACGGGGTACAGCAGACGGCGCACGGGGGCGAAGAAGGCCAGCAGGACGCACAGCAGCGAGAGGGCGCCGAAGAAGGCCGCGAAGCCTTCGGGCACCTTGCTGAGGAAGCCGACCCGGGACGGCGGTACGGGACCCGTGACGTCCCTCGGTCCGCGGGCCTCCACGGTGGCGCTCATGATGTCGACTCTAGGAAGCCCCGGCCGCAGGCGCCCGTCGAGCGCCGTGCCGCTCGTCGCCGACGCGGACGGCGGTCGCGGCGGGTCCTGGCGGGCCGTGGCGGCGGACACTTCACCCGTTCCGTCCCATGCGGGACGCCGCGGGGCCGCCCTGCTCCCGACCTGCGGCTTCCGATAGCCTCGGTGGTGTGGCGGAACAGCAACCCTCGCACCAATTCGAGCGTGGCACGGACGGTCCCAAGGTCATCGTCGTCGGCGTGGACGGCTCCGACTCGTCGCTGCGCGCGGCGGCCTACGCCGCCGGGCTGGCCAGGCGGCAGCACGCGCTGCTCGCCCTCGTGTACGTGCAGCCCGTCATGGCCGCGGGAGCGGCGCTCGGGGCGCCGGTCGCCGAGACGACCGACCGGATCGCCGAGGACCTCATCGCGCAGATCCGGGAGGCCACCGAGAAGGTCAAGGACATATTCGCGGTGCGCTGGGAGTTCCACACCTTCCGCGGTGATCCCTACAACGGTCTGGTGACGGCGGCGGACGAGCTCAAGGCGGACGCCGTGGTGGTCGGTGCCTCCGAGCAGGCGGGGCACCGGATCATCGGGTCGGTGGCGATCCGGATGGTGAAGGCGGGCCGCTGGCCGGTCACGGTCGTCCCATAGACCCCGTGGGTCCCATGGACCCCATGGGCCCCATAGACCCCATGGGTTCCATAGACCCCATGGGCTTCGTGAACTCCGTGGGTCCTACTGCCCCATCATCAGGCCGTCGTGGGCCGCGCCGCGGCTGAGCACCACGTCACGGATGCGGTCGCGTACGCCGGCCAGGTCGGCGCCCTGAGCCAGAGCCGCGTTGATGTCGACGACCCGCCCGGCGTCGATGTCGAACAGCTGCGGTACGAACTCCGCCTTCGTGACCTCCCAGCGGTCTCCCTTGCGCGCGGGCGGGGCGAAGGTGAAGCGGGCGAGGGTGCTCTCGTTGCCCCGGGAGTCCTGGAGGCCTTGGCGGTTGAACATCTCGCCCGCGACCTGGTCGCCCATCCCGTAGACGACCCACGTGCCGTTGACCTTCTCGTAGGGCTGCGGGACACGCGCGTGCGTGCCGAGGATCAGGTCGATGTCGGGCCGCCCGTTCGTGTGCGAGGCGGTGAGCTCCCGGCTCAGCGTCATCTGCTGGGTGTTGGGCTGTTCCTGCCATTCGGTGCCCCAGTGCAGGGACACGACGACCACGTCGGCGCCCGCCTTCCTGGCGGCCCGGGCGTCCGCGAGGATCCGGTCGCGGTCGATGAGGTTGACGCTCCAGGGCTGTCCCTGGGGCATCGGGAAGCCGTCCGTGCCGTAGGTGTAGGCGAGGTGGGCGACCATCGCGCTGCCCGCGCGCAGGAGGGTGGGCACATACGCCTCCTGCGCCGTGCGCGCGGATCCCGCGTGCCGTACGCCGGCGAAGTCGAGGGCGTCCAGGGTGCGCCGTACGCCCCGGGCGCCGTCGTCCAGAGAGTGGTTGGAGGCGGTGGAGCAGGCGTCGTACCCGGTCGCCGCGAGCCCGTCGGCCACCTGCGGTGGAATCTTGAAGGCCGGGTTGCCGGTGTGGTCGCCGTCGGATCCGTACACGGTCTCCATGTGACAGATCGCCAGGTCGGCACCGGACACCAGGGGTTTCACCCCTTCGAACATCGGCAGGAAGTCGTAACCGGTGCCGCCCGCGTCGGCGTTCGCCCGCTCGGTGACCGAGGTGTGCGCCAGCACGTCGCCGGAGGCGACGAGGGTGAAGCGGTGGGGGGTGAGGGGCGCGCCGGGGTGCCCCGTGCTCCGGGCCGACGGCTCCTGGTCGGCCCGGCAGCCGGCGCCCACGACAAGTACGGCCGCGAGAGCGATGGCGGCCAGTCGACTACGTGTGATCATGCCCAGCCTCGATACAGTCATATTTAAGTAGGAAGTGGATCAAATTCACCCAATCGAAAGAACGGAGTCAAGGAGCGACGCGCATCCGTAGCCCGTCCGGCCCTCGGGGAACCGCCCGTCGGGGGGCCAGCGGGCCCCGCTGAACCGTTCACCGCGCCGTTCACCGACGGCATCGACCGCCCACCGCAGACCCGTGCCCCGGACCTGTCCCAGCGGAGCGGCACCCGCTGGCATACACGCCATGACGGCCGGAACCACCACCAAGACGACCGCCGAACACGAGTTGGCCGCGCTGCAGCGCGAGCACGGCCGGCCCCTCTTCGCCCTGCTCCTGCGGCTCTCCGACGGCGACCGCCAACGCGCCGAGGATCTGCTGCAGGAGACGCTCGTCCGCGCCTGGCAGCACCCCGAGGCGCTGCGCGCCGACGACTTCGACTCCGTACGTCCCTGGCTGCTCACCGTGGGACGGCGGCTCGCGATCGATGCGCGGCGGGCCCGCCAGGCGCGTCCGCCGGAGGTCGGGGACGCGGTGCTGGAAAGCGCGCGGGTCTGCGCGGATCACGCCGAAAGGTCGGCGGCGACGCTCGATGTGCGGGAGGCTGTGAAGACACTCACTCCCGAGCATCGTGAAGTCCTGGTGCTGGTGTACTTCCAGGGGGCGAGTGTGGCGGAGGCCGCCGCAGCGCTCGGAATTCCGCCCGGTACCGTGAAGTCTCGTGCGTACTACGCGCTGCGCGCCCTGCGCCGGGTTCTTCCGGGATACGCGGCCGACCTGCGGTGAAACCGAAGGCCGAGTCAAACCTCCGTAAAGCGCCTTGCTGAGGACCATGGTTGAGCAATCAGCTGTCCTCATCCGTGTTCCGGATTGGGGGGAAACCCCCAAGGGCTCGGGATCGGGCGACGCGCACGCAAACCGGAGGAAGGCAGGAAGGGATGCTGCACAGAGGCCAAGAGAGCACGGACGGCACCGGCGGTGGGGAACTCACCGTCCCCATGGCGTGGTTGTACGCCGAGTACATCGCCGACGAGCTGCTGCGGACCGGCGACCTGATGCCGCCCACGTCCTTCGAGTTCCGCGCCGGGCGTGACGCCCTGGCACTGACCATCTTCCTCTCCGACACCGACGGCGAGCTCTCGGGCATCCGGGTCGTCTCGCAGTTGGAGACCTGGCTCTCGCTGACGGCGTACGACCAGCCGTGGCAGGACTGGGTGCGTGAGCACATGGCGCGGCGCGCGGCCGAGGCGGTCGAGTCCGGCGGCCCCGCCCCGGACCTGGAACTGGCGACGGCGGCCTGGCGCTGGCTGGAGGAGACCGAACTGCTCGCCCCGGACCTGGACGCCGTGCCCGGCGGCGGGCCGATCCCGGGCGAGGACGACGGTCCGAAGGTGTGGACACCGGCCTGGCGACTGGGTCTGCCCCTGGGGCATCTGGCGATCCATCTCTTCTGATCGCCACGACCGGGCGGACCGCCGGTAACCCCTGTTCAGGACTCCGCACTCCGCCAAACAAGTTTTCCGCACAACTTTTTTCGGGCTCGCACCAATCCGCGAGCCCACCCGCTCCGAATGTCTTGGCCGCGATTCCGAACGAGTCTTGAGTGATTCGACGGTCTGGTGCGTACCCGTGGGCAACAGCAACACCACTCCCACCCCCGCACCATCGCCACGAGGATTCGGTATTCGGTATGAGGTCCCTGGAACGGCATCGCGACGTCGGCGCCTACGCGCTCGGCGTGCTGGACGAGGCGGAGGCGTTCCGCTTCGAGGATCACCTCATGGAGTGCCCCCAGTGCGCGGCGCACGTGAGTGAGTTCAGGCCCGCCACGCGGCAGCTGATGCTGTACCGGCATGCCACCCCGCGCTCCGTGCACCCCTTCGCCGCCCCCGGGCCGCGCCTGATGGACAAACTCCTCAGTGAGGTGGCGACCCGGCACCGGGCCGGGCGCAGGCGCTGGTTGTACGCGGTGGCCGCCGCCGTGGTGCTCGCGGTGGGCGGTCCGTCGATCGCGATGGTCACGTCGCACGGTTCCGGGTCACAGACGGCCGCGGTCGCCTCGACGGACGCGCAGACCGGCGTGTGGGCCAAGGTCACCACCGCGGACCGCATCTGGGGCAGCCAGGTCGAGGTCGAGGTCAAGGACACCGGGGGTCCCCGCCCCTGTCAGCTCGTCGCCATCGGCAAGGACGGTTCGCAGCAGACGGTGACGAGTTGGATGGTGCCCGCGCACAACGGCGAGGCGACCACCCTGCAGGGCGGCGCCGCGCTCAAGTCCGACGAGATCAGCCGGTTCGAGGTGCGTACGACGGACGGCAAGCACCTGGTGACCGTCACGCCCCACTGATCCCGGGCCGTTCCCCGCCGCTCCCGGGCTATTTGAGCAGCCGGGACAACCGGCGGTCCGCGAGTGGCTTGCCTCCCGTCTGGCAGGTCGGGCAGTACTGCAGCGAGGAGTCGCTGAAGGAGACCTCGCGGATGATGTCGCCGCACACCGGACAGGGCTCGCCCGCTCTGCCGTGCACCCGCAGCCCGCTCTTCTTCTCCGCCTTGAGGCGCCCCGCGGCCAGACCGTGGGAGCGCTCCACGGCCTCGGTGAGCGTGGAGCGCAGCGCCTCGTAGAGACGGGTCGTCTCCTCGGGGGTCAGTGAGGCGGCCAGCTTGAAGGGGGACATCCTGGCGGCGTGCAGGATCTCGTCGCTGTACGCGTTCCCCACACCGGCGATCAGGCTCTGGTCCCGGAGCGCGCCCTTGGGTTGGCGGCGCTCACCCGCGAGCAGCCGGGCGAACCGTGCCTCGTCGAAGTCGGCGGCGAGCGGGTCGGGGCCGAGGCGCGCCACGCCGGGGATCTCCGCCGGGTCCCGGACGACGTACACCGCGAGTCTCTTCTGTGTGCCGGCCTCGGTGAGGTCGAAGCCCTCGCCGGTCTCCAGGGCGACACGCAGCGCGAGCGGGCCCTTGCCGGGCCGGGGCGGGCCGTCGGGCAGCGTGTCCCTCCAGTGCAGCCAGCCCGCGCGGGCCAGGTGGGTCACGAAGTGCAGTCCGTCGGCCTCGATGTCGAGGAACTTGCCATGCCGGCGCACGGCGGTCACCTCACGGCCCTCGAAGGCGGTGACGGGCGGGTCGTAGGTCTTCAGGACGCTGATGGCGACGGGCAGCACGCGCACGACCTCGCGGCCGACGAGATGGTCGGCCAGGAAGTCCTTGAGCGCTTCGACCTCCGGCAGTTCCGGCATGGCTCCAGAGTGCCACCCCCCACCGACAACACCAGCCGAACCGCCCACCTCCTGAGGCAACGGCGGCCGGTCCCCCGCGACACCCGGTCAGCCCCGTTCCGGGACGAGGAACTCGCACCACACGCACTTGCCGCCGCCGCGCGCCTCCACGCCCCAGACGTCGGCGAGGCGGTCGACCAGGAGGAGTCCGCGGCCGGAGACGCCGGACTCGCCCGCCTCACGGCGGCGCGGCAGGGCGCTGGAGGAGTCCTCGACCTCGGCGCGCAGCCGGCGGCCCGGGCCGCTGAGGACCCGCAGGGTGACGATCGCGGCGCCTTCGGTGTGCATGAGGGCGTTGGTGATCAGCTCGTCGGCGACCAGTTCGACCTCGTCGGCGCGCTCTCCCCCGCCCCAGGCGCGGACCGCGGCCCGGATCATGTGCCGGGCCTCGGTGAGCGCCTCGGGGTCGCCGGGCGCGACATGGTGCTGGAGCCGCCCGCCGGACTGCTGGGGCCCGGGGCCCCGGCGGCGCAGCGCCAGCAGGGCCACGTCGTCGTCGCCGCCGCGTTCCTCGGCCACGTCGATGAGCCGGTCGGCGAGGTCGCGTACGTCGTCCGGGCCCGACCGGATCAGCTCCATGAGCGTGTGCATGCCCTCGTCGAGGTCGACGCCGGGCTGCTCGACCAGGCCGTCGGTGCACAGCACCAGGGTCTGTCCGGGGTCCAGTTCGACCGTGTCGACGGGGTATTCGAGGCGCCCGAACAAGGCGGACAGGCCGAGCGGCAGGCCCCCCGCGACGGACTGCCGGCGGCAGGTGCCGTCGTTCTGCCGGATCACCGGGTCGATGTGACCGGCCCGCACCAGCTGGACGACTCCGGTGGACAGGTCGGCCTCCGCGTACAGGCAGGTCGCGAAGCGGTCGGTGTCGAGTTCGTGCAGGAAGACCGAGGCGCGGGCCATCACGGTGGCGGGCGTGTGCCCCTCCGCGGCGTAGGCCCGCAGCACGATCCGCAACTGGCCCATGACGGCGGCGGCGTGGGTGTCGTGGCCCTGGACGTCCCCGATGACGGCGCCGACGCGACCGCCGGGCAGCGGGATCACGTCGTACCAGTCGCCGCCTATGTCCCTGCCGAGGGAGGCGGAACGGTAGCGGACGGCGATGTCGGCGCCGGGCACGCTGGGTATGGAGCGCGGCAGCATGGCCTGCTGGAGGCCCTGCGCGAGATCCTTCTCCTGCTCGTAGAACATGGCCCGCTGGAGGCTCTGGGCGATGCTGCTGCCGAGCGCGACGAGCACGTTGCGCTCCTCCGACGAGAAGCCGCGCCGGTCGTTGTAGAGCAGTCCCATCGCGCCGATGGGGCGCGCCTGCGCGATGAGCGGCAGGTAGGCGGCCGAGGTGATCTCGAGGTCGGTGATGTGCGGCCACAGCAGCGGATACGAGTCGGCGAAGTCCTCGGGCGACTCGATGAAGCGCGGGGCGAGGGTGCGTACGGCCTCGCTCATCGGGTACTGCTCGTCGATGCGGGTGACCATGGTGCCGGGGACGAAGCTGCCCTCGGGGCCCTCGGCGACCAGCCGTATGCGTCCGGCCTCGACCAGGCCCATGACCAGGCTCGTCGCGCCGAGGTGGGTGAGGCCGTGGGAGTCCTTGAGGACGTCGATGACGTCCTGGACGGTACGGGCGTGGGCGAGGGCGGCCGTGGTGATCTGCACGACGTTCGTCTGCTGGCGCCGCGCCTCGTCCTGGGCCGCCTGTTCGCGGCGCGCCGCGCTCTCGCCGAGCTCCTGCGTGGCGTCGCGCACGATACCGATGATCCGGCGCGGCCGGCCCGTCCCGTCGCGGCGGATGTAGCCCTGGGTGTGGGTCCAGCGCAGTGAGCCGTCGCGGCAGCGGATGCGGAAGTAGGCGCCGTAGTTCTCGCTGCCGTCCTTGAGGGCGTGCGAGACCAGCGTGTCGAGACGGATCCCCTCGGTCGCGGGCACCCGCAGGGACAGGGTCTCGGGGCGGCCGTCGTACTCCTCGGGACGCACGTCGAAGACTTCGTGGGCCTGGGCGTCCATCTGCATCAGACCGGAGTCCAGGTCCCATTCGAAACTGCCCATGCGGTTGAGCGCCAGGATCGGATCCGGGTGGGCGGGCCAGTCGTCCGGGAGTGACAGGGCGCTCGCTCCCCGATCAACCATGCGCCCACCTTGCCAGCATTCGGCCGATTATTCGACTTCTGGGACGTCCGGAATTCGACTTCGGGAGAGTCCGGATCCGGGCTCTCCCGACCACTCGGCGCTCAGCCGTCGAAAACGTCCGTCGGGGCGTCGAAGACGGTGTCCGCGTCGGGGATCAGACCACCGCCGTCGGGCAGGTCGGGGATCTCCGGAACGGTGTCGGGGCCGATCTCCTCCTCCGAGGGGTCCAGCGGGGCGAGGGGGTCCTGCGGGGCGTTCCGGTCGCTCTCCGTGGAGTTGGGGGCGGGGGTCCGCGGCGCCAGGGGCGGCAGGGAGATGCCGGGCCGTGGGGTCGGCGGGACCGTCGGAGAGGCGGTCGGAGCGGCGGTAGGCGGGGCGGTCGTGGTGGGCGGGAGACAGTCCGACACCGCGGCCACCGGCGCCTCCGTCGGCGCGCCGCGGTCCGGCATGCCCGGAGTTCCCTCCGGGGTGACGGTCAGAGTGGGCGCCACACAGTCGGACGGCGGCTCGTCCGCGAAGGGGCCCGTCCGCGGGCTCTGCTCCGGGACCGCGCTCGGGCTGGTACCGGGACTCGTACGGGGACTTGTGTCGGTGCGACGGCCTGGGCTCGCGGCCGAGACGGGCGGCCGCAGGACGACGTCCCGGTGGCCGTCGTCCCCGATCCGCCGCGCGATCCACCTGTTGTCGACGATGTCGATGATCGTGATGTTCCTGATCGCGATGGACGCCGGGGTCACGACGACAACGTTGCCAGGACGGAAACCGGACCAGGGCTGCCCCTGGATCCCCGGGGTCGTCCTGGACACGACGGGCGGGTTCAGCGGGTTGCCGCCGGCGCAGCGCACACGCGGCACGCCCCGATTGTCGACGAGGACGGCGGTGCCCCGCTGGAGCACCGACTGGAAACTGGTCGCCCGGCCGTCCCGGAAGCCGTGGGCGGTGACCTGTGTGTCGGCGCGCAGCACGACCGAGGTCAGACCGCGCAGAAAGTCCGGGACGGCCGCTTGCGGGACGCCCGCCGCCTGCGCGAAGGAGCGCGCCTTGCCGGGGTCCGAGGAGAGGAAGCCGATCTGCTTCCCGACGTCACAGCTGCCGACGGCCCTGGTGCCGCCGTAGAGGCCGGGTGTGGAGCCGGGGAAGGAGCGCACGCCCTGCGGGGCGGAGCCACGGTTCGCGGGTGTCGCCGGGTACGGCATTCGGGTGATGAACGGCGAGTCGGCGGCCGTGGAAGCGGTGAACGGGTCGCGGCCGCCGCCGGCGACCGGCTGCAGGAAGACCTCACCGCCGTCGCCCCCGGACGCCGCCCTCTCGCCGCCTCGGCCGCCACACCCGGCGACGAGGAGCGCCGCCGAGAGCGCGCAGGCCATGACGAAGGCTCGGGTGGGTATGTGCACCACGCTGTTCTCCTGTCGCACCACGTTCTCCCGTTGCACTGCTTCCTCCCGCTGCACCGCGACCTCCCGGTCACTCAGGGCGTTTCGTCCACTATTGTCTGCGTCGCCCAGTTGGCACACGCAAGCGGAGACGGTCACCCAGCGTCACAATGGAAGACAAGGGAAGAGGAGTGGCTCGCGTGCAGTGGTTCGTCGCCCCCGACTACTGGCTGAGCCGGCTGGTCTTCCAGCGGGCCCTGGCCGTGGTGTACCTCGTCGCCTTCCTGGGCGCGGCGCTCCAGTTCCGTGCGCTGATCGGGGAGCGGGGGATGCTTCCCGTGCCGCGGTTCCTGGCGCGGGTCGCGTTCCGCGACGCGCCGAGCGTGTTCCACCTGCGCTACTCGGACCGCCTCTTCGCGGCCTGGGCCTGGGCGGGCTGCGCGGTGTCGGTGGCACTGATCGCCGGCCTGGACCAGCGGCTCCCGCTCTGGGGGGCCATGGTGCTGTGGCTGATGCCCTGGGCGATGTACCTGTCGATCGTCAATGTGGGCCAGACCTGGTACGCGTTCGGCTGGGAGTCCCTGCTCCTGGAGGTCGGTTTCCTCGCCGTGTTCCTCGGCAACGACGAGGTGGCCCCGCCGGTCGTCGTCCTCTTCCTGCTGCGCTGGGTGCTGTTCCGCGTGGAGTTCGGCGCCGGGCTGATCAAGATGCGCGGGGACTCCTGCTGGCGAAAGCTGACCTGCCTCGACTACCACCACGAGACCCAGCCGATGCCGGGACCGCTGAGCTGGTTCTTCCACCACCTCCCCAAGCCCTTCCACCGGGCCGAGGTGGCGGCGAACCACTTCACCCAGCTCGTCGTGCCCGTCCTCCTCTTCACTCCGCAGCCGATCGCGACGGCGGCAGCGTCGCTGATGGTCCTCACCCAGCTCTGGCTGGTCCTGTCCGGCAACTTCTCCTGGCTGAACTGGACCACGATCGTGCTGGCCCTCTCCGCGATCGAGTTCCCCACCACTCCCCCGCACGTGGCAGGGCCGCCCCTCTGGTACGAGATCGTGGTCCTCGCGGTCGCGGCGGGCCTGGTGGCCCTCAGCTACCGCCCCGCCCGCAACCTGATCTCCCGGCGCCAGGTCATGAACCGCTCCTTCGACCCGCTGCACCTGGTCAACACCTACGGCGCGTTCGGCAGCGTCAGCCGGGTGCGCCACGAGGTGGTCGTCGAGGGCACGGCGGACCCAGTGCCGCGGGAGGACTCGGAGTGGAAGGAGTACGAGTTCAAGGGCAAACCGGGCGATCCCCGCCACTGGCCGCGCCAGTACGCGCCGTACCATCTGCGGCTCGACTGGCTGATGTGGTTCGCGGCGCTCTCCCCCGCGTACGCCGCCTCCTGGTTCACGGGCCTGGTCGAACGGCTCCTGGAGAACGACCGGGACACGCTACGGCTGTTGCGCCGCTGCCCGTTCCCGGCGGACGTCCCGCCCCGGTACGTCCGCGCCCGCCTCTACCGCTACCGCTACACGACGTGGCATGAGCTGCGGGAGACGGGCGCGTGCTGGCACCGGACGTATGTACGTGAGTTCCTGCCGCCGATGCGCCTTGAGTGGGTGGATCAGAGCCGGTAGATCGGACTCGGCGGATCGGACTCGGCGGACCGGACCGGTTGATCAGAGCCGGTAGACACGGGTGGCGGTGCCGCCGAAGACCTCGGCGCGTTCCTCCGCGCCAAGTCCCCCGGTCAACTCCTCGGCCACATCGACCACTTGGCCGTACGGAGCCGCCAGCGTGCACACCGGCCAGTCGGAGCCGAACATCAGCCGGCCGGGTCCGAAGGCGTCCAGGACCGTGTCCGCGTAGGGGCGCAGCCCGTCGACCGTCCACTTCGCGTGGTCCGCCTCGGTGACCATGCCGGAGAGTTTGCACACGGTGTTGGGGAGCGCGGCCAGCGCCCGGACGGCCGTCGCCCACGGTCGCAGCGCGCCGGTGGCGATCGGCGGCTTGCCCAAGTGGTCGAGGACGAAGGTGAGTCCGGGGTGGCCGGCGGCGGCCCGGACGCAGGCCGGCAGCTGGTGCGGCAGCACGACCAGGTCGTAGACGAGGCCCGCCTCGGCGACGGCGGCGAGTCCGTCCCGTACGTCCGGACGCAGCAGCCACTCCGGATCGGGCTCGCCCTGTACCTGGTGGCGGATGCCCTTGAGGTGGCGGCCGCCCGGCAGCCCCCGCAGCCGGGCCAGCTCGTCGGCGACATCCGGCCGGGTCAGGTCGGTCCAGCCGACCACACCCGCGATCAGCTCGCCCTGCTCCCCGAGGGCGAGGAACTCAGGGGTCTCCTCGGGCACGGTGACCGTCTGTACGAGGACCGTGCGGTCGACGCCGGCGGCCCGTGCCTGCGGTGCGAGGTCCGCCATGCCGAAATCACGTCGCAGTGGCCGGAGTTCGGGCCCGGTGATCCAGTCCTGGTCGCGGACCGAGAGGTCCCACACGTGGTGGTGCGCGTCCACCCTCACGGCAGCTCCCACACGACGGGCAGCCCCGCCTCCGCGCCCTCGCTCGAGTAGTCGTGGACGACGTCGAGGAGTTCGGCCATGCGTGCCTGCCAGGCGATGTTGACCGGCAGCTTCTCCAGTTCGGCGAGCAGGTGACCGTAGTCCTCGCACTCCAGGACGTGGAAGAGGTCGGTGCCGCTGCGCCAGATCGTCCAGGAGGTGGCTCCGGCGGCGCGGATGGCCGCGGTGAGCTCTTCGGGGACCTCCCGGTGGGCGGCCTCGTACGCGGCGACGCGGTCCGCGCGGACCTTGGTGTGCAGAGCGACTCTCATGACGGGTCCTGTGGGGGTACGGGTACGGGGGCGTCCTCGGGCAGCAGCTTCGCCTCGCGCAGTTCCCGCCAGCAGTCCTCCGGCACCTGGGTCGTGAACTGCTCGACGCAGTCGCGGACTTCGTGGGCCGAGCGGGCGCCGGCCAGGACGCTCGCGACGGCCGGGTGGGCGGCGGGAAACGCCAGCGCGGCGGCGCGCAGGGTGGTGCCGTGCCGCTCCGCGATCTCCTTCAGTCGCAGGGCGCGGTCCAGCAACTCCGCTGGTGCCGTAGCGTAGTTGTAGGTCGCTCCGGGCCTCGGGTCGGCCAGCAGGCCCGAGTTGAAGGCTCCGCCGATGACCACCGAGGTGCCGCGCTCCTGGGCGGCGGGCAGCAGCTCGCTCAGCGCGTCGTGGTCGAGCAGCGTGTAGCGGCCCGCGCACAGCACCACGTCCACGTCCGTGTCGCGGACGAAGCGGGTGAGCATCTCGGCCTGGTTCATGCCCGCGCCGATCGCGCCGACCACGCCTTCCGAGCGCAGCCGCTCCAGGGCCGGATAGCCCTCGTGGAAGGCCTGCTCGGCGTGGTCGTCCGGGTCGTGGAGATAGACGATGTCCAGGCGGTCCAGGCCCAGGCGTTCGAGGCTGGCCTCGATGCAGCGTCGTACGCCCGCGGCGCTGAAGTCCCAGACGCGGCGGTGCGTGGCGGGCACCGCGAAGCCGTCGGCCAGGTCGTCGCCGCCCGCGTCCGCGCCCGTGGGTTCCAGGAGGCGGCCCACCTTGGTGGAGAGGGTGTACTCGGCGCGGGGGCGATCGCGCAGGGCCGTGCCGAGACGTCGTTCGGAGAGGCCGATGCCGTAGTGCGGGGCGGTGTCGTAGTAGCGGATGCCCCCGGACCAGGCGGCGTCCACGGTCTCGTACGCCTGTTCGTCGCTGACGGCGGTGAACAGGTTGCCGATGCCCGCGGCGCCGAAGGACAGGGCACTGACCTCGACACCGCTGTTCCCGAGCGTGGCCGTTCCGAGCGTGCCTCTTCCGAGCGTGCTCACTGGCCCACCGGCCGCAGTCGCAGTCCCTGCATGCCGCCGTCCACGGCGAGCGCGGTGCCGGTGGTGGCGCCGGACAGCGGGCTCGCCAGGTAGGCGATGGCGCCCGCGACCTCGTCCGCCGAGACGAGCCGGCCGGAGGGCTGGCGGGCCTCCAGGGCGGCCCGTTCGGCGGCCGGGTCGGTGGCGGCGTCGAGGAGGCGGCCGACCCAGGGGGTGTCGGCGGTGCCGGGGTTCACACAGTTGACGCGGACGCCCTCGCGGAGGTGGTCGGCGGCCATCGCCAGGGTGAGGGAGAGGACGGCGCCCTTGGTGGCGGAGTACAGGGCGCGCTGCGGGAGCCCGGCGGTGGCGGCGATGGAGCAGGTGTTCACGATCGCCGCGTGTGCGGATTCCCGCAGGTGGGGCAGGGCGGCGCGGGCGGTACGGACCATGCCGACGACATTGACGTCCAGGACCCGGTGCCACTCGTCGTCGGTGCTGTCCTCGACGGTGCCCTGGGCGCCGATCCCGGCGTTGTTGATCAGCACGTCGAGTCCGCCGAGGTCCGTGACGGCCGCGGCCACGGCCTCGCGTACGGAGGCGTCGTCGGTGACGTCGGCGCGGAAACCGAGCAGGGGCTTCTCGACGGTCGAGGGGTCCAGGTCGAGGACGGCGACCCGCGCCCCACGGGCGGCGAGCAGCTCGGCGGTGGCGCGGCCGATGCCGGAGGCGCCACCGGTCACCAGCGCCTTGAGTCCTTCGAAGTCGGCACTCACGCGGCTTCCCCCTTCTGCTTGTCGCTCGGCTGGCTGTCGGACTTCTGGTGGGCGAGATCGGCGGCCCAGAAGGTGCCGCCGGGGTAGGTGAACTCCGCGATGGACTGCTGCCGCATGGTCGCGGAGAAGCCCGGCGCGGTGGGTGCCGTGTAGTGACCCTGCCTGATCACCACCGGGTCGAGGAAGTGGTCGTGCAGATGGTCGACGTATTCGATGACCCGGTCGTCGGTGGTGCCGGAGAGCGCCACGAAGTCGAACATCGACAGGTGCTGGACGAGTTCGCACAGGCCGACCCCGCCCGCGTGCGGGCAGACCGGCACGCCGAACTTGGCCGCGAGGAGCAGGATGGCGAGGTTCTCGTTGACGCCGGCGACGCGGGCGGCGTCGATCTGCAGGACGTCGATGGCGCCGGCCTGGAGGAGCTGTTTGAAGACGACACGGTTCTGTACGTGTTCGCCGGTGGCGACCTTGACGGGGGCGACGGCCTCGCGGACGGTGGCGTGACCGAGGACGTCGTCGGGGCTGGTGGGCTCCTCGATCCAGTAGGGCTCGAACTCGGCGAGGGCCTTGGTCCAGGTGATCGCCTCGTCCACGTTCCAGCGCTGGTTGGCGTCGATGGCGATCCGGATGTCGGGGCCGACCACCGAGCGGGCGACCCGGCAGCGGCGTACGTCGTCCGCGAGATCGGCACCCACCTTCAGCTTGATCTGCCGGAACCCGTCGGCGACGGCCTCGGCGGCGAGGCGGGTGAGCTTCTCGTCGCTGTAGCCGAGCCAGCCGGGCGAGGTGGTGTAGGCGGGGAAGCCCTTCTCCCGGAGGGTCGCGGCGCGCTCGGCGGCGCCCTCCCGGCCACGACGGAGCAGTTCGAGCGCCTCCTCGGGGGTGAGGGCGTCCGTGAGGTAGCGGAAGTCGACCTGGCGGACCAGCCACTCCGGTTCGGCGTCGGCGAGCAGCTGCCACAGGGGCTTCCCGGCACGCTTGGCGGCCAGGTCCCACACGGCGTTGACGACGGCACCGATCGCCATGTGCATCACGCCCTTCTCGGGCCCGAGCCAGCGCAGCTGACTGTCCCCGATCAGGTCCCGGGCGAGGGAGCCCGGGTCCGCGCACAGCTCGTCGACCGAGCGTCCGACCACATGCCCGCGCAGCGCCTCGATCGCGGCGACCTGGACGTCGTTGCCCCGCCCGATGGTGAAGGTGAAACCGTGCCCCTCGGGACAGTCGGCCGCGTCGCCGCGCAGCACGACGTACGCCGCCGAGTAGTCGGGGTCCGGGTTCATCGCGTCGGAGCCGTCGAGCTCGCGCGAGGTGGGGAAACGGATGTCGTAGGTGTCGACCGCGGTGATACGGGCGGCAGTTGGGGACACGGGAGGCCTTTCGGTCCGGGACAGGGGCGTACGGAGGGGTTCCGTGGATCCGTGGGTCCTTGGATCCGTACGAAGACGAAGGGAGGTCAGTCCTGGGCGCGGCCGGTGGTCACGCGGGCGATCATCAGGGCGACCAGGATGATTCCGCCGTAGATGGCCTGGATCCAGAAGGACGGCACCTGGGCGAGCGTGAGCAGGTTCTGCACCACGCCGAGGAGGAGTACGCCGGTCAGGGCGCCGAACATGGTGCCCTTGCCGCCGTCCAGGCTGATGCCGCCGATGACCGCCGCCGCCATCACCGTGAAGATCATGTTGTTGCCCTGGTTGGCGCTGATCGCGCCGACGTACCCGGTCTGCATGATCCCGCCGACCGAGGCGAGGACGCCGGCGACGACGGAGACGCCGAGCAGCATCCGGTCGACGCGGATACCGGCGGCGCGGGCCGCCTCCGTGTTGCCGCCGATGGCGTACAGGGCGCGCCCGACGCGGTGGTATTTGAGGATCAGTCCGGCGACCCCGAAGGCGACCGCGGCCAGCCACACCGACAGCGGGACCCGCAGGAAGGTGGAGGTGGCCAGCTGGAAGAACGCGTCGGGCATGCCGAACAGTGTCTTGCCCTTGGTGGCGCCGACCAACAGGCCACGCAGGACGATCAGCATCGCGAGGGTGACGATGAAGGCGTTGAGCTTGAACTTCACCACGAGGATGCCGTTGAAGGCGCCGATGACTCCGCCCACGACGAGGATCGCGACGAGGGCGAGCGCGGCCGACCACTCCGTGCCCCAGCCGGACTGCGCGGACGGCAGCACCAGCAGGGCGCCGACGGCGGGCGCGATGCCGACCACCGACTCCAGCGACAGATCGATCTTGCCGGTGATCAGCACCAGGGACTCGGCGAGGACCACCATCGCGAGGGCCGCCGAGGCGCCCAGGATGGAGATCAGGTTCCGTTCGGTGAGGAACGAGTCGTTGACGATCGCGCCGAGCACCAGGAGCACCAACAAAGCGGGCACTAGGGCGAGTTCGCGGGCCCTGCGGAGCAGTACGGTCTTGGCGGCCCGTGCGTCGGGGACCCGCGCGGAGGTGGGCGACGAGGCCGACGGGGCCTTCGTGTCAGCCATGGTCCACTCCTTCGATGGAGGCGATCAGCTCGTGGTCGTGCCAGCCCGCCCGGTGCTCGGCGACGACACGGCCGTGGAAGAGGACGAGGACGCGGTCGCAGCGGCGCAGGTCGTCGAGTTCGTCGGAGACGACGAGCACGGCGGTGCCGTCCTCGCTGGCGCTGTCCATCCGGGACAGCAGTGACTCCTTGGACTTCACGTCGACGCCCGCGGTGGGGTTGATGAGGACGAGGAGGCGGGGGTCGGAGGCGAGGGCGCGGGCCATGACGACCTTCTGCGCGTTGCCGCCGGAGAGGTCGGAGACGGGCTGTTCGGGGCCCTCGGTGTGGATGTCGAGGCGTTCGATCAGCTCGGTGGCGAAGCCCCGCTTGCGGGCGGCGGAGATGAAGCCGTAGCGGCCGAGCCGGTTCAGGACGCTCATGGTGGTGTTGTCGCCGATGGTCATGCCGGAGACGAGACCCTGCTCGTGCCGGTCGCGCGGGACACAGGCGACGCCCGCCTTGAGCGCGGCCTGCACGTCACCGAACGGCAGCCGTTCACCGTCGAGTTGAGCCGTGCCGCCGGTCGGGGTGTGCAGTCCGGCGAACGACTCGGCAAGCTCGATCTTGCCGCTGCCGCTGGAGCCGGCGAGGCCGAGGACCTCGCCACGGCGGACGGTGAGGTCGATGTCCTCGTACGCGTCCGAGGTGAGCCCCCGGGCGTCGAGCAGCACCGGGGTGTCCGCGGCGACGGGCTGGTGCGTGACGGTCCGCTCGGCGATCGACTCCCCCGCCATGGCCTCCACCAGGGCCGTGCGGGGGAGTTCGGCCACCGGCGCGGTGGTGATCCAGCGGGCGTCGCGCAGCACGGTGACCGTCTGGCACACCTCGTACACCTCTTGGAGGTGGTGCGAGATAAACAGGAAGGTGACACCGGACTCCTGGAGCGCGCGCATCCGGGTGAAGAGCCGTTCGATCTCCCGGTTGTCGAGCTGCGCGGTCGGCTCGTCGAGGACGATGAACCGGGCGCCGAAGCTGAGCGCCCGGGCGATCTCGACCATCTGGCGGTCCTCGACCTTGAGGTCGGCGGTGCGGGCCTCCGGGTCGACGTGCACGTCCCAGGTGTCCAGGACCTGCGTCGCCTCGGCCCGCAGCCTGCGCCAGCTGATGAAGCCGCCGCGCCCGACCGGCTGCCGGTTGATGAAGAGGTTCTCGGCGACCGTCAGCTCCGGTACGACGGTGGGCTTCTGGTAGACGCAGGCCACCTTGCGGCGCCAGGCGTCGCGGTCGGTGACCGCGGGCGCGGGCTCACCGTCGAAGCGGACCTCGCCCTCGTCGGGGGCCTGGAGGCCGGTGAGGATGGTGACGAGGGTGGACTTGCCCGCGCCGTTGCGCCCGACGAGGGCGTGGGACTCACCGGGGAGAACGGTGAGCCGGCCGTCTTGGAGGGCGACGGTGGGGCCGTACCGCTTGGCCACCCCCCGCGCCTCCACCAGTGGGGTGCTCATTTGACCGTGTTGCCCCAGAGCTTGGGGTCGTCGACGTTGTCCTTGGTCACCAGCGGCGCGGGCAGCTGGTCCTCCAGGATGCCGCTGGGCAGCTTGACGATCTCGGAGTCGTGGTCGGTCGGGCCGGTCTTGAACGTCTTCCCCTGCATCGCGGCCTTGATGTAGTACATGCCGTACTTGGCGTACGCGTCGGCCGGCTGGGAGACGGTGGCGTCGATCTCGCCCTTGCGGATGGCGTCGAACTCCTGCGGGATGCCGTCGTTCGAGACGATCGTGATGTGGCCCGCCTGGCCGGCCTTCTTCAGCATGCCCTTGGACTTGAGGGTCTGGAGGGTCGGCGCGAGGTAGACGCCGCCCGCCTGCATGTAGATGCCCTTGATGTCGGGGTTGGCGTTCAGCAGGGTGTCGAGCTTGGAGGCCGCGGTGTCGGACTCCCACTTGGCGGGGATCTCCAGGACCTTCAGCTTCGGGTAGTTCTTCTGCACGCAGGTGCGGAAGGCCTCGGAGCGGTCCCGGCCGTTGACCGAGGCCAGGTCGCCCATGATCTGCACGACCTTGCCGGAGGGGATCTGCTTGCCGAGGTACTCGCAGGCCTTCTCGCCGTACGCGACGTTGTTGGCGCGTACGACCATGGCGACCTTGCCCTTCTCGGGCGCCACGTCGACGGCGACCACGGGAACGCCCTTGCGCTCGGCCTGGTCGAGCCCGGCGGCGATCGCGGCGCTGTCCAGGGGGGCCACGACGAGGCCCTTCACGCCCTGGTTGAGCTGGTTGTTGATGTCGGTGATCTGCTGGGACGGGTCGCTGTTGGAGTTGACGGTCTTGAGGGCGTCGACCCCTTCGGACTTCGCCATCTTCGGCACGTAGTCGTTGTAGGACTGCCAGAACGGCGAGGTCAGCAGGGGCAGGATGACCCCGACCTTGCCGGTGCCTCCGCCGCCCGACGACACGGAGTCCTTGGTGCTGCCGCATGCCGCGAGCACGAGGGTCGCGCAGGCGGCCGCAGCCGCCGCACGCACTGCCCGCGACGCAATTCGCGTGTTCCGCACGTTTCTGCCGGCCATCTGACGGCTCCTCGTTGAGCGAGATCGATCGGGGGTGACGGTGCGTGGCCGAGCGTCCCGCTCAACCGGGACGAATATTTATCAGACCACTTCGCCTCCGCAACACCCCCGTGCGCCAAAATTTCCGCGTTATCAGCCGTAGTGGTCCGACCACTCCGGTGGTTAGACTGCGGCGCACCCGGCAACAGGAGGAGACGGCGTGGACGAGTCGGCCCCGCAGAAGGGCACCGTGACGCAGCGCGCCATCGAGCGGATCAAGGCGATGATCGGCGAGGGCCGGCTGGAGCCCGGGCAGCGGCTGCCGACCGAGCGTGATCTCGCCGCCCAGCTGGGCATGTCCCGCAGCTCGATGCGCGAGGCGATCCGCGCGCTCACGGTCCTCGGCGTGCTGGAGGCCCGGCACGGCTCGGGCATCTACGTCACCCAGCTGGAGGCCGGGGACCTGCTGGAGACCTTCGGCGTGGTGGCCGACCTCTCGCGCGGGCCGCGGCTGGTCGAGCTGCTGGAGGTGCGGAGGATCCTGGAGTCGACGGCGACCGCGCTGGCCGCCGCGCGGATCACGGCGGACCAGCTCGCCGAGGTCGAGAAACACCTGCTGGCGATGAACGCGACGGACGACCCGGAGGAGATCCTCGCCCACGACCTGGCCTTCCACCGCGAGATCGCGGCCGCCGCGGGCAACGAGACCATGGCCGCCATCCTGGAGGGCCTGTCCTCGCGCACGTTCCGTGCCCGGGTCTGGCGGGGCTACGAGGAGGAGGGCGCCTTCGAGCGCACACGCCGCGAGCACGCGGCGATCCACCGCGCGCTGGTGGCCCACGACCCGGAGGCGGCCAGGGCTGCCGCCGCCGCGCACGTGGGCGAAGTGGAGCAGTGGCTGCGGACCCAGCTCACGCAGTAGCCGGATCCGCAGCCCGGGAAGGGGTCGGGGACGCGACCGCTCAGGCGCGTGTCAGCCGCAGGGTGACCAGCTCGAAGGGGCGCAGCGACAGGGTGACCCGGTCACCGTCGCGCCGCGGCGCCGCGGCGTCCGCGAGGGGACGCTCCAGCAGGTCGGTGACGGTGACGTCCCCGACCTCGAACCCGGCCGTCAGCGTGGCCCCGGTGCGCCCGCCCCGGGACTCGTGGAAGCGTACGACCACATCCCCGCTGCCGTCGTCGGCGAGCTTGACCGCGGTCACCACGACCGCGTCCTGCGCCACCTCCACCAGGGGCGCGACCTCACGCTCGCCGCTCAGCCGCCGCTCCGGCAGATTGATCCGCCACCCCTCGCGCACCGCGTCCCCGATGCCGGCCCCCGGCACCAGCGCGTGCCGGAAGCGGTGGACGCCCTGGTCGGTCTCGGGGTCGGGGAAGCGCGGGGCGCGCAGCAACGAGACGCGCACGGTCGTGGTCGTACCGGAATCGCTGTCGCGGACCGTACGGGTCACGTCATGACCGTAGGTCGAGTCGTTGACGAGCGCGACACCCCAGCCCGGCTCCTCCATGTGCACGAACCGGTGGTTGCACGCCTCGAACTTGGCCGCCTCCCAGGACGTGTTGGTGTGCGTCGGCCGGTAGAAGTGCCCGAACTGCGTCTCGGAGGCGTACCGCTCCGCGTGCACGTCGAGCGGGAAGGCGAGCTTCAGGAACTTCTCCGTCTCGTGCCAGTCGACCTCGGTGTCGATGCCGAGCCGCCGCTCCCCCGGCGCGAGCGACAGCACCTGGGTGACCCGCGACGCGCCGAAGGACCGTACGATCCGCACCGACACACCGTCCTCACCCGGCACGACCTCGTCCGCGTCGACCAGGTCGGTGACCGTGTTGCGGTAGAACTCGTCGACGTCCCAGGCGTCCCACATGTTCGGGAAGTCGGGGTGGATCTGGAGCAGGTTCGCGGCGCGTCCCGGGGCGATCGTCTCGCGGTCGGCGTCGATGTCGTACGCGGAGACGACCAGGCCCCGGGCGTCGATCTCGACCCTCAGCAGGCCGTTGTCGAGGACGTGGCCGCCGCCTACGCGCGGCGCGAGCGCCACCTCGCTCGTCGCGGCGGCGGGCAGGGCCCCGCCCGCCGGGACCCCGTCCCTGCGGTGCGGGGCGGAGTTGAACACGAGCTCCGTGCCGCCTTCACCCGCCAGCGCGCGCTGCGCCGCGTCGATGATGCCGGTCAGCTCCTCGGCGACCCGCTCGTACGTCCTGCGCGCCTCCCGGTGCACCCAGGCGATGGACGAGCCGGGCAGGATGTCGTGGAACTGGTGGAGCAGGACCGTCTTCCAGATGCGGTCCAACTCCTCGTACGGGTAAGGGAATCCGGTCCGTACGGCGGCGGTCGCGGCCCAGAGTTCGGCCTCGCGCAGGAGGTGTTCGCTGCGCCGGTTGCCCTGCTTGGTCCTCGCCTGGCTGGTGAGCGTGGCGCGGTGCAGTTCGAGGTACAACTCGCCGACCCAGACAGGGGCGTTCGGGTACTCGGCCTCGGCCTTCTTGAAGAACTCCGTCGGGGTCTCCCACACCACGGTGGCGGAGCCTTCGAGGTCACGGACCCTGGCCGCCTTGGCCACCATCTCGCGGGTGGTACCGCCGCCTCCGTCACCCCAGCCGGTGGGGGCGAGGGAGTGCCGGGCAACGCCCTTGTCCTTGAAGTTCTTCGCCGCGTGGGCGAGTTCGCTGCCCCGCATGGAGCAGTTGTAGGTGTCGACGGGCGGGAAGTGGGTGAAGATGCGGGTGCCGTCGATGCCCTCCCACTGGAAGGTGTGGTGCGGGAACTTGTTGGTCTGCGACCACGAGATCTTCTGGGTGAGCAGCCACTTGGAGCCCGCCGCCTTGATGATCTGCGGAAGTCCCGCGGCGAAGCCGAAGGTGTCCGGCAGCCAGGCCTCGTCGTTCTCGATGCCGAACTCGTCGAGGAAGAACCGCTTGCCGTGCACGAACTGACGGGCCATCGCCTCCGACCCCGGCATGTTGGTGTCCGACTCGACCCACATACCGCCCGCGGGCACGAACCGACCCTCCGCGACCGCCTTCTTCACCCGCGCCCACACCTCGGGCCGATGCTCCTTCACCCAGGCCCACTGCTGGGCCTGGGACATCGCGAAGACGAACTCGGGCTCGTCCTCGATGAGCGCGGTCATGTTGGAGGTGGTCCGCGCCACCTTGCGGACGGTCTCGCGCAGCGGCCACAGCCACGCCGAGTCGATGTGCGCGTGCCCGACGGCGCTGATGCGGTGCGCGGACGGGACGGCGGGCTCGGCGAGCACCCCGGCCAGCCGTTCGCGGGCCGCGGCGGCGGTCGCACCCACGTCCTGCAGGTCGACCGCGTCGAGCGCCTTCTCCACCGCGCGCAGGATGTCCCAGCGCCGCGCCGACTCCACCGGCAGCTCGGCCATCAGCTCGCCGAGGACCTCCAGGTCGAGCACCAGCTCCCACACGGTCTCGTCGAGGACGGCGAGGTCCATCCGGGTGAGGGTGTACTGCGGCTCGCTGCCCGCGGTCTCCTTGTCGCCCAACTGGGTGGGCAGGAAGGGGTGGTAGTCGAGGATCACCGGGTTGGACGCGGCCTCGACGTGCAGCCGGACCTCCTCGCCGCCCTCGACCGGGGCGCCGATGCGCACCCACTGGTTGCGCGGGTTGAGTCCCTTCACCGGAGAGCCGTCGGGCCGGTAGACGAGCCCCTCGCACTGGAAGCCGGGCATGTTCTCGTCGAAGCCGAGGTCCAGCAGGGCCTCGACGGTCTTCCCCGCCCACGCCTCCGGGACGGTCCCGGTGACCCGGAACCAGCTGGTGCCCCACGGAGCGCCCCAGCGCGCACCCACCTCGATCGGCTCGGGTGTGGCCGCGAGCCCCTCGGCGACGGGCACCGGCTCACCGGGAGCGTGCCACACCGCGACGTCCAGCGGCACGGACTCGGGGTACACGGCGGGTCGGATGCGCTCGTCGAGGACGCGCTTGAGGCGGGCTTCGACCAGGGTGCGGTCGTCATGCATGGGGTGCTCCGTGGGGTGAAGATGGTGCGGGAAGGTGGTCCTGCTACCAGGTGTGGGTGGTCGTGGCGGCGGTCGAGACGGTGAACAGCTCCCCCACCGCGCGCACTTCGAACCCCCCGGACGACTCGCCCTGCTCGGCGGTGAGACCGCCGACGTAGAACGCGCTCTGGCAGGTGCCGCCGAGGAAGCGGCGCGTGCCGTCGGGGAGCGTCCGGTACAGCTCGTAATGGCGTACTTCGCCGGGGGCGCCCCGCCAGGCGAACCGCAGGTTGCCGCCGTCGGCGCCGGTGACGCGCAGGTCGGTGGGTGCGGCGGGGGTGAGCACGGCATCGCGGACCGCGAGCCCGCCCAGGCGCCAGCGCACCGGACCACTGCTCGCCGTCAGCCGCACGCCCAGCGCGTGCGCGGTCCCGCTCAGTCCGGTCAGCGGCACGGTGGCGGTCTCCCAGCCGTCGCCCGAGGACGTGAGCGGGAAGTACGTGTACGGGGGCGCCCCGCCCGCCGCGCCCGGCTCGGCGGTGGCGACGGCCAGCTCCACG
>LRTP01000064.1 GCA_001550305.1 Streptomyces diastatochromogenes
TGATGCGGGTGGTGGAGCACCGCAGCTTGCGCAGGAGCCGCCAGGACTTGAGGGTGGCCATGGCCTGTTCGACGAGTGCGCGGATCTTCGCGTGGGAGTCCCCAGCACGGGATGCGGATTGTGCCGCCGGCGCCTCGGTAGCCCTTGTCGGCGCAGCACCTGACGTCGGCCTGAGCGAGGGCGTCGACGATGCCGTGTTCGCGGGCCGCGCGGATGTCGTGGACGGCTCCGGGCAAGGCCGGTGAGGCCCACAGCAGTCGTCCGAAGGGATCGGTGAGGACCTGCACGTTCATGCCGTGTTTCTTGTGTTTGCCGGAGTAGAAGGGTCGGTCCGCGGCCACGCGGTCGATGGGCAGGAGTGTGCCGTCCAGGAGTACGTACGCCTTCGTCGACGCAGTGCGGACTGCGTCGGCCAGGGTGGGTGCGAGGGCGGCTAGGAGGTCGACCGCTTCGGCGACGTAGCGGTAGGCGGTCGTGGTCCCGACGCCGAATCCGGCGGCGAGCTGGGCATAGGTGTGCCCGACGCGCAGGTGGGCGACGGTGAGAAGGGCCTGCCGGCCGGCGCGCAGCCGCCGCCAACGGGACCCGATCGCACGGTGGTGGCGCCGCAGTTGCTCCGCGAGGAAGCGGAGGGTGGAACTGGACACGTCGACGCCGGATGGGTACACAAGCATGCGAAGCCTCTGGTGGACACGGTTCTCTTGGTCGAAAACCCATCTACCAGGGGCTTCACCATGTTGTCAGCCCAACCGGCCGACAGCCGGGCCAAGTTGGAAAGGGCTCTCTGGCCTCCTGGCGAGCCGAGGATTCCACGATTCCTGAGCCCACCCAGAACTCGCTGGTCACCCTGGAGTGGATCGGCCGGGCGGAGAACTTGGTGATCGCCGGCCCGACCGGAGTGGGCAAGACCCACATCGCCGTCGCTATTGCGGTCGCGGCTTGCCGGGCCGGCTACTCGATCTACTTCACCAGCCTCGACGACATGGTCCGCAACCTCACCGCCGCTGAGGCCGCCGGACGGCTGACCAGCAAACTCGGTACCTATCTGCGGCCCGGCGTTCTCGTCCTGGACGAGGTCGGCCACCAGCCCCTGGCCCGGGCCGAGGCCAACTTGGTCTTCCAGGTGATCTCGAAGCGCTACGAAAAGGGCTCGATCATCCTGACCTCGAACAAGACCTTCAGTGAATGGGGTCAGGTGTTCGGCGACGAAGTCCTGGCCACCGCCATCCTCGACCGCCTCCTGCACCACTGCGACGTGATCTCCACCAACGGAACGCAGACGGTCTTGGCTGGACGGTGCGGAGCGGAGGGGCCGGGGACTGGGTGGCGTGGGCTGTTGAGGCGGTTCGTCGAGT
>LRTP01000639.1 GCA_001550305.1 Streptomyces diastatochromogenes
CCCTTGCCGTTAGTTCGGGGCAGCTGCTGTCTGAGAAGCAGAAAGCTCAACCCGCGAGGGAAGAATCCCCCTGCTTCAGCTGGGGGAGAAGTCAAGGACTGTAGTGCCTGGCGGCAGCTGGCGGAGAACCTGGCCGGGTCGGTGTCGAAAGGGGCTCGGGTGGTGGTGGCGGGCCGGTTGCGGACTGACCGGTGGGAGACGCCTGAGGGGGAGAAACGCTCTCGTATGGTGCTGGACGTCGATGATGTGGGCGCTTCCATGACGTTCGCCACGGTCACAATCACCCGTACCGCTCGTCCGGTGCCGGCGCGGGAGACCGCGCCGGACGATCCGTGGGCCACCGCCAGTCCGGTCCGGCCGACGCCGCCTGTCGACGGTGCAGATACCCCGGCCACGGAAGCTCCGTTCTGATGCCGGCTTCTTCCGCGGACACGCCCGGGGAGGACATGCTGGAGGCAGCGGCGGCGGCTGTGACGGCAGCACAGAAGGCTCTGCAAGCAGCACGCCGGGACCTCAGGACAGCCGTCGTCGCGTCCCGGCAGGCAGGGGAGTCGGTCCAGCGCATCGCCCGGCGTACCGGTTTGGACCCGGTAGAGGTGCGCAACATCCTGGCCGTGCCACCGCCACCAGCCGCCGCCTAGTAGTGCGTCGCTGCTTAGCTGTGGGTTGTCTGGTTGGGAAGCTGATGTCTGGCAGATCCTTCTTCCGGTTCTGCCGGACAGGGGTGGTGTGGTGGGTTCGCAGAAGAAGAGGCCGGTGGTACTGACCGCGGCTGAGCGTGAAGAGTTGGTCCGGGTGACCACGACGGGGGTTCATCCGGCCTCGGTGATAAGGCGGGCGCGGGTGCTGCTCGCGCTCGACACCTCTGCAGGCGGGATCGGCTCGCAGGACGTGATCGCGGCCCGGGTGGGTGTCTCGGGTGAGACGTTGCGGCTGGTTGCCAAGCGTTTCGCTGAGACCGGTGGCGATGTGCACGCCACGATCGCGCGGAAGAAGCGTGACCTCCCGCCGGTGCCCTCGCCGGTGACCGGCGAGGTCGAAGCCCGGCTGATCGCGATGGCGTGCTCACAGCCACCCCAGGGCCATACCCGGTGGTCGCTGCGGCTGCTGGAGAAGCACGTCGCGCTGGCCGAGGACATCCCCGATCTGGACCACTCCACCATCGGGCGGGTCTTAAAAAAACGGAACTGCGTCCTCATCTGAAGAAGTGCTGGACCATCCCACCACGGGCGAACGCGGAGTTCGCGGCCCGGATGGAAGACGTGCTGGCCGTCTATGCCCGGCCCTACGACCCGGCACGTCCCGTGGTGTGCATGGACGAGAAGCCCTACCAGCTCCTCGCCGATGCCCGCGACCCGCTCCCGGCCCGCCCCGGTCACGACGCCTGCCAGGACAGCGAGTACATCCGCTGCGGCACATGCTCAATCTTCGTGTGGGTCGAACCCCTGCGCGGGTGGCGTCGCGTTCAGGCACTGTCCCAGCGGACCCGGATCGACTGGGCCGGCCAGGTCAGGCAGTTGCTGAGCGTGGACTACCCCGACGCCGAGGCCGTGGTGCTGGTGATGGACAACCTCAACACCCACAGCATCGCCTCACTGTACGAGGCATTCGAACCAGAAGAGGCCTTCGCCCTGGCTCAGCGCCTCGAGATCCACCACACGCCCAAGCACGGGTCATGGCTCAACATCGCCGAGATCGAACTCTCCGCGCTGACCAGGCAATGTCTCGACCGCCGGATCGGCGACCTCGACACCCTCAACACCGAACTCTCGGCCTGGCAGAACGCCACCAACACCGACCAACGTCAGGTGGACTGGCAGTTCACCACCCACGACGCACGCATCAAACTGCGCCACCTCTATCCCAGGAATTAGCTGCGACAGTCTACTAGCCACGTTGGACAGTGCAAAGTTCACTGGACAGACCCCACACAGGCTGGTGTGGCGGAGCTTTCGCGAGTGTGGCGGGGTCGGGGTGATTGTCGTGGTTGGTTGTCACAGCAGTTATTCGATGAGGCGTTCCTTGGCCAGGGCGAGGGCTGGGCTTGTCGGGCCCTGCGGACTACAGGAACTCGCTTCGGTAGGTCGAGGCCAACTCGGCCGCGCGGCGGCGGCGCTCCGCGAGCTCGTCCTCCGACAGGTGTGGCGGCGGCGCGTCCTTGCCCGCGACGACATCGCCGATGCGCATGAAGTACTCGTCCTGGCCGGCGGGGGTGCACATGCACAGCATGCGGGCCGGCGCACCCGAAACGTTGCGGAAGTTGTGCGGCGCGTTGGCCGGGATGTTGACCGTGGACCCGGCCCCTACGGTGTGCTTCTCGCCGCGGAAGGTGAACTCGATCTCGCCCTCGAGGATCGTGAACATCTCCTCGAAGTCGTGCCGGTGCGGCGGCGGGCCGCCGCCGTCGGGGACGCGCATGTCGATCAGGCAGTATTGGCCGTTAGTCTGCTCGCCGGTGACCAGCATGGCGTACGTGTTGCCCACCAGCGAGATGTACTTGGTGCCGGGGTCGTCGGGGTTCGCGACGGTCAGCGAGCGGGACGGATCGTCGTCGGGGATCATCGCGGTTGTCTCCTCAGATGTCGGTCAGGTGGGGGTCGGTCGCCTGGCGCGACGACGACCTTGTCGCTGGGCAGAGCGCCGCGGCGTCGGCGTGCAGGGCCGACGGCTCAGCCGGGTGCACCCGCGGGCAGTTGATTGTTGACGGTTGAAGTGCAGCCAAGAGTAGGAACGGCCATGCGTAGTAAGCGTGTACGTTTGCGACACCGGATGGGATTGCGGCGACATCTTCGTCGGCGCGGAGGACATGAGCAGCAGGCCGCGTTTCCTCGGCCCGGGCGACAGGACGGGCACGTTCACCGTCGAAGCCGACTCCACCGGAACCGGCCGGGGAACGTGGGAGCCGTTCATCGACACCTGGAACGACCGCATGGGAGACCTGTACCCCTGCCGGAATTCAGCGCTTCCACGATCGACGGCTTCCAGGGAACGATGCGCCGGGTGACCCCGCAGCACCGCTGTCAACGAGCTCTGGGCTCTTCGCCCTTGACTGCCTCCGAAGCCGCCGCGCGTTGGCACTTCACCGACAGCAGCCACTTCATCCGCGCACTCAAGAAACACCCGCCCAGTTCGCCCGCCGCCCAACCTGACGCCTCGGCCTCCCCCGTCCCGGTTCACCGGCGATTGCCGCGGCCAGCCCGGCATCCCGCCGCGTCCTGTTCCGCTGCGGTCTGCGGGGCTCCGACGCCTGTCGAGTCCTTATGCTCCGCCTTTGCGGCGGCGAGGCGTGGCCGAGCGGGGCGGTGTCGAGCGCATGTGGTCGCGCACCGGCGCCAGCAGGCCGGCGAGAGCCTTGACGTCGTCGCGCGAAAGCGGCTCGAACAGGAGGCCGTTGACCACCTCGACGTGACCCGGCAGCACCTTGCCGAGCAGCGCGCGCCCGGCATCGGTGATGGTGACGGTGATGCTGCGCTCGTCGTCCATTGAGGGAGCGCGGACGACCAGGCCCTCCGTCTCGAGGAGACCCACCTGGTACGTCAGGCCGCTGCGGCTGTAGACGACGCCGTCGGCCAGGTCGGTCATGCGGTGGCTGCCCGTCGGTGAGTCTCCGAGGCGGGCCAGTAGCTGGAACTGCACATAGCTGAGGTCGCCGCTCTCGCGCAGCTGCTGCTCGACCGCATGCCGGAGCAGGCTGGTCACCTCGATGAGGTCGAAGTAGGCGCCGAGTTGTACGGGGTCGAGCGACGGCGGTGAATCAGGCATGTCCGGAGTCTACTGCTTCGAATTCGAAGAGTGTGGAGTGCCGCCGTTCCGGCCACCTCGGCGGAGTTGGAACTGCACTTTTCCGTGAGTTCCGGTGCCATCCTGGGTGGGGGACTGGGCGGAGGCGAGGGTCTCACCGGTCCGATGTGGTGGCCTCGTGAGCGCACGGTGTGGGCAGTGTTGGGCCCGAGTGAGCACCGCAGAAGGTGGAGATCGGGCAGTGGTGCGGTGCAGGGTTGCGGAAGGGAGGACGGCGCCGCCCACGGATCCCGAGGACCGGCCATGAGCATCCCCTATCTCGCGCAACGTGAGGACCAGCGGGCAACGTCGTCCTCGGCCCTCCCCGGTGACGGCACCACAGCCCGGCCGCGGGGAAGAAGCCATGAACATGACGCCGGGATGAGCGCCGCCGCGTGGAGTCCGGTGTCCTTGGCCGTGGTGAGCGCCGGTGTCGGCGATCCGCGTCCCACCCGCCGGCTCGCGGACTGAGTGGCGGAGGCTGTGTGCCGGTCACTGGCGGCCGGCGGTGCGCGCGCCGAGGTGGAGGTGCTGGAGCTGCACCGGCTGGCGCCCGACCTCGCTCAGCGCTTTGCCCAGCGCCGCGCCAGCCTCGACCTGCGGGAGGCGATCGCGGCGGTCGTGGCGGCCGACGGGCTCGTGGTGGCGACCCCGGTGCTCGCCGCATCCCCGAGCGAGGTGTTCGACTCGTTCTTCGCGGTCCTCGGGGACGGAGTCCTCTCCGGCACGCCGGTGCTGCTGGCGCTTAACAGCGGCTCCCGCCGGCAGCCGCCCGACCTCACGCAGGTGATGCGCAGACGCCTGACCGGCGTGCACGCCGACCCTGTGCCCACGGTCGTTGTCGCCGGCCCCGCCGACTGGCAGGCCACGGCTCACAGCGACGAGGGGCGGCTGCACACCTGCATCGACCAGGCCGCCGCCGAACTCGCCGCGGCGATGCGCTCGCACTGGCAGTGACCGACAGCACTTGCTTGGAATTCGAAGCAGAGGTACCGTCATCAACAGTTGCTTCGAATTCGAATCAACTTCGATCGCAGTGAAGGTGAGAACCGACATGAAGGCAGTGCGTTTCCACGAGTACGGCGACCCGAGCGTCCTGCGCTACGAGGACGTGGAGCAGCCCGTCCCCGGGGCCGGTGAGGTCCGGATCCGGGTCGCCGCGACGTCGTTCAACTCCGTCGACGGCAACATCCGCGGCGGCTTCATGCAGGGCCCCATCCCGGTGGTGCTGCCGCACACTCCCGGCCTCGACGTCGCCGGCACGGTCGACGCGCTGGGCGAGGGCGTCGACGGCATCGCGGTCGGCGACCAGGTTGTCGGCTTCCTGCCGATGGGCAAGCCCGGCGCCGCGGCGCAGTACGTCATCGCCCCGGCCGAGATCCTCGCGACGGCGCCGAAGAGCGTCCCGCTGGCCGACGCCGCCGCACTGCCGCTGGTGGGCCTGACCGCCTGGCAGGCGCTGTTCGACCACGGCAAGCTGACGGCCGGACAGCGCGTGCTGATCAACGGCGCCGGCGGAGCGGTCGGCGGCTACGCCGTGCAACTGGCCAAGGGAGCCGAGGCCCACGTGATCGCCACGGCCAGCCCGCGCAGCAGCGAGGCGGTCACATCGGCCGGCGCCGACGAGGTCATCGACCACACCACCACCAGCGTGACCGCGGCGGTGACCGAACCGGTCGACGTCGTGCTCAACCTCGCACCGGTCGATCCTGCCGAGCTGGCCGCACTCGTCACCCTGGTCCGTCCGGGCGGGGTCGTGGTGAACACGACGGTGTGGATGCCCGCACCCTCCGACCAGGAGCGCGGCGTGCGGGGCATCGACCTGTTCGTCCGCAGCGACGCCGACCAGCTGGCGAAGCTGGTGGCGCTGGTCGACCGCGGCGAGCTGCGCGTCGACGTCGCCGAGCGGGTGCCGCTGGCCGAGCTGCCGGCGCTGCACGCCCGCGCCGCCGAGGGCGCGGTGCACGGCAAGGCCATCGTCGTCCCGTCCACCGTCTAATGGGAGATACGGAGCCGGGGAATGCTCGATTCCGTAACTGTCAGCAGGTGAGCACTATCGCCGCCGGAAGCTCTGACTTCTCGGGTCAGCGATCCAACGCACCTTCGGTGCGCGCCGGGGCGTGGTAAATGCCGTGGCGTGCGCCGAGGTGCTTCTTGTGTGCCCTGAGGTGGGCTGATGTCGGTCCGGGACGCTGGTGGGGTTCGTTCCGGCCGAAACCGATGCCTCTGTGATGCCGGTGAGCTCGCAGGTCAGCGTGGTGCTGGGGACCGTCCACGGGAACCGTGGAGTGTCGCTGTGAAGCACGTGCGTCAGAATTCCTGATCCACCCTGGTCCTCCCGGAACGGCGTACCGCTTAGCCGTTCGCAGAGGGAGGGAGCAAGGCCGTGGACGTGCTGCACGAACGCTGTGCCGGCCTCGACATCAGCAAGAAGGACGTCAAGGTCTGCATCCGCACCCCGAGTACGAAACGGCGGGGGTCCTTCACGACCGAGACCACGACGTGGGGATCGACGACGAACGCGCTCCTGGATCTGCGGGACCATCTGCTTGCCGCACGGGTGACACTGATAGTGATCGAGGCGACCTCGGACTACTGGAAGCCCTTCCACTACGTGCTGTCCGAGGGCCTGAACGTGATCCTGGTCAACGCCCGGCAGGTCAAGAACCTGCCCGGCCGCAAGACGGACGTCTCCGACGCGGCCTGGCTGGCCCAGCTCGGCGCCCACGGCCTGGTCAGGCCCTCCTTCGTGCCACCCGAGCTGGTCCGCGAACTACGGGACCGCGGCTGGAGAAACTGCTGGAGGACACCGGCATCAAACTCTCTGCGGTCGCCTCCGACATCATGGGCGTCTCCGGCCGGGCCATGCTCGAAGCCCTCATCCGCGACGAAGGCGACCCGCACGCCCTCGCGGAGATGGCCAAACGCAAGCTCCGCAACAAGATCCCCGAACTCACCGAGGCCCTGACCGGACGCTTCCGCGCCCACCACGCGTTCCTGACCTGCCTGCACCTGGACCACTACGACCAGCTCACCACCATGATCGACCAACTCACCGGGCGGATCGAAGAGGCGATGGCACCCTTTGGTGGCGCCCTCGACCTGCTCAACACCATCCCCGGAATCAACCAGCCCACCGCCGAAGTGATCACCGCGGAGACCGGCGGCGACATGACCCGGTTCGCCTCCGCCAAACACCTCGCGTCCTGGGCCGGAATCTGCCCCGGACACCACGAGTCCGCCGGCCGCACCAAGAACACGAAGGTCTGCCCCGGCAACCCCTACTTCAAAGGCGCCCTCGGACTCGCCGCGTTCGGCGCGGTCAGAACGAAGGACACCTACCTCGCCGCCCGTTACCCGCACGCCGCGACCCGCTCAGGGCACTGGTCGCCGTCGAGCACTCGATCATCACCGCGATCTGGCACATGCTGAGCGATCACGTCGGCTACCAGGAACTCTGCGGCTCCTACTTCACCCAACGGGATCCTGAACGCGCCACCCGAAGGGCCATCACCCAGCTCAACTAGCTCGGCTACACCGTCACCCTCAACCCGAGGGAGACCGCGGCCTGACCGGCAGTCCCGGACAACCGGCAGCCTTTACGGCCACCGGGCACCCAGCCCTGCCCACACCCACCCTGACTGACCTGTACTACAGCCGGGGATCTTGCGGGGGTCTATCATGATTTAGGTGTTTTTCGTCCGGTTGGCGTAGTGAGTGGGTAGGGGGCTGTTCGGCCTGCACCCGTCCGGCGGTGAGGCGGCCGTCGAAGAGCAGGTCGAACTCGTTGAGAGCGGACTTCCACCGGTTGTTCCAGCGCTGTCGGCCGCGTCCGGTGGGGTCGAGGGCGAGGGTGGTCAGGTACAGGCGCTTGAGGGCGGCCTGCTCGTTGGGGAAATGTCCGCAGGCGCTCGCCGCGCGTCGGTAGCGGGCATTGAGGCTTTCGATCGCGTTCGTGGTGTACACGACCTGGCGGATGGCGTCGGGCAGGCCGAGGAAGGGCACGAACTCGCTCCAGGCGCGCTCCCAGGTGCCGGCGATCGAGGGATACTTCGTGCCCCACTTCTCGGCGAACTCGCCGAGGCGGACGCGGGCTTGCTCCTCGTTGACGGCGGTGTAGACGGGCTTGAGGTCGCGGGCGACCTCCGCCCAGTCGCGCCGCGAGGAGTAGCGCAGGCTGTTTCTGATCAAGTGGACGATGCACGTTCGGACCACGGTCTGGGGCCAGACGGTATTCACCGCCTCGGGCAGGGCGGACAGGCCGTCGCAGACCAGCATGAGCACATCGCGCACGCCGCGGTTCTTGATCTCCGTCAGCACGGTCTGCCAGTATTTGGCGCCTTCACCGCCGGTGCCGGCCCACAGCCCCAGGATCTCGCGGTAGCCGTCCGCGGTGACCGCGATGGCCACGTAGACCGGACGATTGGCCACGTGCCCGTCGCGGATCTTGGTTCTGTCGACGATCTTGTGATCCGGACGGTTGAGCGGTTCGTGCCGACCGTTCGCAATCATGCATCGCGTGCTCTCGTGATGTGCTTTTGGAGCTGTTTCCTTACCTGTCCGCGTTGCTCATCGAGGAGGTCGAGCGACGGCCGGACAAGGTGGTGTTGAGGACGCGGGTGCGGGCGGCGAGCGGGTCCTGTCGGTGCGGTCAAAGCTCCGCTCGGGTGCACGGCCGGTACGTACGCAAGCTGCGTGACGTCGCCGTGGGCGGACTGGGCGTGGTGATCGAGTTACGCATACGCCGGTTCCGCTGCGAGAACACTGCCTGCACGGCGGTGACGTTCGCCGAACAGATCGTGGGACTGACGACCCCGCACAGTCGGCAGACCCCGCTATTGCGCGCGGTGCTGACGCGGATCGGACTGGCCCTGGCCGGCCGGGCAGGAGCCCGCCTGGCCTCCGCGGTCGGCATCACCGTGGGCAAGGACACGCTGCTGCGGCTGGTCAGAGCCCTGCCCGAACCGGAGGTCGGCGAGGTGGAGGTCCTCGGCGTTGACGACTTCGCCTTCCGCAAGGGCCGTCACTACGGCACGGTGCTGATCGACATGGCAACCCACCGTCCACTGCATCTCTACGAGGGGCGCGAGGGCGAAGACCTCGCCGCATGGCTCCGCGACCACCCCGAGGTGAAGGTGATCTGCCGGGACCGGTCCAGTGGTTACGCGGAGGGCGCACGCATCGGAGCGCCGCAGGCCGAGCAGGTCGCTGATCGCTATCATCTGTGGGCCAATCTCGGCCAGGCGGTCGAGAAGACAGTGAACGGTCATCGCTCCCGTCTGGCCGAACCGCCTTCACAACCCGCAGACACCCCCGACGAACCGCAGGTAGTCCAGCTGCCGACAGAGCTGAAGATCGTGACTCGGCTCCGTGAACAGCATGCTGCCGCCCACGAGTTGTGGCAGCAGGGGATGTCGAAGGCGGGGATCGGCCGGAAACTCGGACTGCACCAGGCCACCGTCCGCAAACTGGTTAACGCCCCCTCCGCGGACGACGTCGTCCCAAAAGCCTGCAGCGGGCGCACGTCGTCGACCCGTATGTCGGCTACCTGCACCGGCGCTGGAACGATGGCGTCAGAAACGCCACCCAGCTCTACCGCGAGATTCAGAAACAGGGCTACCCCGGAGGCGAGTTGGCCGTCCAACGTCATCTGCGGCAGTACCGCACCGGGCGCGGACACGCACCCGATCCGGGGCCGAAGCCTCCGTCGGTCCGCGAGGTCACCTCATGGATCATGACTCACCCCGAACACCTGCGGGACGAGGCCGCCGGCAAGCTTCACCGGCTGCGTGAACGCGATCCCGAGCTGGACCGGCTCACTCTTCACGTCAGGAAGTTCGCCGTCATGATGACCGCACGCCACGGCGACCGCCTCGAGGACTGGATCACCGAGGTCGAACGAGACTCCCTCGCCCCACTCGCGGGCTTCGCCCGCAACCTCCGCCGCGACTTCGACGCCGTCCGCAACGGACTGTCCCTTCCTCACAGTTCCGGCGCCGTCGAAGGCAACATCAACCGGCTGAAGATGCTGAAACGGCAGATGTTCGGCCGGGCCAGCCTCGATCTCCTTCGCAAACGCGTCCTGCTCGCGCGATGAGTCCAGCCCATCCGGATCACAAGATCGTCGACAGAACCCGGATCTTGACGTGGATCGCGTCGATGAACACCACCGGATCGAGCGGGCGGGTGCGCCAGTCCGCCATCGAATCAAGGGCCTTGTCGGTGATCGTGGACACCGTCTCCTTGCTCGTGGCCATCTGGTACACCTCGGCCAGGTGCGCGACGATCTCCCCGGACGTCAGGCCCTTCGCGGTCAGCGACAGCACCATCTCATCCAGCGCCCCCGTGCGGCGCCCGTAGCGAGGAAGCAGCCGCGGGGTGAAGGTGCCCAGCCGGTCACGCGGCACCTGCACCACCACCGGCCCGGCTTGCCTCCTCGGCCAGATGCAGGTCCATCTCCGTCTCCAGCGCGGACTGCATCAGATGCTGCGCGATCTCGGGCAGCAGCCCGCCCTCGCCCATCAACCGCAGCCCGTCACCCTCGCGGGTCTTCTCGGCCGCCAGCGCGGCCAGCTCCTGCCAGCCGTTGGCGCGGGCCTCGCGGATGCGCTCGCGGAGGTTCTGGATGATCTCGAACTGGATGTCACGAGATGCTGCGTCCAACTCTGTTGCGCTCCTTCATCGTTCGGATGCGCAACGTCTACCGACTAAGCCATGCGGGGGATGCGTTCATGTCCGGCGTGTCGTCCGGTAGTCCGGTCAAGAGGCGTCCGCCAGCGCATCCGATCGCGATGTGCCGGGGTCCGGCGGGCAGGCTCGCATAGTCGACGAGGTTGTCGAGCAGTTCGCGGGCGCCGGGGGTGTTCAGGACGACGTCCTGCACGCGCGAGTTCAGGCCGTCCAGGTCCAGGATGTCGCGGGCGGCCGCCGGGTCGCGGAGGCGGTCGCGGACATCCTCGGTGCGGTCGGCCTGCGGGGGAACGGGGGCGGCTCTTGCTGTCCTTCGGGAGGTGGAGGAAGCCTAACGACGTCAGCTTGATGGGCTCGGGCATGTGAAGTCCCTTTCGGGGAGGCTGGACTGGCGCGCGGGGGGGCCGGACGTGGAGATCGACGGCCGCCCCCGACGTCACTGAGGTGGTGGAGGCACTCGCGTCGGCGGTTGCCGCCCGGGCGGCACTCGCCTGGAGTTCGGCGTGGCGCTGCATGAGCTGGTCGGTGGCCGTGGGGTCGGTCATGGCCGTCCTGATCAGGCGCGCGGGTACTCCATGCCGGCGAAGCCGTCGGGGTGCTCGGGCCCATGGTCATCGCTGGTGCTGTCAGCAGGCTGGTTCTTGCGAGCGGCCAGCATCGCGCGGAACGCGTCGACCACGGCCTGGTCCGGGGAGAGGTCGCCGGGCGCGTGACCGCAGCAACGGAAAGGCCGCGTCACCGGAGCGGGGCAGTCGACGGGGTCTCTGCGGCGAGGACGTCCACCCAGTTCGGACCGAGGCGGTTCTCCAGCCGCCGGCGCAGGGCAGTGCGATCCGGGGCGGTGGTGGCGGCCCACACGCCGATGCGGGTCAGGTCCGGGTGGGTGAGTGCCCATCGCAGGCAGGCCGCGGCGATCGGGCAGGTGCGGCACGTGGCCTTGGCCTGCCGGATGCGGTCTGCTGCGGCAGGGTCGGTGACCTCGCCGCGGTCGACGTCGAACGCCTGCGGGTTGCTGTGGCACGCGGTCGGTGTCGCGGGGGTGGGCAGCGGGATGCGCTGGTCGAGTTCGAGGGTGGGGCCCATGAGGGTCTCCAATCGCACGTGAGTCAGGCGTGGTCGTCGTAGCCGCTTACGCGTTTGGGCTTCGCGTCGGAGGCGAACCTGCCGAGCCGCGCTTCCACGGGGTTCGCGCTGATCCAGTCCTCTGCACAGACCTTGTGCGCGGGCCCGCCGTAGTGGGAGCGCATCGGCGTGGGAGCACCGCGCAGCACGCACAGCAGGTCCTACCAGCGGTCGAAGTGCCGGGCGTCCCTCCAGTCCAGGAGGGAGCCGGGAACCGGGATGAGACCCGGCTCCCACAGCGGCGCCTTGCCGCGGCGGCACCGGGCGGACGCGCTCATCCGACGGGCAGGTGGGTTCCAGGGCGGCCCGGGCGGCGCCCGTGGACCGTGGGCGTGTAGGCGTCGTGGCACGTCGCCAGGTAGCCATGCGGCTGCTCGCCGGTCTTCACGCGATACATGGCCATGTCCGCACCGCGCAGAAGACGGGAAGCGCACTGGCCTTTCGGGGACCAGCGCATTGAGGGGCGCGAGGCTCTGCGCGCCTATTTCGCCTCTCGCCCGGAGGACAGGCTGTCGCGCCGTCTGATGACGAACATCCTGATCACGGTGGAGTCCAAGGCGACAGCGCGGGCGGTCTCGTATCTGACGACATACCGAGTCGATGGCTACTCAGGTGGAATGATCGAGCCCAGGCTCCCGGCGAACGTCGGCCACTACGAAGACATCTTCCGGAAGATCGACGGCGTCTGGTTCCTCGCCAGCCGCGCTGTCTTCCTCCCCTTCGGCGGCGGAACGGAACGGCTCCCCGTCGCGGATGCATCATCCGCTTGACGACACCGCTTTGCGGCCCGGCGACCGTCAGGTCGCCGGGCCCTGGTGATCGGTGAGGGTCGGCCGAAAGCAGGCGCGAAGGACGTGGTCGATCTCGGGGACCAGGTCGCTGATGGTGATGTGGTCGATCCAGCGATGCGGGATGTCTCTGGCTCAGCAGACGCTGTCGGGCCGAAACCGGTGTGGTGTCGGTCTGCGCCTGGACCAGTTCGGTCAGGGCGTCGATGAACGGCTGAGGCGTGGCCGGTGGCATCGCGGCGGCCTGCTTGAGGCGTTAGCGCGCGGCTGGGAACGGCGGCGTGCTGATTCTGACCAGAACCCGACGGCCAGAAGCCGAAGTTGGCCACGGCTTCTCTCGTACCGGCTGCCTGCCGCTGGAACCCTCGGTGGGATGCCAGCCGCCATCGTCGGGGGAAGGAGAGGTCTGGTGCCTTGGTGGACAGCAGCCCTGTGGGGGCTAGCAGGAGCGGCCGTGGTGGAGGGCCTGGCTCTGTACCAGGCGATCCACCGGGTGAAGGACTTCCCCTGGCGCAAGGAGGGTGAGGCCCGCTTCCCCGCCTACCTGACTTCCGTGATCATCCGGGTGGCAGTCGGCGCTGGCATGGCCGCGGCCTTCGGCGCCTCCACCCAGATCGCCGGCCCGCTGGGAGCTCTCATCGTCGGTGTCACCGCCCCGAAGATCGTTGAACAGATGCTGCGCCACGGTTTGGCCCATCAAGCGGCGGAGCCAGCACCGCCATCCGCCACCCCCGCCCCGACAACCGGCGCGTCCATCCAAGGAGGCCCCGATGCCGCGTGACTACGCCTCCGACCTCGGCCGCGCCCTCGCCCGCGACACCCCCGCATTCCAGGCACCACCACAGCCAGCCTCGGCCGGACAGAGCTTCTTCCACCAGCTCCTCGCCGCCCTGGCGCGCGTCACCCCCGCCTTCCGACCCACGACTGCTCACCCACGAGACCCCGCTCCTGAAGCCGGCGCTGCCGCGAGGCCGCGCCGCACCCGGATGGACCGCATTCGGGAGCGCAACGTAAAAAAGCCATACACCCCTTCTGGACAACGCTCGGAGCCCCCGGAGAAATGGGCACGACGGTACCGCCGTGTGGATCCGGGACGTCTTCTCACCGTTGCCGAAGTCGCCTCCCTCATGCAGGTCAGGAAGACCTCGGTGTATCGGCTGGTCCACAGCGGGCATCTCCCGGCCGTTCGGTACGGGCGATCGTTCCGAGTGCCGGAGGGGGCCGTCCACGAATACCTGCGAGACAGCGTTCGCAACATGAGCTGACCAGGTGTTTTCAACCTCGAGGGCCCGCACGAGGGCCTGCGCACTCTCAACGGCCGCTGTGTGCGTCTGACGTCTGCTCACTGCGCCGAAACCTGCTGGCCCCGGCTTGAAGACACCGGGGCAACGGCAGTCGTGCGTGCTTCAGGGCTGGCCCGTCACAGCGGCAGCGTTATGCCGAGTTCCTGCATGGCGCTGGAAGGCGGGCCGCCTTCAGAACGTTCGGTCTTGTAGCCCTTCACACGGGGTTCGAGGGTGCGCGGGTCGACAGCTTCGGCTGGGGCGCTCTTGGCGTACAGGCCCAAGGGCTGGCTGTCGCGGTCGTGGGGCAGGAGCCAGAAAACACGGCGGCGGAACGTGCCGGAGGCGCGGGAGGGTTTGGCCGTGGTGCCCAGGAGGACGTAACCGACCATGCGGCCGTCGCGGTGGTAGGCCGGCTTCCCCTTGCGGGTGGGGAGCCGGTCCAGGCTCTGGCGGACGTAGTCGAGGTGGTCGATGTCCTCCAGCCACACGATGTCGGCTTCGTGGCTGATCTCGTCCTCGGTAATCAGGGAGCTCATGCGCGGTCCCTCTCCTCGTCGGTGAGCAGTCCGATGCCGGGGTAGTGCTTGCGCTGGTTGGACAGGATCATCTCCTTGGGCGAGGCCAGGCCCACGAGTTCCCGCGTGCGGGCAGCGAACGCGCGCGAGGACATGGCCGGTGCCCCTTCATTCTGGCACCAGGCCCGGTAGGCGGCGTAGAGCGCCGTCTGTTCCGCGCGCAGTTCGGTGTCGAGGCGGCAGCACTCGTCGTAGAAGCGGCCGGTGTGGTCCTCAGTTTCCGCGTACGCGCTGGTGGCGATCCGGACGCGTTCGGGGCCGGTCAGGTCGCGGTCGCCGGCGAGGTAGCGGCGGGCGCCGTCGACGAGCCAGGTGAGGATGCCGGGGCCTTCCTCGGTGACGAGGAGGTCCGCGAGGTTGTCGATCTTGCGGTGGTCCGGGACGACCCGCTCGAACGGGATCAGTCGCATGCGGCGCCAGAACGCGAAGCCGCCGGTGCCGACTTCGGGGCGGTGGTTGCCCAGCAGCCACAGTTTGTGGGTGGGGTTGAAGCCGAAGAAGTCTTGCCGCATGCGGCGGGCCTTGATGCGGTCGCCGCCGGTCAGCAGCTTGACGCGGCCCTCGTCGAACTTGTCCCCCGGTTTGACCTCGGAGCAGACAATGACGCGTCGGCCGTGGAGTTCGGCCAGGTCCGTGGGGTGGCCTTCGTAGGGGCGGGCCATCAGAAAGCCGGGCGGGGCCGCGTCCGCGTAGTCGCCCAGGAGTTTCATCAGGACGTCCAGGAGGACGGATTTGCCGTTCTTTCCGGAGCCGAAGAGGAAGGGCAGGACCTGGCCGCCGACGTCGCCAGTGACGGAGTAGCCCAGCAGGAGTTGCAGGTAGGCGATCATCTGCTGGTCGTCGGCGTCGGCGCCGAAGGTGTCGGTCAAAAACCGTTCCCAGCGCGGAATGGGCATGCTCTGCGGGCCGACGGCTGTGGAGCGGGAGTGGAAGTCCTTGTTGGGGTCGGGGACTTTGACCAGGCCGGTGCGCAGGTCGACGATCCCGTCGGGGGTGCACAGGGCGTACGGGTCGGCGTCCAGGAGAGCGGCGTTGAGAACCATGCCGGGGGCGGACTTGGCCTGGGCGAGCATCGCGTTCATGCCCGTGGTGGACAGCGCGCGGCGGCGATGCGACTGCAGGGCCTGGGCCGTGAGCACGCCACGGGGGTCGTGGACGGCGATGGCCTCGGCAAGGTCACCGGCTGCCCAGAGCACGGTGTCGTCCTCGTCGATCTGCCAGCGGGTGGTGTCCCACCGGTACCAGCCCATCCCGGGCACGTGCCGGTAGTCGTTGGCATACAGCTTGACGAAGAGCTTGGCGTTGCCGCGGTCGGTGAGGGTGTCGGGCAGGAGCCCGGCAGCGGTTGCTTCTCCGGCGGCTGCGCGGGAGGCGTCGATCTGGGCTGGCAGAGCAACGGTGGTGGTTGGTGCGGGGCGTTCCTGGTTGCGGATCTGGGCGGCGACGGCTTCGGGGTCGAAGTCGAAGAGGGCCTCGGTCTCGTTGCGGTGTGACGTCATCGGGGGCCCCTTCGCGTGTCGAGGGGGTGTTGGCGGCCTGCGGTCATGCCGCTGCGGATGATCTGGGCGGCGCGGCGCTCCTGGCCCGGGCGGGCGGCGGCCGCGGCCTGAGTGAGGGCGAGCTCGGCTTCGTCCTCGGTAAGGCGGCCTGCGGCGACGAGGCCGCCGAGGGTGTAGGCGGCGCGGTTGAGGGTGTCGGAGAACCCTGCGCCTTCGGTGACGTGGCCGCAGGCCTCGATGGGAGCGAGGACGGAGGCGAGCATGCGCTGGATGCGGTCGCGGCCGCCGCCCGCGGCGAGCACAGCCTGCTGGGCCCGTGGCGGGACCGGTCGGGGGGCGGGGATGCTTGAGGCGGGCAGGTGACCGGTGCGCTCGAGTTCCTGGGCAAGCCAGATGGGGAGGGAGGCCGGCTCGCGGACGCTGTCGAGCGGGACGTAGGTGCCGTCCCGGGTGGTGGTGCCGGGGGCGATGATGTAGCCGCCGTGCGCGCGGACGTCGACTTGCCAGGCCAGCGCGGTGCCCTGGCTGGAGCCTGCGGAGCAGCGCCAGCGCCGGTTGTCCGCTGCCCGGTACCAGACGTGCAGGCCGCCTGAGGGGGTACGGACGCGCAGCGTGGTGTCATCTTCCGCAGGGCTGCGCTGGCCGCGCAGAGCGGCCAGGACGGCGAGGGTGTGGAAGCCGTTGGCCAGGCCGGTGAGATCGATGTCGTCGCCGATCGGGATACCTGGCAGGATCCGGTCCCGGGTGGGCGGCTGGGTGAGGTGGGCGTCGATGTCGATGACGACCAGGCCGGCCGGGCCGCAGGCGATGCCGACGCCGAACTCCGGGTGGGCGCCCCACCACTGGGTGATATGGCGCTGGTCGAGGGTGGCGGCGTGGAATCCGTGGCACCAGCGGCCTGCGGGCAGGCACGGGCACTCGGCGGGCGGGTGCGGAGTCGTGCGGCACTGGGTGCAGTTGGCGGCCGGGGTCTTGCGGCCGGCGGCCAGGGGGTGCACGGGCCAGCCACGGCGCGCGCACCAGCTGGCAGTGGCCAAGGAGACAGCGACTGAAGACTCGGAGGCGGGCTGCCGTGAGTCGCTGCCAGAAATGCGCAGGTCAGCACGCATGCGCACCCCCTATCAGCGACCGAAGCGACTCAACGACGAACACAGCCTAGCGAACGTGGCCCGTGAGGACGTGGAGCACGTGCGAAGGAACCCCGAGGCCGTGTCGATGATGCGACCGGCAAGCACCGGCAGCGACCCAGCGCAGAGGGCAGCGACCCAAAGGCATTCAGTCGCTGTCGCTCCAGCTCACAGAAAACTGCAGGTCAGACACTACGCAAGACTCAGAACAGCGACTGAAGCGACTGAAGCTCCCTATATGTAACGCACACGCGCACACAGGAACGTCTTCGTATACCCCGACCTTGAGTCGCTTCGGTCGCTGTGAACTCATGATCACTGCTTTGACCTGCACATTCGTACATCAGGCGAGCAGCGACCGAACAGTCGCTGAGTAGCTGGGCCTTCAGTCGCTGTCTTCGTCCGCCCCTGCAGCGACCCAAGCGACTGAAGCGACTGAAGCGACTGAGCAGCCGACAAAGGGCTCGCGACCGGCCGCTGCGACGGAGACCCAGACATGAGTCGCTTCGGTCGCTCAGGGGCAGTCCGGAGCACTTGGGAGACCCGCCTCCGCGGTCGCGGCGCAATGCACCAGGCATGGCGCCGCGACCGGCGGCCGGGACGGCGGGGGCCGAGGGGTTGGGGGGCGTGGAAGCGCGGTGGCCGGTGAGGCGCATCAGGACCGGCCAGACGTGGGTAGGGTCGTTGTCGGGCAGTGATGCGAGCAGGTATGCCGGGCCGTCGCCGGGTTCCTGGGCAACCCGAGAATCTGGCCGAGTTGAGCATGCAGCACAGGCTCACTGGTGCGGTTGGTGAGGTCGGTGCGGTGGAGACTCACGCCCATGCCAGTACCGTCGGGTGACGCGCTGACCACAGTGTCAGGGCCCGTACGCAGGAGGTGCCCCGGGTAGGAAACGGGGGTGCGGATCCAGTCGTCTCGCTGTCCGGGCCACGACGGCGCTGTGCCCGGATGCGGCGAGGAAGAACCGGCGCCGGTCGAGCCAGGCCGCCGTGCGGACCGCGGCATCGAAGGTGATTGGGTAGCTCACCTGGTCCCCGGCGTTGTCGCCGGCGCGTGTGAGTGTCAGCGTCCCCTGACCAGTGCCGAAGGTGACGCCGGAGCCCGACAGCACCCACGGCTCGCCGTCCGGGCCGGGAATGAGGACCGCTCCGTCTTCGAAGCCGCCCGCGACGGCGAGCAACTGCCCGTCGTGCCAGTGCACCAGGGCCGAGCCGCAGAGCACCAAAACGGCGCCGTTCTGCCGTACAACCGGTGCGCCGTGACAACCGGGTAGCGCCAGGTGCCAGTGGGCGTGCCCCCGGCCGGTGTCGACGGCAAGCAGGCCGTCTGGACAGGTCACCAGTGCTGTTCGGTCGGACAGCAAGGCCATCCCGGTCGGCCGGTGGTGCTGTTCCTGCCCGACGAGCAGGAGCTCCGCGGTCGTACCCGCCCAGGTCTGGGCGTTCACGCTGGGAGGTGCCAGCAGCCGTGCGGGCGGGGTCATTCGCCACACGTCGGCCGCAGACATTGCGTACCAGTTCGGCGAGCGGAAGCAGGCCCGTCACGGCCGCGTCCAGATGCGTCCGGTCCATAAGGACTCCGCGTCCTGACATTGCGGCGATCATCTGCTCATCGAGCACGCTGGGATTGTCGGGCCCGTGAACGTGCACCCAGCGCAGCTGCCTCTCCTGCAGATGCTTGGCAACCCCTTCGTGGACCCTGCGGAGATACTCCCCCAGTCCCTCCCTGGCCTGCCGAGGTTGCTGAAGGTGACGAGATAGCGCCCGTCGTCGAAATCGAAGGAGAGGCCTTGGACTGCCGACCCCAGAAACGGCAGCTCCTGCGTGTGGGGAACTGACTGGTGCAGAAGAGTCTGCACGATCCATCGAAGCGACGCCTGTGGGACTCGGCCGCGCTGTGTGATCCCTCCGTACGTGGCAAGCAAGTCTCGTACGTCGTCTATGGGCAACTCCCCCGCTCGCAGGCCTGCGCCTCCCGTCGACGCGGCTGTTCTGTACTTCTGGATGGTGGCTACGGGAGAGGACGGCTCTGGCGCCAGGTGTTGCCCAGTGTGCCGAAGTCCCGCTGGCGTTCGGCCAGGAGGTCCTGCGGCCGCTGCAGGTGACAGTCGAGAACGTGCACACCGTCCTGGAAGGGCTCGAAGCCGAGCTGCTCCCACACACGGCCCAGCTTGACGGCGGCCTCCCGGTGCTGGTCGTAGGTCAGCTCTCGGCCGTCGGCAGAGCCCGGCTCTCACACCACCGCGACGCAGTCCTGCGACGGACGCCGGATTGCCGCCCCTGCCAGGACCGGCCCCAGGCCGCAGCCACGCCACGCAGGCTCCAGGATGACCCGGTCCATGATCAGCAGATCACCGACCGGGTGCGCGAGCGCGGCCTCGAAGGCCGGCTCCCACTCACCGGCTGCGACGTCCAGGACCGCCTCGCCGATCCGGGAGACGTCCCCGGTGTAGGAGTCCATCGCCTCGAAGGGATGGTCGGGACCGAACATCCGTACCCGCACGAAAGACATCCGGCCCACGGCAATGTCCTGCACCGTGTCCGACGAATCCTGATCCATGTCGCTGTACGCGGCCATGTCCTCAGCCAGGACATCCGCATCGATGCGGGCCGTCACCGTCCACACCTCGAGGGTGTCGACGAACTCGTACGTCTGGAGGGGATGTTCATGGTGGTAGGCGAGGCTGATCAGCGACGGATCGGCAGGCAGCTGGGCAATGTTGGGAGCCGCGGTGGTCACCGTGCCACCGTAGTTGCCATGCCCTTCCGCGCGCCGGGGAACCGCTCACGCTCACCCTCTCCGCGGCGCTCTGCGGCGGGACACGATCCCTTGGTGAGCCCGGGGCCGCTTCCCAGGTGCAGCGCAGCCGTTGCCGCTTCGGCCGCGCAGGGGGGCAGGGGGGCAGGCAGCCGTGATCTACAGTGCACGGTCCGATCGAGCTCGGCATGACCACGTTCAGCTGTCGTCTGCGTCGGTTTCGTCGTGCTCGGACGTCAGCCGCTCGTGCAGGTCCTGGATGCACTCCAACCGGCCCAGTGCGTCTTGTAATGGGCGGGGGCCAGGACGCCGTTGCGCCTGGATGGGGCCACAGACGGCCCACCTATTCACATTCCGGGATCGCGCCTTCCCAGTCATCGGTGCACCGGTCGGCCCAGGTCTGGCCCACCATGACCAGCCGGGTCACCACGCCGCTGGCGACCTCCTGCACTCGCACCACCAGACCGAGTTCAGTCGGAAACGAAAATCCCATGCGTGACACATCCGCCGTTGGGGACCATGGGTCCCGTGAACGTCAGAAACACCGGGTCCGGAAGCAGAGATCCGGAGCGGATTGCCGAACTCGCCCCCAAGGCAAGCGACAACATCAAAAATCAGCACGTCGTTTCGCAGGTGCTGCTGAGTGAGTTCACCACAGCTGTAGAGCACACCACCGTCGAGCACGTGCAGCCCTACGATCTGCAGCAACCCGAGCGCCGGTCCAAGACCCAGCCGCCTCGGGGCGTCGGCAAGATCGAGAACTTCGTGCTGGGGGCTTCCACATCGCTGGAGACCAAGTGGGGCGAGGTCGAGCGGGAGCTTCCCGGCGCCTTTGCCGCGGCCAAAGCGGGAACCGCGCTTGGAGACCCACGCATGACTGGGATTCTGCGTGACGTGGTCGCGCTGCACTACATCCGGTCACAGCACTACCGCGAGGTCTTCGACCACATCTTCAACGAGTTCGTCCCTCGGCAGCGGCATTGGCTGCTTACCGAGCGTGCTGACCAACTGGAGGCGGCCTACCTGCAGCGCACAGGTCCGCCTCCGACCGGACCGCAGGAGCTCGCTGCCCTCGCCGACGAGATATTCAGCCTGATGATCGAGCAGTACCACGACGGGTCACTGCTTCGCGTGCGCATCGAGGACTCCTTCAACCGAGCCCGCGAGCTCATGGCTCAGAACGTCCTGACAATCCTGCAGCCGGAAGAGGGCGAATTCCTGATCGGAGACAACCCGGCCCTGGCCGTGCGAGAGGAAGGCGACAACCTCTTCTACGGCATGGCCCTAATGGCAATGCCGTGACTCTGTTGGTGATCTTGTGTGGGGTGCTGACGGAAGGGCCGTGAGGTGCTTCGCTGAGAGTGTGCGGGGTGGCCTCGGGGCCTGGGGTGTGGGTGCGGTGTCGTTACGGCCGAGGAATTTTCAGCGGATCCCGGTGAGGACGCTGTGGACGGCGCGGGCGGCGTGTCCGAAGGGCACTCCGGCAATGCTCATCCGAGACCGGCTCGATGTCCTGTTCGAGGACGACAAGTTCGCCGGACTGTATCCCGACGATGGCAGGCCGGGGCTGTCACCCGGACAACTCGCGCTGGTGTCCGTGCTGCAGTTCGCGGAGAATCTCTCCGACCGCGCGGCGGCGGACGCGGTCCGCACCAGGATCGACTGGAAGTACGCGATCGGCCTTGCGCTGGAGGATCCTGGCTTCGATCACTCAGTGCTGTGCGAGTTCCGGGCCCGACTGGCCGAACAGGACGGCGCCGCCGATCAGGTGCTGCAGCTGATGCTGGACCGCTTGGTGGAGGCTGGGCTGCTCAAGGCCGGGGGGCGGCAGCGTACCGACGCCACCCATGTACTGGCCGCGGTCCGGACCCTCAGCCGCCTGGAGCTGGTCGGGGAGACCTTGCGGGCGGCGCTGGAGGAACTGGCCGAAGCCGCGCCCGCCTGGCTGACGCCGCTGATCGAGCCCGAGTGGGCCAAGCGATACGGACGCCGGGTGGAGATCGGCAAACTGCCGGGCGGCAAACCAGCCGTGACCGCCCGGGCCGAGGAGTTCGGCCGGGACGGACAGAAGATCCTCACCGCCGCCTGGGCCGCCTGCGCCCCACCCCGCCTGCGCCTGCTGCCGCAAGTGGAGATTCTCCGTCAGGTCTGGGTCCACCACTACTTCTGGGATGTGGACGGATCCCTGTGCTGGCGGGACGGCCACCCCCTGCCGCCCGCCTCGCTGCGGTTCGACTCCCCCTATGACACCGATGCGCACTACTGCGTCAAACGCGACACCGCCTGGAGCGGCTACCGGACCCATTTCACCGAAACCTGCGACGAAGAACGACCCGAACTGGTGGTCCATGTCGCCACCACCATCTCCACCGTCCAGGACATCGAGCTGACCGACACCATCCACGACGAACTCGCCAAGCGGCAGTTGCTGCCCGCCGAGCATGTGGTCGATTCCGGCTACGTATCACCGGTCCGCATTGAGCGGGCCCAGCGCGTGCACGGCATCACCCTGCTCGGGCCGGTCGTCGCCGACCACAGCGCCCAGGCCAAGGCCGGTTCGGGTTTCGGCAAGGCGGCGTTCACCATCGACTGGGCCAATGAGCAGGTAATCTGCCCGCGCGGGGCCACGAGCGTGTCCTGGACCAAGCTGAACATCAAGGACCACACCTATCTGCAGGCCCGGTTCGCCGAAGCGGACTGCCGGACCTGCCCAGACCGCGCCCAGTGCACCACTTCAGCCACCGGGCCCCGATCCATCGCCGTGCTCCCCCGGCCGCTGCACGAGATCCAGATGCGCAACCGACTCGACCAGCGGACCGAGCAATGGCAACGCCGCTATGCGATCCGCGCCGGCATCGAGGCCACGCTCTCGCAGAACGTCCGGGCCCACGGCTTGCGCCGCACCCGTTACCGGGGCCTGGCCCGTACCCACGTCCAGCACGTTCTCACCGCGATGGCCTGCAACGTCACCCGGGTCTCCGACTGGATATCCAGCACCCCCAGAACCCGCCGCCGCACCACACGCTTTCACGCGCTGTGCGCAGCCACCGCATGACCCCGCCAACATCACCAACAGAGTCACGGCATTGGCCCTAAGGTGGGAGTCGCCGAGGTGGGCCAGTGCGTAGGCGCGGATGCGGTCGACAAGGTCGCTGGCGACGGAAGCCCGCTCGGGGGTGGTGTCGGCGAAAGTGGCGAGGAGGAGCGCGGTGAGCGCGTCGGCCAGATACGTGCGTGCCACACCCCGGCGGGGGAGGTCCTCGTCGACTGCGGACAGCGCATGGCCGAGGAGTCTGCCGACCCCGCCCTGAGTGGGTATGGGGAGCGCCGTGCGCCGGCTTATGGGGTTCGCGTGCCTGCCGAGACTTGCCCGGGGAACGCAGAGCACGGTCATGTCACTGGATTCGGCGCCGATGAGCCGGTAAGGCCAGGTGTTGTCACAGGCGAACAGTTCACCGGGTTCCACCGTCGTGGTCCGGTCATCCTGGGTCGCCGTGATCGGGCCGTGGTGGTGCAGAGCGATCCACTCCACGTCGCTGGAGGTGATGCTGCGGTTGTCCCGCGCCACCGTTGCAGCGGTGGCCTGGATACGAGCGACGACCACAGGTCCGATAGCTGTGTGGTCGACCACGGCTTCGAACGCTTGTGGGCCGGGATCGGTCACCCGCAGCGGGGCGAACAAGGCCGAGGCGACTGCCTCGAACGACTCGGCTCCTCTTAATCGGGAACCCTCGCGGTCTGTCATGTCGGCGTACCCCCAACCCCCTGTTTTGCCCGAGCAGTTTACTGCCGCGTTCTGCACTGTGCACGAACTGGGGAGCCACGGTGCGCGTATTGGTGCTCTTGAGTCACGGGGTCCGCCTACGGTCATCTACGAGCGATGCGTAACTCAAATCCCGGGTTGGGATCTGGTGTGTGTCGCTTACTGGAGAAGGCCGGGTGGCCGCTGCCGATCATTGCGTCGTCGCGAGCGTCACTGCCCGACCGAGTGTTCGTGCGCCCAGCCTGTGGCGACCAGCGAACCCGGTCATTCGTGAATGGTTAGTGAGCTGTTCGGTGTCGGGCACGTCAGCACGATAGTAGGCCTGGCCTGCACTAACCACTCTTCCTGGCTTGCCCGTCCTGGGCTGACAGGACGACATTCCACCCCTTAAGGAAAGGGAATCAAGATGAAGCCAATCAGTCGATTTACAACCCAGGCTGCGGCCCTGGTTGCTGCTGTCGGAGCCACTGTCGTCCTCGCCAGCAGCCCAGCCTCCGCAGCCGGCGGATTCTGGGCTCAGACATGCCAAGACGGGAGGGCTTGTATCGTCCTCGGGGAGGGTGAGGGGGACGGGGGCCCGTGGTGGAACGTCGACGGCTGCGGTGACCACCCGATTCAGGACTATTACCGGCAGGCCACGGCCCACGGCAATCTGTTCAACGTCGTCTATGTAAATGGCAAGTGGGACCGTGTCAACCCGTGGACCACGCGGCCGCTGGACCGCTTCACTCTGGTCACTCAGGTGATCGTGCTGTGTTAAGAAGCCGTTGACCTATCGATCATGAGGACGGTTCTGATCGAACACGGTCCCAGGCCGGGCGACCTTGGCCGGGTGGGCGCATGACGGCAGGACCTCCGGTGCAGCACGAGGGTTGCGAAGCCAACTCGAGTGCAGAGAATTCCTGTTGTCCCAGTCTTGCGTGCCGGTCCCGGTCCCGTCCAACTCGTTTGTGTCGGTGTGCGATTGCCTCGCTCACCAGTTCTGGAACGCGGCCGACCGCCCCGACCGGGTGCGGCGGTATCCCTCCGACATGACGGTCGCGGAGTGGCAGGTGGTGCGCGACGCGAGGCCGGTCCCGGCCTGGCTGGAGGTCGGGGCGGACAGCCGGAGGGCTACCGCCACCGGCAGATGCTGGATGCCGTGTGTGGGCGGTCATGATTTTGGGTTCAGGTCGCGATTCTGCGAAACCTCCGGCTCATGCTCGGAGCAGGATTCGGGTGCGGAGGAGGCGGAACGAGGCTCGGCCGTACATGGCTCGCTTGATGGTCTTGATGCGGTTGACGTGCTCTTCGACAATGCCCGAGCTCCATGGCAAGGTGAGGCTGGCGGTGGCGGTGGCGGTGGCGGCGTCGAGGTCGAGGCACAGGCTCTGCGCGAAGGACAAGATGGGGGCGGGTGCGTCGTGCTCAGTCTGGCGGACCCACTCCAAGAGCCGGTGGCCACGCCGGTGTTGGAGCAGTTCGTGGAAGGTCCGGGCGAGGTCGCAGGCCCGGGCGATGTCCGGGCACGCCAGCCGGACTTTCAGCAGTTCGTCCTCCTCGCGGGGCTTCAGCGCACCGCGGGGCAGCGTTATGCGACGCGCTGCTGTGCACGGTCGGGCCGGTGCGGACGCCCGTCGACCTGGCGCTCGCGCCGGAACGCCGCCGCGGGCACGGCGCCCTCTACGCCGGCCTCAACCAGGGACGGATCGACGTGACCCGACTGCGCCGTGCGCTGGCCTCGATGCCGTTGCCGAGGGCCGCGGACGGTCGTATCGTGCTGGCCGCGGACGTCTCGCCATGGCTGCGGCCGGACGCCAATACCTGCCCTGACCGGACCTTCTGTGACACGTTCGGCCGGGGTGAAGGGACCGGGGCCACCCCGGCCGGCGAACCACGCAGCCAGGGGTCCGGGTGTGCTGCCGCCCGGCGGTGGCAGCACACCCGGACCCCTGGCGGTCAGCGGGTGCGGGGCGGGGCGGCTGTCAGCCGAGGGAGATCGGGTCGGTGCCGAAGGTCCAGGAGCTTCCGGACCTCGCGTAGACCTGGATCGGGGTGCTGCCGTAGTCCTCGCCGGAGATGTAGTCGCACTGGCCGGGCGCGAGGACGGGGGTGATGTGCCCCGGGCTGGTGACGTTGTCGCCCGCCGTGTCCTTGATCCAGAAGTAGAAGCTGTTTGCCGAGCTCTGGTAGTTGCACAGCCGGGCGGACACCCACGGGTTCTCGTCCAACGTGTGCCAGCCAGTGATCTCCACGCCGTGCGCAGAGTTGGAGTCGGAGCCGGTTGCGGCGGATGCGCTTCCCGACGCGAGCCCCAGCCCCGTGACGGTCAGTGCGGTCACTGCGGCGAGGGAGGCGACTCGGCGCCCCAGCTTGAATTGCATGTCTTCCCCTTAGATTCGGACGGGACGAACGATCCGTGTTCATAACCGTCGGACAAGTCATGGCACGGACAACTGTGCGTCAACGGCCTGTGTCAATCTTGCCAACTCACCCACAGGCCGCGGGCTGCTCTCCAGTCATCTCGCTGAACGCCATCAGCACGGGCCCGCGTTGCTATTGCCCCAGTTCGCGCCACTGGCATAGGCGTGCCACGAGCCGTAGCCCACGCCGCAGGCGAGGGAGATATTGACCGTCGCCTGCCAGGTGTCGGGGTTGGAGTTGTGTATCGGAACCCAGCCGGTGGTGACGTCCTGCGGGCCGAGGATCGTCTCGGTGTTGTTGCACGGAGGGTTGGCGAACCCTTGCGGCATGAGGCAGGGGTTCGCTGACCAGTTGCTCGGGAGCGGGTCGTTGCGGTGGTTGACCCAGTAGCTGTAGGAGTACTGGAAGTGGGCGCGGGCGCTGCCGCAGCTGTTGTACTGCTGCTCCACCTGGCCGGCGTACTCGCCGCCGACGTAGATGTTGCCAGGGGCGCCGATGTTGATGATGGTGCAGCTGGCGGGGGCGGCGTGTGCGGCTCCGCCGACATCGATGATGGTGCCGCCTGCGACGGCCAGGGTCGCGGCGGCCATGGCGATGGTGCGTCGGGCCGTTCCGAGTTTCAGCATGGGTGTGTTTCCCCCTCGTAGTTGATACCCCTTGCCGGAGCTGCTGGTTGTTCCTCTGGTTTCGTGCTGCCGCTTGGGCCGACCTTGGAAGTGGCAGGTCCAGGCTGGCCGGGGCGCTGGAGTGGAGTCACGTTTCCCGTACGAATCCGTACGGCCCGCTTAAGACTCCTAACACAATGAGCTACCGGGAATGACTGTCTGTCAGCTTGCGTTTTCCTCGTATCGGTATCGGCGGGGTGTGGGGGTGTGCGACGGCTTCTGGGGCGGTGAAGCGCAAGCCGTGGGAGGTCGAGGACGGGCTGTGGGAGCGGATTGAACCGCTGCTCCCGGTAGTGGAGCGGCGCTACCGCTATCCCGGACGTAAGCGGCTTGACCAGCGCAGGGCCATGTGCGGGATCCTGTTCGTGCTGTACACGGGGATCCGGTGGGAGTTCCTGCCGCAGGAGCTGGGCTTCGGCTCCGGGATGACCTGCTGGCGTCGGCTGCGCGACTGGAGGGAGGCCGACGTGTGGCAGCGGTTGCACGAACTCCTGCTCGCCGAACTCCGAGCTGGCGACGCCTTGGACCTGTCCCGCGCCTCCGTCGACGGCTCCCACCTGCGGGCCCTGAAGGGCGGAGACGCCACCGGGCCCTCGCCAGTGGACCGGGGCAAGACGGGCAGCAATCACCACGTCATTGTCGACGCCCACGGCATACCCCTGGCCGCCACCGTGACCGGTGGCAACCGCAACGACGTCACCCAGCTCCTGCCCCTGATCCACGCCGTACCGCCCATCCGCGGCAATCGCGGACGTCCCCGTCAGCGCCCCGACGTCCTCTACGCCGACCGCGGTTACGACCACAACGTCTACCGCCGCCAGGTCCGTGAGCTGGGCATCCGCCCGCTCATTGCCCGGCGCGGCACCGAGCACGGAAGCGGCCTGGGCAAGAACCGCTGGGTCGTCGAAGCGGCCTTCGCGCTTCTGCGCTGGTTCCGCCGGCTGCGTATCCGCTGGGTAATCCGCGCCGACATCCACCAGGCCTTCCTCACCCTCGGCTGCGCAATCATCTGCTGGCGGCGCCTCAGAAAACAGTGCTGATCTGAGCCCTCAGCCCGAACCGGCGACCAGTGCCTCGCCGAGCGGGGTGCGCCGGTAGAGCACCGACCGTCCGGACCGGGCGCGGACGAGCAGCCCCGCGCCTCGCAGGATGGTGAGGTGGTCTCCTACCGCGCCGGGTGCCATGGCGAGGCTTCGGGCGAGGTGGCTGGTGCTGGCCGGGGCGTCCAGCGCCACCAGCAGCCGGGCTCGGGCCCGGCCGACCAGAGCGGTCAGCGCGTCCGGTTGGGGGACGGTCTCCTGTTCGCCTCACAGGGCGGCGGTGCCGCGGGCACGGTAGACCAAGGTCCTGGGCCAGGGGTCTTCCATTTGGGCGGCGATATGCCCGACGATGGCCGAAGGGATCAGCAGGAGCCCGTCGCCGGCGAGGCGGACTGTTCCGCCTCGGAAGAAGCCGATCTCGATACCGCCGGCGCGCCAGGCGACGCCCGGGTGCAGGCTCTCGATGGTCGCGGCCCATCCGTGTTCGCCGATCACACCCACCCGGTGCACGACATCGCGCTCACAGATCGCGCGCAGCTGCGGCCAGTCCGCGGCGAGCAGCTCGTGCCACGCCTGGTCCATCGCCTCGGCGATCCTGGAGACGGCATCCGCCGAGTCCAGCACTGCGCGTACGCGGGGATCACGGGCGGACGGGCCGGTCGCGGTGGCGGCGAATTCGTGGCGGGCCGCTTCCAGCGGTGTGGCCCGGATCACGGCCAGGTCGTCAGCCCAGGTCTGGATGAGGCCGCGCGGGGGCGGGGCGACGAAGTTCGGTCCGCCTTGCGGGGCCTGCAGCGCGAGGGCGGCGTCCAGTTCGGTCTCGCGGCGAAGCCGTTCAAAGGCCGGCATGAGCCGGGTGGCCCAGGCTCGCGGCAGCGGCTGGCCTTGGCCGGCGAGCGAGCGCAGCAGCAAACAGAGGTCCAGTGCAGGCGACAGCGCGAAGCGGCTGCGCAGCAGGTCCTCGACGGAGACTTCGATGCGCAGCACCCTGCGACGCTACCGCAGGACGTCCGTTCCGATTCGTCCAGCGACGAATCATTGTTGGGTGGGGTGGGCGCACGGCGAGGCTGGGCGTCATGACCCCAACCGCCGAACCCGCGCAGGTCAACCACCGTGCCACCTACCGGGAGGTGCTGGCCGAGCCGCGATTCCGGCTGCTCTTCTCAACCCGCACCGTCGCGATCACCGCGGACTCGCTGCGGATCACCACGTTCTCGGTGCTGGTCTTCTCGGCCACCGGCTCCGCGCTGCTGAGCGCACTGGCCTTCGGCATCGGCTTCATCCCGCAGCTGTTCGGCTCGCTGCTGCTGGGCTCACTGGCCGACCAACTGCCGCCCCGCGCGCTCATCACCGGCGGCTACGCCTTGACGTGCGCCGCCGCCCTGCTGATCGCCCTGGTGCGGATGCCGATCGCGGCAAGCCTCGGTGTCGTGGCGCTGGTCGCCCTCGCTACACCGGTGTTCAGCGGCGCGTCGAGTCGGCTGGTCGCGCAGTGGCTGGAGGGCGACGCCTATGTACTGGGCCGTTCACTGAACAACATCGCTTCCTCCGGCGCGCAATTGTTCGGTCTGGCGCTGGGAGGTGCGGCCGTCGCGGTACTCGGCCCGCACCGGGCGCTCGCGGTCAGCGCCGCCCTCTACCTCGGCTGCGCGCTCGCTGTCCGCATCGGGCTACCCCGGCTGCAGCTGGGAGAGTTCGGCGGCACACCCGGCAGCGCTCGGGGCGATGGCGGGGCCGTCCGGGCAAGTCTGCACGGTGCCGGCCTGCTGCTGCGCGGACGCACGGTGCGACGACTGATGCTGGCCCAGTGGCTACCGTGCGCGTTCGTAGCGGGCGCGGAAGGTCTGATCGTCGCCTACGCGGGAGGACGCCACTTCGCGCCCGGCTGGTACGCGGTGCTGATGGGCTGTTTGCCGGTCGGCATGCTGGCCGGTGATCTGCTGGTGGGTCGACTGCTGCGGCCGCCCACCCGGGAGCGACTGGTGGTCCCGTTGATTGCGCTGATGGGACTGCCGCTGGTCGGCTTCGCTGCCGAGCCCGGAGTGGGTGTCTCGTCCTGTCTGCTGCTGCTCTGCGGCTTCGGATTCGCCTATGGTCTCGGCTTGCAACGGCCGTTCCTGGACGCCCTCCCGCAGGATGGTCAGGGCCAGGCCTTCGGTCTGCTCGGCTCCGGCAACATGACGCTGCAGGGCGTCGGGCCGGTCTGCTTCGGGTTGGTGGCCGCAGGCATCGGAACAGGCGGCGCAATCGCCCTGGCAGGCGGTGCGGCGGCGCTTACCGCCGGCTGGATTCTCACCTGGCACCCGCCCACCTCCCCGGTCTCCGTACCGAACTACTCAACGGGATCAGAGAACGGCACCGAACAGCATGCGTGTCGTTCTCCTGCGCAGTAACCGTTGCAGGTCGGGTTGACCGCGAGCCGTCACGCACCCCACCCCCACGTCTCTCTGACAGACAGCCATTCCCGATAGCTCATTGTGTTAGGAGTCCTTATAGACTCTCCTTGTCAGGAGCGCGGCTTCACGGGGGAGTGGGCGTCGTGGGTGGGCAGCGGGGCGCTATGCCGGATCCTAGCAAGGCGGCGGATCTGGCGGAGTTCGTCTGTTTGCTGGGTGAGTTGCGGGCCTGGGCGGGGATGCCGTCGTACCGGGTGCTTGCCAAAAGGGTCGGGCCGCTGATGCGACCGGCACGGGTTGTCTCGACGTCCACGGTCGTGGACGTGTTCAAGACCGGACGCAGTCGCCTGGACCTGGACCTGGTCGTGGGAATCGTCCGGGCGCTGGAGGCAGACGGGCCTGCGGTCGATCTCTGGCGCAAGGCATGCATCAAGGTCCACGGGCTGGCCAAGACGGGCGGCCCAGTCGGGGTCTTCGGTCAACTGCCCACGGATCTGGCGACGTTCACCGGGCGCCGTGAGGAACTCGCGCGCCTGATCGCGGCCGCGACGCAGCATCACGACCGCAGCGGTCCAAACACGGTCGTGATCTCCGCGGTCGAGGGCATGGCCGGGGTCGGCAAGACCCAGCTCGCGATCCATGCCGCCCACAAACTGGTACGCGCCGGGTATTTCACCGACGTGCAGCTGCATGTGAACCTGCGCGGCTTCGACCCCGAACTCCCGCCCGCGGACCCGTCCGCGGTGTTGGAGGCGTTCCTGCGGCAGCTGGGAGTATCCGCGCCGCATATCCCCGAGAGTCGGGACGAGCGGGCGGCGATGTACCGCGACCGAATGCGGGATCGTCGTGCCTTGGTGCTGCTGGACAACGCCGCCACCGAGGACCAGGTCCGCGACCTCATCCCAGCCGGGCCCACATGCCTGGTCCTCATCACCAGCCGCCGCAGCCTCGCCGGACTCGACAGTGCCACCCCGCACCTGATCGGCACTTTCACCGAAACCGAAGCACTCGACCTGCTCACCCGGATTGCCGGACATGACCGTGTGGCCGCCGAACCCGAAGCTGCCGCACGCGTCATCGGGTACTGCGACCGCCTCCCACTCGCCCTGGCGCTGACCGCCGCCCGGCTCCGCTCCCGGCCCGCCTGGAGCCTGGCCGAACTCGCCGACCGGATGCAGGCCGGGCGTCTGGAGGCGATCAGCGCCGGCGGCCGCGCAATACGCCCTGTGTTCGACGCGTCCTACCAGGCACTCCCAGACAGGGCACAGCAGGTGTTCCGCCTCATTGGCCTTCACCCCGGCCCGGACTTCAGCGCAGCGGCGGCCGCCGCATTGGCGGGCATCACCGCCAGCGGGGCCGCCGAGGTACTGGAACTGCTCCTGGACGAACACCTGCTCCAGCAAAAGCGCAGCGGGCGCTTCGAACTCCACGACCTGCTCCGCGCCTACGCCAATGAGCAGGCCAACACCATTGACCCTGACCAGGAGCGCCGCGCTGCAGTGCACCGGATGCTGGATCACTATGTGCATACCGCGCACGACGCCGCCCTGCTGTTGGAACGGGGCCGGGACCCGCTGAACCTGCCCCCGCCGCAACCGGGGGTCTGCTTGGAACACTTCGCCGATCACGAGCGGGCGCTGGCCTGGTTCACCACCGAACATGCCGTGCTTCTAAGCGCCGTAGGCCACGCCGCCGCCACCGGTTTCCACGCCCACACCTGGCAGCTGGCCCACGCCCTCGCCACCTACCTCGATCGGCGCGGGAACTGGCACGACCTTGCCGCCCTCGGCAACACCGCCATAGACGCCGCCGACCGGCTGGCCGACCCCCTCGGGAAGGCCATCGCCCACAATATCGTCGCCCGCGCCCACCGCCGCCATGGCAACTACGAGGACGCCCAGCATCACCTACGCCACGCACTCGACCTGTTCGGCCGGATCGGTAACCTGGATGGGCAGGCCGATACGTACATCGAACTCGCCAGAGTGAAGGCTCGGCAGAGCCCTCCTGCCATTGCCGAAGCACTTACGCTTTCCCGTCAAGCCCACGCCTTGTACCAGTCCTGTGGCCACCGGCTGGGGCAGGCCCAGACCCTCACCGCCATCGGCTGGTCGCACGCGCGTCTTGGCGACTATGCACAGGCCTTGACCTGCTGCCGACAGGCTCTGCCTGTCCTTGAAGAATTCGACGACCGTGAACGGCAGGCCCATGCCTGGGACAGCATCGCCTACGCCCACAGCGACCTGGGTCAGCACTCCCAAGCCGTCGCGTGCTACAGACTCGCCCTTGATCTGTGCCGCGACCTCGGCGACCGCCCACTAGAAGCAGACATCCTCAATCGCTTCGGCGACGCCCACCATGCCGCGCACTACCCCGATGCAGCCCACGACGCTTGGCAACAGGCCCTTGACATCCTCACCGAACTCGATCAGCCCTACGCCGACCAGATCCGCAGCAAGCTCGGTCTGTACGGTGACCGGTGGGAAGTCCCGGACACGGGGCGTGTCAGAGGGCAGTACCAGAGGACGTTCTGAACCGGTATGACCTTCTTGCAGTCGCCTGATCGAGTGGGGTACGGCGGTTCAGGCCGGTCGCACGGCTTGGTCATGCTGGGCTGTTCGGGTGAGTGACCGCAAGCCCTACAAGAGCGACTTGTCCGATGAGCGGGTGGTCGCGGCGATCAGGCAGGTGCTGGGGGCAGTGGGAGCGCTCGCCGATGTCGAGGACGAGATCACCCGCACCGGTCAGATCTCCGCCAGGCTGTACGAGCAACTGCGCACCGCGCTCACCGATACCCCTCTAGTACTCCAGCCGTAGTTCGGTATCTGGGCTGGTCAGCGGCCTGGTGGCGTGGAGTGTAGCGGGGCGCCAGGTGGGCGGGACGGATTTCCCCACCGCGCCCCGGCGAATAGGTAGCCGCGCCGTTCGTAGTGGCTCTGGCGGGCGCGTGCCTGGTGGCGTCGTCTCCACCGTGACCAGGTCAGCGTGTGGTGGTGGCGTGCGGGGTGGTGCGGGGACTCAGCTGCCAGGAGACGGCGGATCTCGGCCGGTGTGAGGTCCACGAGATCGGGCGTGTCGTCGCCGGGGCCCCCCTTTCGCGTTCCTGGGCGGCGATGGCGGCGAGGAACGCGTGGGCGAGCATGGCGAGGGTGATGTGCCGGTACCAGCCGGTGTAACGGCGGACCTCGTACTCGTCGAGGCCGCACTCGTTCTTCGCGGACTGGAAGCATTCTTCGATCTTCCAGCGGCATCCGGCGATCCGGGCCAGGTCGGCGAGGGTGGCGTCCAGCGGAGCGCTGGCCAGGAAGTAGGCGATGTCCTGGGGGTCGGTGATGCTGGGGCGGGCCAGCATCCACCGCCTGCGGGTGGGCTTGTCGCCGTCGCGTTCCTCGACGACGGGCAGGAGGGCGCCGGCCCAGTCGTAGCAGCGTTCGCCTTTGGCTCCGGGGCCGGCGGACAAGCGCTGCCATGCCTCCGGCGGGGCCTCACGGCGGATACGGTCCTCAATGCGCGGGCCGTGGACCTGCTGGGACTTGGGGACGGCCACGACGTAGTGGAGCTTCAGGTCGTCTTCGAGGAAGCGGCGGAAGCGGCTGTCCTGGCCGTAGGCGGCGTCCGCGGTGACCCAGCGGAAGCGCAGCGGGGAGGCATGGGCCCGGCGGATCATGTCTTGGGCGAGGGCGTTCTTGGTGGCGAAAGTACGGTCGTCGGGGATGCGGGCGGCCTGGCAGCGGTCACGGTCGTCGGTCCAGGACCTGGGCAGATAGAGGTCACGGTCGACGAGGGCGTGTCCCCGGCTGGTGGCATAGGCGGCGAACACGCCGATTTGGCAATTTTCGGTGCGTCCGGCGGTGCCGGAGTATTGGCGCTGTACTCCGGCGGAGGTGGTCCCCTTCTTGATGAAGCCGGTGTCGTCGACGATCAACACGCCGTCGTCATGGCCGAGTTGGTCGGCCACGTACTGCTGCAGGTCGTCGCGGACACTGTCGGCGTCCCAGCGGCTGCGGGAGAGCAGGTACTGCAGTCCGTCCGGGGTGGCGTGGCCGGCCCACTCGGCGAGCTGCCACCCGTTCTTGCGGCCGACCGGAGCGAGCAGGCCGCGTACGTAGTCCCGCATCCGCCTACGGGGCTCGATCCGGGTGAAGCGGCTCCCGGTCCGCAGGAAGAGTTCTTCGAGTTCCCGATCCCACATATTCACCGGCGCATCGTTGAGCATGTCGAGGGACTGCTCGCACCAGCTCACAGGCATGCGGCAGAGCACTCGTTCGTGGGGCGCGATGGCGAAGTCCGTCCCGCCCACCTGGCGCCCCGCTACGCTCCACGCCACCAGGCCGCTGACCAGCCCAGATACCGAACTACGGCTGGAGTACTAGCCGCCAGCGGCCCGCGGCCAGGGTCGCAAGGTCCAGGTCAGCCCGACGTGGCCGCCGGACCGAAAGACGGCCGACGGCTTCCTGGAGGCGCTGGAGAACCGGGTCCATGTGGGGGTCAGCGCCGGATCAATGATCTTCAGCCGTAATCTCACCGGACACTCCGCCGACGTCATCGGGGACACCACGGACCTCCACGTGCTCGGCGCGACGACCGTGGAACCTCCGTTCGGCCTTTCGACTGGTATCTCAAGCCTCACCTGTACTCGCCGGATTTCCCCGAGCGGGACGACGCCTGGGCTGATCGCATCGCTGCGCGGGCGGATTTCCCGATCTACTTCATCGACGACGAGACGGCCGTTCGCGTCCGGGACGGCAAGGTGGACGTCATTTCTGAAGGCCGGTGGCGGTTCCATCCGTGACTCAACACGTGGTGGGGCGCCCCGATCGCCTCAGGTACGAGAAGCATGAGCGGGCTGAAATCGGCAGCACCCGCAACGGCACCCGGTCCAAGACCGTGCTCATTGATGTGGGGCCGGTCGAGTTCGAAGTTCCCCGTGACCGGGCGGGCAGCTTCGAGCCTCAGATCGTCAAGAAAGCGAAGCCGATTCCGGTGATGACGAGCGCACCGGCGACGACCACGCCGATGAGAATCCGGTGCGCTCATGTCAGCTGAGGTATCTCGCGACTCCCGGCAGTCACGCGCTGCTCCCCCACCGCATTGTCGTACCTGAAGAGCACTCAGGCTCGCATGCACCTCTGGCCGCTGCGAGAACCTCAGTGTCTTCTCCTTCCGGTCGAGTTGAGCGTGACGCCGTCTCAGCTCGCTTCATCGGCGTCGGCAAGTGCCGTGATCTGCGCGTACCGTTCAGGGTCGAGTTCCTGCCCGAACTGGTTCAGTGCCCGCAGCATTTCGAAGAAGGCGGGCTGTTCCATCTTCCGTGTCAGGTGCATCGCGATGAACAGCGGATCGTCGTAGGGCAGGGAGCGCGGCTGCTTGTCTTCGTTAACAGGGTCGGTCCTGGGCGGGCGGTCGGCGGCGCCGCGTGGTTCCGGAACGGCCGGTTCGGGTTCGTGCTCGTCGTCTTGCGCCTCTGTCTGGGGCTCTGAGGCCGGGACGTTGGCTGCCGTGCTGCTGGTGATTACGCCGTAATCACTCTGGACGTTCTCCGGCACGCTGGGAGCCGGTTCGGCCGCTGTCTGCTGCACTGGCTGCGGACGGGAGGCCCGGGCCTCGGTTTCCTTGCGTGCCCGTTCTGCTTTGAGCTCGTCCAGGGCCGCTGCCTGCTGGTCGGCGGGCTTGTTGCCGATCGCGCGTAGCAGGTCGATGGGCTCTTCCCCGATCCGGGCCTGGAGTTCGGGGGTGAGATTGAGGAGCGCGAGGCGTTGTGACACCCAGCCCTGGGAGCGGTGGAGGCGCTTGGCGAGGGCCCGCTGGCTTCCGTGGATGACGAGGAGTCGCTGGAGAGCGCGTGCTTCGTCCAGTTCTTCGAGGTCCTGGCGGTGGATGTTGGCGACGAGGGCGGACTCGAGGAGTTCCTCGGAGGTACCGCCTTGGTCGTCGCTGACCATGACCTTGAGTGTGGCAAGGCCGGCTTCGCGGGCCGCGGCAAGCCGGCTGCTGCCGTCGATGACGATGTGCGTGGTGTCTGGTTCGAGGTCGGCCTCGCGGTCGGGGTTGGCCTTGATGTAGGCGTCACGGTTCATGACCGTGATCGCCTGCTTCTGGCCGTGTGTTGTGAGGCTGCCCGCGAGGTCGGTGAGGTCGCCGAGGTTGGAGCGCGGGTTGTCGGGGTTCGGGCTGATGCGGTGGACGGGGAGTTCCGCGGGCGGTGCGATCCCGTCTGTCGGGACTCCGGTTGCGGCGGCGACGGCCTGGCGGCGTGCGCTGACTGCGCGCACTCCCCCGCCGAAGCGGCCGCTGCCGAGCTGGTCGGCCTTGCTCACAGGACCTCCCGGGCGAGGGCGCGCATGCCGACTGCCTGCTGCGATTTCGGCGCGTAGGACAACAGCGGCTTCTTCACGCGGACGGCTTCCTTCTGTTCCTTGAGGTCGCCGATGAGCCCGACCACCCGCGGATCCTTTATGTCGACCCAGCCTTGAAGGGAGGACGTGGCGATGTAACCGCGGCGGGAGTCATACAGGTTGACGACGATGCCCAGGTAGTCGATGTCGATCTGCAGGTCGCTGCGCAGGTCGTCGACCTGGGTGGTGAGGAGTTCGTAGGCGTCGGCGGAACTGTCCTCGGCCTGGACGACGACGAGGGCCCCGGACTGTCCGGGCTTCTCGGCGTCGCGGCGGCGGCCGTAGTAGGCGGCGGCGTCCATGCTGAGCCCGAGGCTGGGTGGGCAGTCGACGATGATTACGTCGTAATCACTCTCGAGCGGGGCGAGGGCTCGCTCGAGTGCCGATTCACGGGCGCGGACCGCGGACAGCCGCACGTCGAGAAGGAAGGCGTCGTTGCAGGCGGGCAGGAGGTGGAGCCGGCCGTCGAAGACGTCATCGTCAACGGAGACGATGAGATCGCGGAGCTCCCCCTTAGGGTCTCCCGCCATGTGGTTGGTGAGACTGTCCCCGTTCAGCGGCAGCGGGGTGGCACCGAGTTGGTTGGTGAGGTGGCACTGCGGGTCGAAGTCGACGAGCAGCACACGCATCCCGGGCCCGGGCAGGTTCTCGATGTCGAGCGGATCGTCGGCGGGTTCGGCTTCCCCTGCGTTGGTCTCGCTGGCGCGCAGGGCTTTGGTGAGGGCCTTGGCCACGCGCACGGGGTGCAGGGAGTTGGAGTCTTCAGCGAGTGCTTCGCCCAGTCCGGCGGTGATGGCGGTCTTGCCGACGCCGCCCTTCTGGTTGCAGACGACGATGCGGCGGGTGATCGCGGGCCGCTGGATGTCGGGTGCCGGGTTCGTGTCGAGCCAGAGCTGGACGGACTGTGCGAGGCCCTGGATGAGGGAGACACGTCGGTCCGTTGCGATCTGGCGGAACTCTTCCCACTGGCCGGGCGGCAGGAAGGTGGAGAAGGAGTCGGCTGCCGCGGTGTCGAGAGTGGCGAGGGTGGAAGCGAGGCTGCACCAGTCTCGGATGCCCTGTTCGACGGCGGTCTGGATGTCGATGCCGTGCTGGGCGGCTCTGATCTTGAGGTTCTGCCGGAGTGATCCCGGCAGTTTGGAGACGACCTTCTCGCGGTCGCTGGAAGTGGATGGCGAACTCATGGGAGACACCATACTAACGTCCTAGATCATCTGAGCGATTGACACGTTAGTTAGGCCAAGTTGACGCCGGATCGGGAGTGGCGCGCGTGATTCCTGTCCCCTCTCCCCCGGCCCGTGACATCGCACCCGGCTCGCCAGTGGCACTTCATGCCGATTGATACATCGATGCCCCGGGAGTCCTATTCGAACTGCGGCAGCAGGCTTGGGTCGGGCCGCAGCCGTATGTGTGACCGCCTGAGTGCTCCGGTTCCCTGGACCTCAACTCGGGCCGTTCTGCGCCGAGACCGGGACGAGTGATTACGCCGTAATCACCGGAGGGACAAAGTTGAGGTCATTGGCGGGAGAGGCTTCTCGTCAGGCCTGCGGCGATCGTGGTGGCCAGGATCCAGCCTGCCGCGATCAGCGCTGCGGCGAGCAATGCTGCCAACCATGCGGGTTGAAGGCCTGCTCCTGGCCGAAACTCACGACGGGCACCAGCAGGTCCAGGGTGTAGAGGAAAGCGTTGAAGGGGGGCGCCTAGGCCGGCTTCACTGCGGATGGATGATGTGAGGCGAAGGCAAGGGCCGCGGTGAGCAGCAGGAGCACGAGCCACGCTGCCGCGCGCATGGGCCGGTAGCCGTATCCGACCGTCCAGTCCTGGATGTGGCCCCAGATGCGCAGTGTCGCCGGTTGGCTGGCCCGCTGACGACGGCACTTGGCGAGCAGTACCTGCCGCGCTGCGGCGTCGTGGCCCTGGGCGGTGTAGGTGGTGGCGAGTTGCCCGTAGGGCTGTGGCAGGTATCCGGTGCTGTCCTTCGCCAGCCAGGCAAGACGGTCCCGGACGGGCAGGCTCGCTTCGAGATGGCGGTAGGTGAGCCCGTCGAGAAGCAGGTCGTCGGGCCAGCGGGCCGGGTCGTCGGCGAAGACATCGATCTGTGAGTGCCGGAAGTCCACGGGCCCGCTCAGGTCGGTGTCCGCTTTCGTTCTGACTGAACCCGCTCTGATCTTCCTTAAGGACAGTCGGCCTACGATCCTCGCCCGCTTGAGGCACAGCACGCCGGCAACACTGCTGCTGGTGAAGGACATGCCGCCATCGGAGACGAAGCCGCCGCAGCACTCGAAGGCGCCGCCCGCACGCAGTCCCTTGGCGGTCAGGGCGTTCCCAGCCGTATTCGACAGCCGGGCGCCGTGAAACTCGATGCTGGTGCCAACGACTGCGTCGTTGAGGACGATGTGTCCGTTGGGGGACAGGCCGCGGCAGTTGATGCGCCCCGCGACGTGCAGCCGTCGGGCTGACAGCGTCTGGCGTCCCGGGTTGTGCAGACGTGCCGCCGTCAGGTCCAGCAAGCTCTCGATGTGGGCGCCGTCCAGAGTGACTTGTCCGCGCGCCGATAAGCCTGAGGTGCCGACCAGGTCGCCGCTGATTCTTGCGAGTGAGGCGTCGAAGGTGCACTGGCCGGCACTGTCGAATCGTGCGCTCTGGAGTTGCAGGGGGCCCTGGATGGCACTCCCTGAAATTTGGACCGTGCCTTCGACTGCGGCTGAGTCGAGGGCCAGCGGGCCATCCACATGGAGCCGCTCGGCGCGCACCGCCGTACCGGCGGGTTGTTCAGCAGTGCACCACTGAGCACGCAGCAGCGGGAGATCCGCGCATCCTCCAGTCTCAGCACACCCTGAGACACGAGTGTGTGTCCCGGCAGGCGGGCGCTGCCGAACAGGCCGCCGTCGACCACGATCCCGTCTCCGTTGAAAGTCGCGCCCTCCGGATTGACGATGCGGGCACCCTCCAGGACCAGAGTCCCGCCGATCCTGGCGCTCCACATCAGCAACTCACCGTTTATGTCTGCATCCCGGCAGCGCAGATCGCGCTCGACCACGAGGCTGTCGGCGTGAAGGGCGGGAGCACCGCTGACGTGCAGGCCTGTCAGATCAACTGTGCCGGTCACGTGAGTCCGTGTGAGCCGGACCGAATGCGTGCTGCGGCAATCTGCGAGGCGGAGGAGGCCGTCGATGCGGGCGTCTCGCAGCAGCACACAAGGCAACCGTGAGCCGGTGAGGTCTATGAGTTTCGTTGATGCGGCTTCCAGGCGGGGTTCGTGGTCGAACGTGCAGCCCGTCATCGTGAGGGCGTAGGGAACATCGCAGCCAGACAGATCAGGCTTTCCGGTCACTCTGGCCCCGTGTACGCGCAAAGCCGGGACATGCCCGGCCTCTGGCTCGCGTTCACCGAGCACGAGCCGAGCAATGATCTCGGCGCGCACGATGGTCTCGGATGCCGATCCAGGCCCAGGCACCGAGGGCCCGAAGCTGATGCTTTGGCCTCTGGGACATGCGTCCCACAGACGTCGTTCTGCCTCAGACAGGTCACCACCCGGCATGTCCAGGTCCCCCTCGTCTTGGCTTTGCAGCCAGAGCGTGCAGCGCCCTGGTGGAGACGCGCGTCCGTATTGCTGGGTGCCGCGCGCCCCCGTCTGCGGGACTGGTTGGGGCCTGGGGGAGAGGTGGTCTGCCTGGCCCCTCGTCAGCGCGGCTGTCTATTGCGTCTGGCTCATCTCAGCTGTTGGGAGGCAGGGTGGAGCCTACGACCAGGCCGGCTTCTTGACCGTGTGAGCGGGCAGGGAGACGCAGCCGCCGATGCCTCTGCCTCTGCCTCTGCCTCTGCCTCTGCCTCTGCCTCCAGAGAGACTGAGACTGACCAGGTCCGCGGGACAAGTGATTACGCCGTAATCACCAGGAAGCGGCCGACCCCGAACGCCAAGTGATTACGGCGTAATCACCGACCGGAGCCGCGGCGAGACCAGAAGCGGCGGCGTGGGCGATGGTGGGGGAGCAGTACGGCGAGCGCGGACAGCGCGCCAGCAGTTGTGCGGGCGACGGGGGTGAAACGCACGACGAGTTCCTTTCGAAGATCACGCACGGTTTGTGATCTTCCTAGCGGGCCTGCATCTCGCCCGTCTGGCACTGTGTCGTCGGCTCACCCGTGCGCCTGGTAGGTCACACCGCCGCCATCAGCGCAGCAGCAGAACAGCAAAGCGTGAGCCGCGAAAACAGTTCGACACTTTGTGTTGCGCGAATCGATCATGCGCTCATGCCACTGATAGACACCCTCGCCCGAGTCGACGGGGACTTGTCCGCCGGCCGGGTGCCCATGGCGCGCCAGCGTCTGCGCGGACTGGTTTCGTCCTTCCCCAACGACCTGACGCTTCGCCGGCGCTTGGCAGGGGTGTACCGGCTGTACGGCGAGCCTCCGGAAGCGGGTCGCTGGATGTACCTCGAAGAGGACCGGATGGCCGATGAGACCTCCGCTTTCGAGGCGAGATACCAGACACCCCAACAGCGCATGGGTGCACTTGCGTGGAGCGGACCCGAGTCGCTGGCCTGTTCCGCCTTTGCCGTGAAGCAACTGGCCGCGGTAAGGAGGGCCTGCTCCGACGCCCTGGGGCGCCCCATCGACTGGGACACGGTGTCCTGCGCTCAGGACGACGAGCCGGGCTCCGGGAAAAGGTCGTTCACCGGCTCCCTGCGGGGGTCGGATGCTTGGTGGTGCTCCTTGCGATGCTGGCGATCTGGGTGAACGGGCTCATCGCCCTCTTCAACTGACCCAGTCGACGGGGACCTTCTGGCGCGCCGATCAAAAATCGGTGAGACCCGTCAAGTGAGACGGAGCACGTGCCGAGGGCAGGACTCGCTCGTTCCTGAGCGGGTCCAGACGGCGAGGTCGCCTCGCGATACGAAGTGCAGGTCGAACGGGTCAGCGGTGCTCTGCAGCCAGGTGAAGTAGATCTTGCGCGCGTCCGGATAGGCACCGCGTCCACGTACGACAACTCGACGTACGACCCCGCCTGAGCCACCCCAGCCGCTACAGCCATCCAGCACCCCCAGCGCACTTGGCCGCGCGACGAGGTTCGGTGAGACAGAAGCCCGAACGACTCGGTTCGTTGAGAAAACGACTCGCTTGGATGAGACAGGACACCGGCGAAGGCATCGTTGTCGCGGCTGTCCAGGAGGGACGTCGAGCTATTACGCCGTAATAGTGCTCGGACGGTACCCGGCCCCTCTCTCGGCGGACTGACCTCGCCTGGGAACCGATCGTCGGCCCGCCACGCTCACTGGCATGGGGCCGCCCTCGGACAGCGGGCGCACGTCTGCGTGGCCTGTCCCCGCACGGCGGCCCTTGCTCGGATCGCCATGGACGCAGACCCACTGGCTGATGATCCCGGTGCACAGCCTGGGACAGCTCGCTGGAAGCCTTCCCAGCCCCGGTATTGACGAAGTAGGACCCACACTCGGATCACATTGGTCCAATCAGCGGACGTGAAGTGAGGGTGCGGCTAGTGCTCTGACCGGGAAGGTTCGCCGGGTTGCGGTCACTCCTTCTCGGAGGCAGCTGCGACGTGACGGCGACAGAGGTCGGCAGCCGTGAGGTGGGGTTTGTGCAGCGCATCGGTGTAAAGCCGCATCTCACGAGCCGCTTGGTCCAGGTGGTTCCAGAAGGTGAGCGGCAGGTCGAGGTCGTCACCGAGATCAACCAGGCAGTCGAAGGCGAGTCCCAGCTCGTTGTGCTCCAGGAACTTGAGCGTCGGTGAGAGATCGATGTCTGGCAGTCCCGTCAGGTGGGCCCGGGCGGCGCCGAGATGGTCATGGTCAATTCCTATGAGATCGACTTTTTGCCTGGTGTCTGGGGCGATCTCGATGAAGTCGACCAGTCCCGACCGGTCAACGAGCTGGCGGGAATCTTGCTCACTCTCATCGATCGCGGGTGGATCGAGGTCCACCGACTCGCACCGTGGACCTCCCGCTCAGGGAAGAAGGGCTTCCAGCCCGGCGAGTCGGTGCCTCGTGACCAGCTTCCGGCAATTCTCGAAGACGCGGCCAACTGGGAGTACCCCGAAGACGGGAACTGGATGGGCACGTTGACCCTCGTCGAGACCGAAGCGGGAAAGAGGATCACTCGTCTTTCTCCCGAAGAGATGGCCGGGTAGATCTTCGTGCCGGAAAAACCTTAGGCCGCTGTCAACGGTCGGCCGCCTCAGCGGAGGCCCTTCTCGCTGCGGATTCGGGCTCGTTCGCGGCGCTGGGCGGCCAGGACGTCGGGGTGGCGGGCGTTGGCGTTACGCCAGCGCAGGTGGCGGCGCAGCTCGCGGGTCTGAACGGGGTGGTTGAGCTGGTTCGAGTCGGCCAGGCTGAACTGCCGCAGCGGTCCGAAGTGCGGCTCGATCGGATTGGCCCAGGAGGCGTTCGTCGGGGTGAAGCACAGCCGGACGTTGTTCTTCCACGCCCACCGGCGGATCTTCGCGCCCTTGTGGGCGGAGAGGTTGTCCGTGATCACGTAGATCGGGGCGCCGGACGTGCGTCATGAGGACGAGGCTGTCCGTAAGCTGCCGAGACTGTGTGCCGCGTTCCCACTCAGACCGCTGGCACTCTGACACGACAACATCGCGGACCACGGCGACGAATCCGCAATCACGGTCCCCATGGCGGAGTTCAAGGCCTGGGCCTGCCAGAACATGCAACGCCACAGCACCACCGCCCAGACCGAGGCGCTCTCGTTGTCGAGCGGCACGCGCTCAACCTTCGCCGCCAGGTGGGGGAGTGGAGCCAACCGCGGTGCCGCCGCGCAGTCGGTTCAGTCCGAACACACTGCGACCGCAGCGGCATAGGCCAGCTGAGCGTCTTCCGTCCTCGCCGCAGGGAGCGCCTTTTCCCGCTCGACTCGCTGAAGCGCTCGTACCGTGGCGTTGAGGTAGGTACTGAGACTGACCTTCTGGGTCGGTGTCTCGCAGTTGAGAAGGACAGCGGCGACTTCGTCCAGCCAGTCGTCGACTTCGCTGTCCGGGACGAAATCATCGCGGTGTTCGAGAAGGCGGCGCGCAACGGGGAGCACAAGCTCGTGCCGCCGCCGCGCGGCCTCTTCAGCACGACGTTGAGCGGCAGCACGCTCGGCGATCCGGCGCTCGGCCTCCACGACGGCCTCGGGGGTACGGCGCACGGGTTGGCCTTCGCGCTCACCATCGTTGAGAGTGAGGGCTTTAAGCCGTTTGGACTTGTTGTACGCCGCGCTCGGTCCGCCGACGGCGAGAGGAGGCGCCAAGTCGGCCCACTCGACACCGGCGGCCCGGGCCGCGTCGATCGCTTTCATCTGATGGATCTCGGCCTGCTCGCGGACGTACTCCCAGAGCAGGACCCTCTTGAGGGCGGCTGCACGGCGTGCGTCTTCATTCGCCCTGCCAAGCGCTGAGGCGTGCGTCTCGGTGTAGAGCAGTGCGCCGAACAGTTCGTCATCTGCGGGCATCCTCCCGATGTCGGGATCCTCGGCCTTCTCGTGCAGGTCCCGCAGTTCACCGACAATCGCTGCGGTGTCCAGGGTGCCAATCCGGATGGGCCTTTTGAGCAGGGGACTTGTGCGCTTTAGCGCCCTGCGCGGGTTCGTCGCCATGTCTGAGATTGTGCCTGCAGCAGTCGATTCACATTTTGTGAATCTCGCTTGGCGACGGCTTTCCGACTCCTGCAGCTGGTGACCCGTCTCCGCGAAGTCGAGGCAATCCCGGTCTTTGTGAGGCATCCGGTCGCGCGTCTCGCTCAATCTCGGGCATCTGGTGTGACGTCTCGATCAATCTGAGGTGCCGACCTCTTCCGCCCCCTGCGGTCGTTCCAGCTGGTCAGCGCCGAGCGGGGGTGGCTGGTGAAAGCGGAGGACTTCTGGCTGGAGTACACCGACGCCCGAGGAGAGGTGCATGGCGGGCCGGTTGAGGTGATGTGGCCGACCCGGTTCGAGGCGGCCGGGCAGGTGCGTGCGTTCCCGTCGTACCGCGGCCAGCGGAACTTCTCCGGCTGGTACTGGGCTACGACCTGCTCTGAGCTGGTGGGTTACGAGTCCTGGGTGGAACTCGGGCACCTGATGCGGCTGGATGCCGAGCCGGACGTGCTCGCGGTGGCCTCGCAACCGTTCCGGCTGTCGTGGCGGTGCGGCGGCCGGGGCCGGCGGATCAAGCACACGCCGGACTACTTCGTACGTCGGCGCGACGGCACGGCCGTAGTGCTGGACGTGCGCCCGGACAAGCGCATCGAGCCCGAGGACGCGGTGAAGTTCGCAGCGACGGCTGCTGCCTGCACCCGGGTCGGCTGGGGCTACGAACGGGTCGGAGTGCTCGGTCCGGTGTCAGTGGCGAACCTGCGGTGGCTGTCGGGCTACCGGCATCCCAGAGTTCCGGGAACCGGTCGCCGACGCTCTGCTGGCGGTATTCAGCGAGCCACTGGGGCTGCTGGCGGGAGCTCGGGCGGTCGGTGATCCTCTCGCGGTGCTGCCGGTGCTCTACCACCTGCTCTGGCACCACGAGCTGACGACGGAACTGCGGACGGAGCGTTTGTCAGCCGCGTCGCTGGTGCGGCTGGCGCCCGCGGCCGTGAAGGAGGTGGGCTGGGATGCCGACGCGTCCGCGGCTGCTGTCGCTGGGTGACCGGGTCCACTACGACGGGCGTGAGCACACCGTCGCCGCCCTGCACGGCACATCGGTTCGCCTGGTCGATGACGCCCAGGCCGCGAGCGTCGTGCTGCTCGGGCATCTGCTGGCTTCGGAGAGCTTCGCAGTTCTCAGCACCGGACCGGCCCGCCCGCCGCTGCCCGAGGAGGGAGTACTGGACGGACTGCCCGAGGAGGTGGCGGAGCGGGCCCGGTGGTGGCAGCGGCACCTGACCGAGCTGATGACGGGCCGCCCGGACGCGCGTCAGGGCCCGGGCCGAGCAGAAGACCGAGACCTGGAAGACGAAGTACGCCCTGCGCGCGGGCATTGAGGGCACCATCAACCAGGCCCTGGACATCACCGGCATCCGCCGGGCCCGCTACCGCGGGCTCCCGAGAGTCCGTCTCCAGCATGCCTTCTCCGCCACCGCACTCAACGTCGTCAGACTCGACGCCTACTGGACCGGCCACGACCAGCACCGCACCCGCGGTAGCCGCCTCGAACGCCTCGCCTACCGACTCACGGCCTGACCCGCGAATTACGCAGCAGAGTCCTGCTCGCCGGCGAACTCAGCGATGGTCCAGCCGTTCTTGCGCTGCAATGGGGAGAGGAGCCCACGCAGGTACTGAAGGGCGTGCTCTTGGGATTCCGGGCGGTAGAACAGCGGGGTTATCCGCTCGCCCAGCGTGGCGAACTCGCGGCCCCAGACGGCTAAAACAGCCGGGCTGACGGCGTCCGACGAACGATCTGAATCATGTGGCTGTGTCGTGGCCACAGCCAGAGCCTCCCACCACCCCATGATCCAGATCTAGCCCTGTAGTACTAAGCGCTTCAGACCACCGCAGCCCACGTTCGTGCGGCCACGGTGGCGCAACCGCGTCCCTGTTGCCGCGCGATGGTGTATCACTCCCGTATCAGCGCCGGTCAGGCCTGCGGTGGCGGGCCCAAGGGCTCCCGGACCCCGCATGGTTCCGCTGTCCCATACGGCATGATGGAGCCCCGGCCCCGGCGCCTCTCACGATGGATGTACATGTCTGATTCCGCCCACGAGAACCCTGAGGCTCCGCAAATTGCTGCGCCTTCCGCGAGCGCGGTGACCATCCTCCTCGTCGAGGACGACGCGGTGATCCGCAGATCCGTCGCGATGGCCCTGGAACGCTACGGCTACCACGTGACCGTGGCGGGCGACGGGCTGACTGGTCTGGAGCTCTTCCGGGAGGCCCACCATGACCTACTTCTGCTCGACGTGATGCTGCCGGGCCTGGACGGGATCGGACTGTGCCGCCGGATCAGGGAGACCAGCATGGACCCGATCCTGATGATGTCCGCGCGCGGCGATTCCCTCGACGTGGTCTCGGGCCTGGAATCCGGTGCCGACGACTACGTGGTCAAGCCCGTCGACACCGCCGTCCTGGTGGCCCGGATCCGCTCGCTGCTGCGTAGGGCCACCGCGGTCCCCGCCGCACAGGCCGGCGGGGCCGAGCGCCCCGCCGCGCCCCGCCTGCTGGTCTTCGGCGACCTGGTGATCGACCCCGCGGCTCTGGAAGTCCGCCTGGACGGCGAGGAAATCGCCCTGGCCCCGAGCGAGCTGCGGCTACTGCTGGAGTTCGCGGCGCACCCCGGCATCGTGCTGGACCGTCAGACCCTGCTGCGCAACGTCTGGGACTACGGCTGGGACGGTGACACGAGGGTCGTCGACCTGTGTGTGCAGCGGCTGCGCAGGAAGATCGGCGCTCACCGCGTGGAGACGGTCCGCGGCTTCGGGTACAAGCTGCGGCGCTGAACCGGAGAGCCGAGATGCCGATCGCACACGCGCTGAACCCCCGCTCGATACGCTGGAAGATCATTTTCCTGGTTGCCATGGCCTGTTCCGCGATGGCGCTCACGGTCGGTGTGCTGGTGCACGAGTCCACGCTGAAGTGGTCCCTGAACGAAGGCGAGTCCCAGGCCTGGCAACAGCTCGACGCGGAGGTACGGGACGCCCGGGCCTCCGGTCGGCAACCGCCCCTCGCGGACCCCGGCAAGCTTCCGGAATCCCTGCTGCGACAGATCGAGCTGCACGGCCGGGGCAGCGTCTACGAGAAGGAGCTGCCGGCCCCCGCCTTCTGGGTGGCGAAGAAGCAGGGCGGCCGGCTCTACGCCACTGAGGTCGACATGACGGCCGACCTGCTCACCAGGCAGGCCCTGGACCGCCACATGTGGAAGTACTCACTGCTCGCCCTGGCCGTTGTGCTCCCGGCCACAGCCCTGTCGATGGAGCTTCCGACCAGGCGGCTGCGCCGGGTGGCCCGCACCGCCCGCCGTATCGCGGCGGGCGACCTGGACGCCCGCACGAACATGGGCAGCCGCACACGCGACGAGATCAACGCCATCTCGGCCACGGTCGACGCGATGGGCGACAGCCTGCGCGAGCGCATCGCCACCGAGCAGCGCTTCACCGCCGATGTCGCGCACGAGCTGCGCACGCCGCTGATGGGACTGGTCACCTCGGCCGGCCTGCTTCCCGAAGGGGAGGCCACCGACCTGGTCAGAGGCCGGGCCCGGGTACTGCGCGACCTGGTCGAGGACCTGCTGGAGATCTCCCGTCTCGACGCGGACGCCGAGCGGCCACAGTCACGGCCGGTGGACCTGGCCGAACTGGTCGAGGAGTCGGCGGCGAAGACCGGCGTGACGGCGCGGGTGAGCGCCCACGGCACACCGTTGGCCGAGACCGACCCGCGACGCCTGGACCGGATCATCGCCAACCTCGTCGTCAACGCCGATCGCCACGGCGCCGGCCCCGTGGAGATCACCGTCACCAAAGCGACGATCACTGTACGGGACCACGGGCCCGGCTTCCCCGCCGACCTCCTGGCCCACGGCCCTCAGCGGTTTCGTACCGGCGTGGCCGAGCGGGGCCGCGGGCACGGCCTGGGCCTCACGATCGCATGTGGTCAGGCCAAGGTGATCGGGGCAACCCTGGACTTCGCCAACCACCCGGAGGACGGGGGAGCGGTGGCTGTGCTGCGCCTGCCCACGGACGTCCCCGCAGCTGCCCGGTGACCCGGACCATCCCGCCTCGCCCCGGCCCGGAAGCCTTTCCTTCCCCCCTTGCCGGCACTGATACACAGCTGACGGGTTCCTGAGCACCCGTAGCGCTCCGCCGCCCGTCGTCCGGACGAACCGCCCCCGCAGCCTTGCGATGTATCGCTCACGTACGGCGCCCCCTGAGGTGGCTTTCCCGATGTTTCTTCACCCTGCCCCACGCCATCGCCTCCCGATCGGTCTGCTGGCCCTGTTCATACTGGTGGGCCTAGGTGCCACCGTGATCGTCGCCACGACACCGGACGACACCTCCGGCTCGACGTCCGCCTCCCGCACCAGGCTGGACAGCGCCTGGCGAGCGGCCGTGGACGACGGAGCGATCCCCTGGCCGGAGGAAGGCCAGACCGCGGTCGGACTCCAGGGCATGGCGGCCACACAAACGCGGGGCGAACAGCTCCCGGTGCCGATCGCGAGCCTGACCAAGGTGATGACCGCCTACGTCATCCTCAAGGATCACCCCCTCGAACCGGGCGAGCCGGGCCCGCGGATAGAGGTGGACCGACAGGCCGCCAACGAAGCAGGTGTCGGTGACGAGTCGTCAGTCCCGGTCCGGGCCGGACAGAGGTACTCCCAGCACCAGCTCCTGCAGATGCTGCTCATCCCCTCCGCGAACAACGTCGCCCGCCTCCTGGCCCGCTGGGACTCCGGGAGCCAGGGAGCCTTCGCAAAGAAGATGCGGAACACCGCGGACGAATTGGGAATGGACCACTCAACCTACACGGGGGCAAGCGGAATCGAAGCCAGCACCACGAGTACCGCGGCCGACCAACTGGAACTGACCCGGCAGGCGATCAAGATCCCCGTCTTCCGCGACATCGTGGCCAGCCCCACCGCCACCGTCCCCGGCATCGGTCTGATCCACAACTCCAACCCCCTGCTGGGCTCTTCAGGTGTCGTCGGCATCAAGACCGGCTCCAGCACCCCGGCGGGCGGCAACCTCCTGTGGGCCGCCGAGGTCCGCGTCGGTGACCGTGCCCGACTGTTCCTCGGCGCGGTCCTGCACCAGCGAGCGAACACCACGCCGGATGAAGGACTCCAGGCGGCGCTGGACAGCAGCCGCGCACTGATCGACGGGCTCCGCGACCAGCTGGCCTCGGCGCGAACGGAGAGCTGAAATGAGTGTGACGCGAACACAGGCAGAGAGCGACGGGCGAACCCAGGAGGCGGTACCCGAAGGTTCGACCAATGCGCCGGGGACGACCGCCGGGGCCTCTCCCCCACAGCCCCCGCTCCGACGGCTCCGGCCGCAGCGGTTGCGGCCGCGACGGTTCCGTCGGCGGGGCACACTGACCACGGGCGGCTGCGTCCTTCTCGCGCTGGTCGTCCAAGGCCATCGCTTGATCCCCAACACCCCCGGCCGTCTGGGCAGCCTGGCCGACACCCTGCTTCCCTGGACGGCCCTCGCCCTTCCCACCCTGCTGGCCACGGCGCTGCTACGCAGATCGCCGGTGGCGACGGCGGCCTGCGTCCTGCCGATCGCCGTCTGGCTGGCCACCTTCGGCGCCTCACTCGCCGACAAGTCGTCACCGGGCGGTGACCTCACCGTGGTCAGCCACAACGTCAACCAGAACAACCCCGACCCTCGTGGCACCGCCCGCAGCCTGATCGCGTCCAAAGCGCACATCCTGGCACTCGAGGAACTGAGCCCCGACACAGCACCCGTGTACGAGCGCGCCCTGGCCTCCTCGTACCCGTACCACTTCTACAACGGCACGGTCGGCCTGTGGAGCACCTACCCCCTGCGCGACGCCCGCGCGGTGCCGATCATGCCGTGGACCCGAGCCATGCGCGCCACGGTGGACACCCCCAAGGGCCCGCTGGCCGTCTACGTCGTTCACCTGGCGTCCGTCCGCGTCCGCCCCGACGGCTTCGCCACACTCGCACGCAATGAGGCCCTCGACCGCCTCACGGCCCCTCTGCACGACGAACGGGTCCAACGCGTCGTCGTCATGGGCGACTTCAACGGATCAACCGACGACCGCGCGCTGCGCCCGCTCACCAGGAGCATGACCTCAGTCCAGTCGACGGCGGGCCAGGGCTTCGGCTTCACCTGGCCATCGCGCTTTCCGGTCGTCCGGATCGACCAGATCCTCCTCAAGGGCGTGAAAGCCACCTCGTCCTGGAACCTGCCGGTGACGCCGAGCGACCACATCCCGGTGGCGGCCCGCATCGACCTCGGGGACGAGGAGCACACCGCAGTCCGGCAGCCGGCGTCTGGCCGCCGCAGCGGACCGCGGTGAGTCGTATGCCCGGAGCCGGCGGCCCGGACACAGCGATCGGACCCGGACCGGCCGGCCCACCGCGACTGATACACGACGGATGCCTGCCGAAGTGGTGGCCGATGCCCGGGGGTTACGACGCGGAGACGGGGCCCGGCCAGTGTGCCCTGCACGGCATCGAAGACAATCGGCTCACTCTTGGAGGCCCCCTCTCATGCCACCAGCTGTCATGCTGCGCCGCGGGACACTGCTTGCCGCGACGGCGATGCTCAGCGGACTGATGCTCCCTTCGGCGTCCGCCGCGCCGAAGGACATCTCAGGCCTGGACTGGCGTCCTTGCACGACCGTGGCCAAAGACTGGCCCATACCGGGCGACACCCGAACGGAGTGCGCTGAACTGCGAGTTCCCCTGGACTACTCCAAACCGCAGGGCCGCAAGATCAGCCTCGCGGTCAGCCGGATCAAGGCCGACGGACCAGGACGCAAGGCCGAACCCCTGCTGTACGGCCCGGGCGGCCCAGGGGTGTCGAACCTGGCTTCACCGGCACGTGTCCTCGAGACCGGGCTGCGCCCGCTCGCCGCCAACCGCGACATCCTCGGCATCGACGACCGGGGCACCGGCTACAGCGACAGGATCGACTGCGACGCGGGGCCGGGCGTCGATGTTCCCGCCACCGCCGGACCACGGGAGCGCGCCAAGGCGGCCTTCGACGAGTACGCCGAGTTCAACAAGCGATGCGCGGCAAAGGACCCCGAGTTCGTACGACAGCTCACTCCGGCGAACGCTGCCCGCGACATCGACTCCTTCCGGCAGGCGCTCGGCGCCTCGAAGATCGACTTCTACGGTGTGTCGTTCAGCACCGCGGTCGGCATGGCCTACCGGTCCCTGTTCGACGACCGGGTCCCACCGCATGTGGCTGGACTCGGTGATGCCGCCCGTGTTCGACCATTCCGTGATGGATGGAGACATAGAGGCAGCTGGAGGCGGCATCGACAACTTCGTCCGTTGGCTGGCCCGGCACGACGGGGAGTATCACCTGGGCACGGACAGGGTCGCCATTGTGAAGCGGCTGATCGGGCTGCGTGACGAACTTGGACCGCCGGCCCCGTGCCGTCGGTGACGAGGTGATGAACGGCGACTGGGTGGCCTCCCTCCTCGCCACCAGGCCCATCGACTGGGTGACGTCTGCGATCAACCTGGTGAGCGTCCTGGAAGGCGGAACGCCGGGACCCGCAACGAAGGCCAGAGGGTCAGCGAAACGGCGGCCCTTCGCTTACGACGCTCCGCGGCGCGGCCTGAACGGCCTGCAGTACGACGCGATGATGTGCAACACCGACACCAGCGGGACCAGCTTCGCCGACATGTGGGGCGCCCTGCAAGCACGTCGCACCGCGGATCCTGGCCTCGGCGGACTCTACTTCACTGCCTGGTGTGCGGACTGGCCCTTGCACGCCCCACCCACACATGTGGTGCGGGGACACAGCCCGCTCCAGCTCTCCGGGCACAAGGACGAGGACGTCACGCCCTACCGATGGGTTCAGGAGGCCCAGAAGGCGACAGGCGGCGCTCTGCTCACCGTTCAGGACGACGTACACGCCTCTCTTGCGCAGCTTCCCTGTGTTTCCAAGGTCCTGGCGTTCTTCCGGAGCGGCAACACCACCAACGGCACCTGTCCCGGCGATCGGTGACCGACCCCTCACGGCATGGAGACACTATGAAACGTTCCTTCAGGACCGGTGCCCTGCTCGGCGCCGCACTGTTCGGCCTCGCGGTCCTGGCGCCCGCCGGATCTGCCGCGCCGGCCCTCCCCACCCTCCCTTCCAGCATCACGACAGCGGTCGCACCGGCCGATGCGACCGCCCCGGCCAAGCCGACGGGACCGGTCCATGCGGCCTCGCCGCGGGACAAGACCGACTTCACCGGTACGGTCGACGTCGATGGCTGTTCGGGCGCGGTCGTACGGATGCCTGACTCGACGGCCGGTGACCGGGCGTTGGTGATGACCAACGCCCACTGCTATGAGGGGGCCTGGCCCGTCCCGGGCGAGGTGCTGGTGAACCAGCCCTCCCACCGCCTGTTCAACGTGCTGGGCCGCTCCGGCGACACCGCGGTGCAGTTGCATGCGAGCAAGGCTGTACGTCAGAAGCTGTTTCAGATCCGGTGATCTGTGACGTTCTGTGACTGGTGGACCGGTCAGTGGTGCCGGGCGCCGCGGGTCGCAATAGGGGCCGGAACTGGCCATGTTGGCTAGTTGTCTGGTGATGTTGGTGGTGTGGGGTGGAGTCTGGGGTGCATCGCCGGGCCGGGGTTCCGCAGCCGACGCAGGACGCCGACGCTTCGGCCGCGCCGGGTGGTGCGCCATGGCCTCAATGGTAGAGATGGTCGGGAAGGTCACGCGGAGCCGTTACGACGAGCTGGTGGCCGAGTCTCTGGACATGGTGGAGGAGGACACCCGCTGCCAGTTCGCGCTCGGGGACGCGGCTCTGGAGCTGGAGCCGCTTCGCGCGCACGGCGGTCACCTGCCGCTTGACGAGGGTGACCAGGGTGTGGAGGACTCGCTGCGGCGGTACGCAGAGGAGATCGGGCTGTCCTTCTATACCGTCCGGACGCACCGGTGGGTGGCCGCGCAGTGGCCCGCCGAACACCGGCAGACGGGGGTCTCCTACGAAGTGCACCGGATCCTGGCCTCCGCGCCGGACCGGTTCGAACTGATCCGGAACCCGCCGCTGAGCGAGCGCACCGGCCGGCGCCGCTGGAGTGCAGAGGTGGCCAAGAAGTTAGTGGGCTGGAAGACCGAAGAGATCCAGATCCCGGTCACCGCCCAGGAGAAGGTCGAGGCGATCCGTGAACTGGCGCGCGACGACGAGACGGTGGCGGCGCAGGTGGCCACCGACTTCCTGCGCCGGCCGGAGATCGCGTTCAAGGCCATGCGCGATGCCGAGGCCCGGGACAACGTGAACGAGGCCCAGTTCGAGCAGGCCGGGCTCGATGACGACGAGTTCGACGAGGAGTACGAGGAAGCCTTCGCCGAACAGGGCGAGCCGTTCGACGACCCGGCCCGCATCGTCCACAGCTGGCGCAAGTCGATGGAGTTCAACGAACTGATCGCCGTCTGCCAGGGCTTCATCGCCGGGGCCGCCCGGCTGGTCCCGAAGCTGCGCGGGCACGAGTTCACCGACACCCAGACGAAGGTGTTGGAAAACCACCTGGAGAAGATCCGCGCGACGGCCGACTGGATCGAGACCGCGGCCGCAACCGGGCAGGTCGACCTCGACGAACAGCTCGCCCAGCTGCTGCGGGGCCAGTAGCCATGGGGGTGGGTCTGCCCGCCCACGTCCACGGCCAGGCGGTACGCAAGGCTCTGCAGGAGGCACGGCCGGCGGGGCTGACGCTTCCCCAGTTGTGCCGGGCGACCAAGCGCACACCGTCGCAGGTCTGGGCGGGCTTGAGGTTCCTGCGGAAGGTCGCGGTCAAGGAAGGACTGCCGCCGGTGACTTACAGCAGACGGGACGGCTTCCAGATGTCGGAGGAGAGCGAGGTCTGGATCTCCTACGAGCGGGCGATCTTCCAGGCGGAACTGCACCGGGTCACCAACTTCATCACCGGGATCATCGCCCCGCACGCCAAGAAGGCCCCGGACGACGAATGGATCCGCCTGGTCCTGGACCAGCTCGGCGGCGTCAAGGCCACCCTGGAAGTCCTCACCCGCATGGAACGCTGATGACCAGCACGAACGAGACCCGACCGCCGGCCGTGCGCGAGCGGCACTACCCCAGTGACACCACGGACGCCGAATGGGCCGTCCTCGAACCGCTGCTGCCCGTCCCGGCCTGCGCGTTACCCACGGGCGGGCGCCCGGAGAAACATCCGCGCCGCAATGTCGTCGATGCCATCCGCTACGTCAACGACAATGGATGCAAATGGCGGGCCGTTCCCGTCGACTTCGGGATCCCCTGGCGCACGGTCTACGGGTATTTCCAGCGATGGCGGGCGAGCGGGGACCTCGCCCGCATCCTTGCCGAGCTGCACCAGCTGGTCCGTGTTCACGACGGCCTCAACCCCCGCACCGTCGCAGTGATCCTGGACTCCCAGTCCGTCAAGGGAGCCGAGACGGTGAGCAAGGACACCCGCGGCTTCGACGGCGGGAAGCTGATCAACGGGCGGAAACGGCACCTGGCCGTCGACATGCGCGGCATGGCTCTGGCCATCATGGTCACCCCTGCCGCCCCGCACGACAGCATACCCGCCCGCGACCAGCTGTTCCGCCTGCGCCTGACCCATCCCGAACTCGCCATAGCCTGGGCGGACTCCGCCTACGGCGGAACCCTCGTCGACTGGTCCCACTCCTTCCTCGGCATCACCCTCAAAACGGTGCCCCGCCGCAAAGACCAGGACGGATTCGCCGTCCTCGCCAAGCGGTGGCGAGTCGAGCGGGCCATCTCGTGGATCATGAGAGCCAGGAGAAACGTACGCGACTACGAGCGACTCATCTCCCACAGCGAGGCCCACATCACCTGGACCTTCATCACCCTCCTGGTCCGCCGGCTCACCCGCCCTCCCCGGCCACCCCGCACGCCGTTGAACCGCTCGAGACGAGTGCTAACAAGCCCAAGCCCATACGCCTGCGGAAGCAGTCGAACACCATACGCCTCGCCCCGGCTGTTCTGACCTAACGCATACACCCGTCCCAGCGACACGGGGAAGGCGCCGACCTGGTCGGCTGCTCAACGGTGGAAATGGCGTTCCGCTCGGCCCGGACCACCAACGACCCGGACGCCTAAGGAACTTGATCAAACCCTGACTCATACCTACACTCAGACCCTGATTCAGGGGTCGTTGCCAACCCTAAGGTTGTCCGCAGGGCCGTGCCGCACGTGCTAGGGCCGCGGCTGTCCACGGCCCCCAACCAAGGGTGTGAGCGATGATGTTCAATTCGGCAGCGAAAATTCGGCATTTAGCGACGGTCGTCGCCGCCGGCGGGGTGATTGCACTGGTTGCGGCCACGGCATCGGCGAGCAGCTCTGCACCGCCCTCGTCCATAGCAGCGTCGAGCCTGCCCCCGGCGAGCGTGGCCAATGGCTACACCTTCCTCGACCGGATGATGGACAGGTACGCTAGCGGCTCGACGCCCCGGCTGGTGCAAAGCTATGTCCCCGACGCGGCGCTGGGCGATTTCACCGACTCTGTGACCTACGACGACGCACTGGTGATCCATGCGCTGCTGGCCCGCGGCACGGCCGACGATCTCCGCCGGGCGCGGATCATCGGCAACGCGCTCCTCTACGTGCAGGCCAACGACGCCAGCCACGACGGGCGGATCCGTGCGGCCTACTCACCAGAGCCGCTGACCGACTCCCGCCACGTGCAGCCCACCGATGCAATCAGCGATGTCGGCAACATGGCGTGGGTCGGTCAGGCACTGGTCCAGTTGTACGCCAAGACTGGCGACAAGGCCTACCTCACCGGCGCGACCGGCATCGCCGAGTGGATCCAGGACGAGGCCTACGACACTCGCGGGCCCGGCGGCTACGACGGCGGGTACGACGGCGACACTAAGATTCTCTGGAAGTCGACTGAGCACAACCTCGACGTGTACGCCTTCTTCACCATGCTGGCGAAGGAGACCGGGAGCGCCTCCTGGACCACTGCGGCGGGCCATGCCAGAAGCTTCGTCACCGCGATGTGGGACGCGGAGGGGAGGAAGTTCTGGGTTGGCACCGACGAGGGCGGGGCCAAACCTGACAAGGGGTTCCTGCCCGAGGACGTCAACACCTGGGCTTACTTGGCGCTCAGGGACGCCACTTACGCCGCCTCGATCGACTGGGACGTCAGCAACTTGGCGGCGAGGGACGGCTCCGTCAGCGGAGTCAGCTTCGGTGCCTGCGACCGGTCAAAGGTCTGGCTCGAAGGGACCGCGCATCTCGCAGACGCGCTCGCCATTCGCAACGCCGCTGGCGACGCGGCCAAGGCGCAGGGTTACCTGAGCTCCATCCAACTCGCCCAGACTACCGCGCCCCACCACGACGGCTACGGCATCGTCGCCGCCTCGCATGACGGCCTCAGCGACTGCGACGGCGACCACTACTACGCCGCGCTACACACCGGCGCCACCGCCTGGTACCTCATGGCGACCCGCGCGGCCAACCCGTTCGAGCTGCTCCCGACGGCTCCGTCGCCGCTGTGGTCACCCTGACCTCCGTGCACAATTCTCAGCCCTGCCTGCGAGTCAGCTTTCGTCCGATTGGAAGAAGCGCGGGCCGTTTCCCCGGTCTGCGCAGTCGGTCGAGCAGGCCAGGTCGCGTTGTACCTGGAGCTGGGCCAGGCGAGTGCTCAGCGTGCGGGTGATGTGCTTGTAGCTGTCGCTGCCCAGAGTGAGGCGCAGCGGGGCGGGTTCCTCAACGATGCTGGCGATCATTGCGTCGACCATCTTGCCTGGGTCGCCCGGCGAGTGGAGCGAGGTGTCGTCAAGGATGTCATTGATCCTGCGGGAGGGTGAGGCGTCATAGGCGGGGATACGGGGCCCGACCCTCGCGCTCCTGTCACGGAAGCCGGTACGCGCACTGCCGGGTTCGACGATCGTGCAGCCGATCCCGAACACGGCCACCTGGCCCCGGTGTCCTAGCTCAGACACCAGCCGCAAATCACCTTGTCGGTGATCGTGGAGATAGTGGCCTTGGACGCGCTCGCCCCGTAGACCTCGGCCAGATGCGCGGAGATCTCCCCGTGGGTGAGGCCCTTCGTGGACAACGACAGCACCATCTCGTCCACCCCGGACAGCCTGCGCTGGCGCTTCTTGACGATGGTCGGCTCGAACGTGCCCGCCACGTCACGGGGCACCTTGACCTCTACCGGGCCGACATCGGTCAGCACCGTCTTCGCCCTGGTGCCGTTGCGGGAGTTGCCGCTGCCCCGGCCCTCGGCTTCGTGCTTCTCGTATCCGAGTGATCGGTGATCTCGCCCTCCAGGGCGGACTCCAGCAGCTTCTTGGTCAGCTGCTGCAACAGCCCGCCCTCCCCGGTCAGCTGCAGGCCCTCACTGCGGGCCCGGTCCACGAGCATCGCGACCAACTGCTCGTCACTCGCCGGTACGGCCTCCGCCGCCTGGCCGGTGTCCGCTATCCGCTCGATGGTGGTGTCGCTCATCTGGCGTCTCCTTGATCATCGGATCCGCCGATCATTGAACACTCCCGGCGTGCGCTGGTCTGTCAGTTCCTCTTCAGGACGCGCTCGGTGAGTGCGTCAACGGCGGTGATGAGTTCTGGGGTGAGCGCCGTTGTCAATGCGTTCGTGGTGGTGCAGTCGTCTCCGATGACGAGTCCCGTCTGGTCGGAGAGCGAAGGGTCGGTGGCCGCGAACACGACCGGACGCGCGCCGTCGGCTGCGGGACGCTGCACTCCCTGGCGGATCTGCTCCCAGTGCGGACGCAACGCAGGCGGCAGGATCTGGGGAGTCATCTCCGCGGCGTTCGGAGTCGCGGATGGCCCTGGGTCGGCCGCGAACACCGACACGCCGCTGTCGCGCAGCCGCTGCGCCAGGTCCTGGTTGTACGCCAGGTGCGCGAGCTTGGCCCGGCCGGACGCGGCCATGCCGTAATACTCGTCGTGCTCGATCTCTTGGTAAACGGGCGTTCCCGACATCAAGGCCACGCTGATGGATGACGACGTGACGTCGACGACCCGGCTTGGTCTGCCCGTCCGCAACGCGTCGAGCAGGGCCTCGGTCAACACGGTCGGGGAGAGGTGGTTCAGTGCGAAGCTCGCCTCGATTCCGTCGGCGGTCTCCCACCGCGTCGACCACATGCCGCCGACATTGTTCACCAACACCTGCAGCGGGCCCTCCTCGGCCAACCGCGCTCCGAGTGCGCGAACCTCGGCCAGTACGGAAAGGTCTGCCTGGATGAAGCGGGCGTCCCCGATCCGCCGCACGGCCTGCTCGCCGTGCTCCTCGTCCCGCCCCACGACGGTGATCGCATATCCTCGCTGAGCCAGTTCGATCGCCACTTCCACGCCGATTCCGCGTGTTCCACCGGTGATGACCGCCTTCGGTGCCATGTGTTTCCTTCGTTCCTTACGGAGTCGGCCGTTCCAACTCTCCTCATGCAATCCGAGCGAGACTGAGAGATCCAAAGCCGGCAAGGCATCGAGGTATGCCTCACCGGCATAGCCGCAGGAGTGGCAAGCTGGTTGGGTGCGGTTCGACATCGATCTCAAGCATTTGCGCTATCTACTCGCGGTGGCCGACGAAGGTACGTTCACGAAGGCGGCCGAACATCTGGGCATGACGCAGCCCGCGCTGTCGCGGGCGATCCGGTCCCTGGAGGACGCGGTCGGGACGGCATTGTTCATCCGGGCCCCGCACGGGGCCGAACTGACCGAGGCCGGCCGGATGCTCAGCCAGGAGGCTCGCAGCCTGGTCGAATCAGCCGATGCCGCACTGACCCGGGTAGCCAGGTTCGGACGGGAGGGACCGCAGCTTCGAGTGACCGCACGCGGGTGCGACATCGACGTCCTGCAACAGCTCGTGACCTCCTACAACGAGCGGCTTCCGGGTGAGCTCCCCGCGCGAGGGGGCATGGTTGACTGGCGGGTCCAGGCTGATCAGGTGCGCGCTGGTGAGGCGGACGTCACGCTGCTGCGCGCTCCCTTCGACTCTCGCGACCTGGACAGCGATCTGATCCGGACCGACCCTCGCGTCGCCGTGCTCCCGGACACTCATCCGCTTGCCGGGCGTGAGGCGATCCATCGCAGTGAACTTGCGGGTGAGTCATTTCCGGTCTGGTCGAATCTCACGCCGGCTGAAATGAAGTACTGGCTTGGCACGGACCTCACCGACTACGACTGGCAGCCTGGCCCGGTGGTGCATGACACTGCTCAGTTCATCGGCAGCATCAGGTTGGGTCAGGGCGTCGGATTCCTTCCCGCTGCACACGTGCCTGAGCACCTGCCCGCTGGGATCACCGTCTTACCGGTCGTCGGGCTGTCGCCCAGCCAGTTGCGGATCACCTGGGCGACGTCCGCGATCTCTCCCAATGTGGCGAGGTTCGTGCGTCACGCCACGGAACACACCACGGCGGTCGTGACGGCCTGACACTCGTCGACGTGCGCGCGAACAACGTACCTTCGCCTGCAAGTCCCTCGTCGCAACGGAGTGCCGGCCATCGCGCTACCCGAGCTTGTCGATCCTGGTCATCGGCAGGTCGAGTCGGGCGGCGGGTGGTGCCATGGATGATGGCCGCGGGTTCGGGCTCAATTGGTCATCGCGACACTCTGATCTGATTGTCGTTCATAGGGGGCCGATGGCGCTTCGGGCTGTGCACGCGGGGGAGTGGTCTTCGCGTACCTGCCGGATCTCGGTTGCGGGCAGGCGCCCGTCCCTGACCGTCCTCCGCGGCTGGCTCCAGCAGTGGGAAGAGACCGGGCAGCCCCACCTCCCGCCACGTACACCCAACTGGCCGTACGGGTTGACGTGGGTGCAGAACAGCGGTGACAGCGCCCTGCGGTCCGCGTCGGTGAGCTCGTCCGCCCTTGACAGCACGTCACGGATCAATCGGGCGAGGCCCGTTGCAATACCCCTGGGGTTTCGAGGAGCTTTCTCGTTCCGGGGCTCCGCCGACAGGCGCGTCAGCGAGCCGACGCGCGTACCGGCCGCGCACACGCCACGACACCACCCCGCATTGGGGCACCTCGCCGTCGGCGCCGCGGCGCTCGGTGGATGGCAGTGGGTGTCTTCCATGCCCGAGGGCCGCCGGGTACGGCCGGCGGCCCTCGTTTTCAAGGTGCTGTCTTGGCCGAATGACGGCAGGTGCGGTCAGGCGTCGCTGGTGTCGGTCGGTGTCGCCTCGCCGAGCATGGCTGCGGTCAGCACGTTGCCGGAGATGCCCCAGCCGCCGTCGGCGACCTCTTCGACCAGAACCATGGTGTTGGCGCGGGCACGCTCGCCGTAGATCTCGACGTACAGCTCGGTCGTGCGGGTGACGATCTCTTCCTTCTGCTTCTGGGTGAGGGTCTTCTCGGGGACCTTGAAGTTCGCGAAAGGCATGACTGATGTTTCTTTCTCTCAGCGGGGCGTTACAGGGAGCTGCCTGAGGTAAGCAGGCTGTCCAGTCCAATGCGGCGGAAGAAGTCGACGCGGACGCGGTCGGCGACCGCAGAGACAACTTCGCTGCCGTCTCGGCTGGGGTCTATGTGGGTGCGCAGCGGCCGAGTGCCGTGCTCCATCGCGACCAGCCGCGCGACGGCTTCAGCGACATCGGACACATCGGCGTCTGGAGGGATGAGCGCGGCCAGGCGCTTGGCCAGATCGTCCATCAGCGGTCGGTGACGCCGGTCGTAGGCTTCGGCGCGATCGCGGTCCGCGGGGGCGCCTGCGTTGGCGAAGTGGTTGGTGCCGGTGGTGAACGCGCCGGGCACCACGATCGCGGTGTCGACGCCGAACGGGAGCACCTCGGCGGCGTAGCTGACGGCGAGGGCGTCCATTGCGGCCTTGGCGGCGAAGTACGGGGCCAGGAACGGTGGGCAGCCGCCGCGGGTGCTGGAGCTGCCGATCCACACCAGCAGCCCAGAGCCCTGCTCACGCAGTTGCGGCAGGGCGGCGCGGTTGACACGCTGCGCGCCCAGGACGTTCACGTCGTACAGGTCCGCGAGTTGCTCGGCGGTGAACGCCTCGGCGGCGCCCAGGACCATGTGTCCGGCGTTGTGCACGACCACGTCCAGCCGGCCATGTTCGGCGAGAATCCGCTCGACTGCGGTGTCAGCGGAGTCCTCGGAGGTGACGTCCAGCTCGACGGCGTGCACGGCAACCTGGTGGTCGGTGCCGTAGCGCGCCAGCTCGGCCACCGCGGCTGCGTTACGGGTAGTGGTCTGGCGGATGCCCGCATACACGGTGTGACCGGCGCGGGCCAGAGCACGCACGGACAGCGCCCCGATGCCGCTGGAGGCCCCAGTGACCAGGATGACCTTCCTAGTACCGTCGTTCTTCATGACTGGGTCTCTCTCAGTTTCTCTCATCGACTAATGGGTGGCTGCGGGCCGGCTCAGATGATTCCGCCATTGGCGCGAATGACCTGTCCGTTGATCCAGTGGCCCGCCGGGGAGGCCAGGAACGCGACGACCTCGGCGATGTCGGACGGGGTACCGAGTCGCTCCAGCGGGGGCTGGGCAGCCAGGCGGGCGATGGTCTCCTCGTCCTTGCCGTCCAGGAACAGGTCGGTGGCCGTGGGCCCGGGCGCGACGGCGTTGGCGGTGACATCCCGGCCCCGCAGCTCCCGGGCCAGGATCAGCGTCAGTGCCTCGACCGCACCCTTGCTGGCGGCGTATGCGCCGTATTTGGGGAAGGCCAGCCCCACCACGGACGTGGAGAACGTCACGATCGTACCGCCGGGGCGCACCCTGCGGGCGGCCTGCTGGACCACGACGAAGGTGCCGCGGATGTTGGTGCGGTGCAGGTCGTCCAGGACGGCCAGATCCAGCTCGGCGATCGGCGCCAGGCGCATCCGTCCGGCCGCGTGGACGACGACGTCCACACCGCCGAACTCTGCCTCTGCCGCATCGAACAGGGCTGCAACGGCGTGTTCGTCGGCGACGTCGGCGCGTACTGCGATCGCCCGGACGCCGCTGGTGATGGCCTCCTTCACGGCGGCTTCGGCCTCGTCCTGGTTGCCGGCATAGCCGACCACGACGGCGTATCCGTCGGCGGCCAGCCGACCGACGACCCGGCGGCCAATGCCGCGCGAGCCACCGGTGACGATCGCGACACGAGATGAGGCGGATCGCTGAACCGGGGCGGCGATCCCGTCGGGGGGAGTGGGGGTAGGCATGGCTGACTCCTGTGGTGGTTGATCAGGCCGCGGCCTCGCCGTCGCCCTGCTACGTCCTCCACGATCGACCGATCTCCCGCCTCTAACCAGGGCTGCTTTAACCGGGGGATGCTGCCCCCTGGCTACGGTCCGGCGCGCGAAGGACGATGAAGGCGTGAACCTTCCAGAACTCGGCGCCTTCCTCAGGACACGCCGCGACCGCATCCGCCCCGCCGAAGTCGGTCTCCCTCAAGGCCCGCGCCGGCGCGTCCCCGGGCTGCGCCGTGAGGAAGTCGCCCAGCTTGCAGGGATGTCGGCCGACTACTACACCGACTTGGAACGCGGCAGCGGAAAGCGCGGCGTGCAGCCCTCGGCCCAGACCCTCGCGGCCCTTGCTCGAGCCCTGCGTCTGAACGGCGACGAGCGCGACCACCTGTTCCACCTGGCCGAACGGCCGATCCCTCCGTCGGCACACGGACCGTCGGCACATGTACAGCCGGCGCTTCTCGGACTGCTGGACCGGCTGTCCAACACTCCCGCGCGTGTCATCACCGACCTGCACGAAACCTTGGTGGAAAACGACCTGGCCCTGACCCTGCTCGGCAAGTCCCCGGCACACCGCGGCCCGACGGCAAGTTTTGTGTACCGCTGGTTCACCGACCCACAGGCGCGCGAGATCTACCCGCCCGAGGATCACCCGCACCACTCCCGGGTGTTCGTGGCCGACCTCCAGGCAGCGGCTGCCCGACGTGGCCGGGATGCGGAAGTTGCGAAGATGGTCGCCGTACTGCGCCGCCGTAGCCAGGAGTTCGCAGCCCTCTGGGACACCCACGACGTCGCGGTGCGCCGCATGGACCACAAGAAAATCGTCCACCCCACGCTCGGCATCATCGAACTTGACTGCTACAACCTGCTCAGCGAGGACGGGCGTCAACGCCTGCTGTGGTTCACTGCGCCACCAGGAAGCCCGGGGGCCGAGCAGCTGGCACTTCTGTCCGTCATAGGAACACAGGACCTGAGCGCCGCCGAGGGCACGGTATCGGAGGAATCTTCCCCGCACAGGTAGTCTCCGGCCTGGGAGTCCATGGCGTCCCGCTGTGTACAACACCGTGACTCTGACACGAGCCGCGCTGCCGGTCACCGCGGTGGCCGTGGCGCAAACCGAAGTCCGCTACTGCTGCGTTCCTCAAAGGACGTACACATATCGGCGGCGTCGTTCGGGCGGACACGCTGTTGTGCGGGGACAGATTGTCGGTGATCACATAGATGTCCCCGACAGGGTTGGCGTCCTCTACCAGCTGAAGGAACTGCTGGTAGAAGGCACTGTTGCGGGAGGTGGTGGTCATCGGGATTCCTCCGTGGATACCCCCGCCTTCAGGCGGGGGAGGAATCGGACTCCTGCGGAGCAGGGCAGGGAAAGCCGATTCGCCGCCA
>LRTP01000640.1 GCA_001550305.1 Streptomyces diastatochromogenes
GGGCGGCGGGGGCGGCGCGGCGGCCTCGGAGGGGCTCGGCGCGACGGTGAAGGCCGGTATCGCGGCGGGATTCGTCGCGGTGGCAGCGGCGGCGGTGGCACTCGCCCTCGTCGGCAATGGCAGCCCGGCCCAGAAGCCCGAGGCCAAGCCGCCGGCCACCTCACCGGTGGTCGAAGCCCCACAGCCACAGCCACGGCCGACGCCGACGCCGACTCCGTCGAGGAAGCCCGCGCCAGGGGCCCCGGTGGTGGCCTCCGCACCGAAGCCCAGCCCGACCCCGACTCCCCGGCCCGCCCCGAAGCCCACACCCAAGTCGTCACCCACACCCGCCCCGACGCCGGCGAAGCCGAAGCCCACGCCCACATCCACCCCCGCACCGGCCCCCGCACCGGCCCCCACTCCGACGCCCACCCCGCCGCCGCCTCCCGCACCGGTCGTCTACCAGTGGAACGAGTTGAAGTACGACGTCACCGGTGACCACACCAAGCCCGAGATGCGGCTCGGCGAGAGCAGTTGGGTGTGGCAGCGATGGGGAGTCTCGATCGCGGGTCAGCGGTACACCCACGGCGTGACCGTGCACGGCGAGTCCTCGGTCACCATCGACCTCAACCGCAGCTGCTCGGCGTACGACGCACTGGTCGGCGTGGACGACCTGACGCTGGGCCTCGGTCAGGTGAGCTTCTCCGTGTACGCCGACGGGGCGCTCCTGTGGCAGTCGCCCCTGGTCAAGGGCGGCGAACCCGCGATCCCCGTGCATGTGAACCTCACCGGCCGCAAAACGGTTCGGCTGGCCGTCGAACCGCACACGAGATTCGACGCGGTGGCCCTGGCGGACTGGGCGGAGTCCAAGTTCCAGTGCCAGTGAGGTGAACTACTCCCTCGCCCCGACCCGTGCTCCTTGCTCGTACGCCCTACTCCTACGCCCTATTCGTACTCCTTCAGCGCCTCCGCGAGCTCCCGCAGGGCGTCGGCCTGGGTGAAGCCCGCCCCCGTCGTCCGCTCGGACTCATGACGGACGGGACCGAGAGCGGTACGCGCGGCGGTCTCCGTGCGCTCGGCCCCGGTGCGCTCCTGGGTGGGACGGGGGTGACCGCCGCGCCAGGAAGTACCGGCGGCGAGCAGACGGGCCGCTCGGGGATGGTCGCCGAGCTCGGACAACAAGCCCGCCGCACTCTCGACGAGGCTCGCCGTCACCACGTCGGCGCACCGCCCCGCCACCGCACCGGCCAACGCGTCGACCATCTTGCGCAGGCCGGGCTCCGGGCCGGACTCGGCGGCCGTCACGAGCGCCTCGACCCAGTTCAGCGCCGCCATGAACTGCGGCGGCGGGGTGCCGCGGGTGGTCATCTCGCACGCCTGCTCCCACTGTTCACGCGCGACGGCGACCTCGCCGTCGTCCAGGGCCAGCTGGGCGCGGAGCAGACGGACGAAGGCGCCGGAGTCCGTGACGCTGTACCGCTCGGCCGCGGCGTTCGCCTCGTCCAGGGCGGCCAGCGCCTGCGAGCGCTCGCCCGCGCGGTAGGCGAGCTCGGCCAGCCGCGCCATGAGGAAGGGCGTCTCGGCGTACGCGCCGACCTCGAAGGCCAGCCGCAGTGCCTCCTCGTACTCGCCCTTGGCCTCGTCGTAGAAACCGCGCGCCATGGCCGCCTCCCCCGCGGCGCTGCACACCTGGGCGCGCACCCAGCGGTCGCCCACCCGCCGACTGAGCACCCGCAGCTCCGCGAGGTCGTCGTCCACGCCGGGCATGCCGCCCGGGGCGTCGACGACCATGTGCGTACGGAACATCAGGGTGACGCCGATCTCCCACTCACCGCCGTACGCACGGCAGTTGGCGAGGGCCGCGTCCATCGACGGACGCACGTCGTGCCAACCGCTCAGGAAGAAGGCGGTCATCGGCCAGACGATGCCCGGCATGGTCGCCGCGTCCGGACCGCCCTTCTCGAAGAAGTCCCGCACCCGCAGGATGTACTCCGGAATCCACGGGTACTCACCCGCGTCCAACGGATCGATGTCCACCAGCATGAACAGGTGCAGCATGCGCGCCCGCATCCGCATGCCGTGCAGCGGATGGGACTCCTCGTGGTCCGGGGCGTCGAGGAAGGCGGCCAGGGGGTCGAAACGATCCAGTTCGGCGAAGAGGTCGCCGCCACCGCCGCCGCGGCCCTCGCACCCGTCACCACCGTCACCACCGTCACCACCGCCACCACCGTCGCCGCCCTCCCCGCCGTGCGTCCGGTTCGCCTCGGACCCGACGCGCCTCGCGTCGAGCGCCGCGCCCAGCCGCAGCAGGCGATCCGTCCATTCCCCGCCCTCACGGCGGAAGTTGCGCAGCCACCAGAACCAGCCCATGGCGAGGACGAGCGCACCGGCGTCCTCCTCCGCACCGGCGACGATCGCGCGGTGCAGGGCCGCCCGGATGTTGTCGAGCTCGGTCTCCAGACGGTGGATCCAGGGCAGCTGCGCGGCGGAGCGCAGCAGTGGCTCGGCCTCCTCGACGAGGTCACGCACCCACGCGCGGTGGCGCCGCTCGGCCGCGGCGCGCAGCTCGGGGACTTCGGCGGCGCGCTCGGTGGCGTACTCGTGGATCGTCTCCAGCATGCGATACCGCATGCCGCCGCCACCGTCCTCGTCGTACGGGACGGACGGGGTCGCGACGATCAGTGACTTGTCGACGAGCGCACCGACAAGATCGGCCACGCCACCGGCGACCGGCCCGGTGAGGGAACCAGTGAGGGAACCAGCGACGGAACCGGTGAGGGAACCGGTGCAGACGGCTTCGGCGGCCGTGAGGTCCCAGCCGCCCGCGAAGACGGACGCCTCGCACAGCACGGCCCGCTCCCGTTCGTCGAGCAGGTCCCAGGACCAGTCGACGACCGCGCGCAGGGTCTGCTGGCGGGGCAGCGCCGTGCGGCTTCCGGAGGTGAGCAGCCGGAAGCGGTCGTCGAGCCGGTCGGCGATCTGGCGGGGTGACAGCAGCCGCAGGCGCGCGGCGGCCAGCTCGATGGCCAGGGGCAGGCCGTCGAGCCGCCGGCAGATCTCGGCCACCGCCTCGGAGTCGTGGAGCGCGGCGCCGGCGTCGGGACGTACGGCCGCCGCGCGCTCCATGAACAGACGGCGCGCGGGGTCGGGCGGCAGGGGCTCGACCGGGCGCACCAACTCACCGGGGACGCCGAGGGGTTCACGGCTGGTGGCGAGGATGGTGAGCCCCGGGCAGCGGGTGAGCAGGGCCTCGGCGAGCTCGGCGGCCGCGCCGATGACGTGCTCGCAGTTGTCGAGGATCAGGAGCTGGCTGCGCGGGGCGCAGTACTCGACGAGCAGGCCGAGCGGGTCGTCCTGGCCGACCATCGCCATCTCGTGGGTCATCAACACGGTCTCGCGCAGACCGAGGGCGCTGACCACCGCGCCCGGGACCGCCTCGGGCCGGTCGAGCGGGGCCAGCTCGACCAGCCAGGCCTGCGGGAGCCCGGCGGCGGCTTCCTCGGCGAGGCGGGTCTTTCCCGAACCGCCCGGTCCGGTCAGCGTGACCAGGCGTGCCCTCTGCACATCCGAACGGATCGCGTCGAGTTCGGGTTCCCGGCCGACGAAGGAGTTCAGGCGGGGGCGGAGGTTGCCGGTGCGTTCGGGGTCCAGGCGGGGGTCGGGGCCGGGGAGGTGTCCGCCCTCGGCCGGAGGCGGAGTCGGTCGCTCTTCGAAGGAGCCGACGCCGACGCGACGCCCTCGCCCCGTGCCCGCCCCCGCCCCGTCCTCTTCCCGCCGTACGCGATGGTCGGCGTCCACGGGTATGGGTCCCGGCCCGCCCGCTCCCGCCGGGTCGAGCAACTCCGTGTGCAGCCTCCGCAGTTCCCGGCCGGGATCCGCGCCCAGACCCTCCTGGAGGGCGCGGCGCACCCCTTCGTACGCGGCCAGCGCGTCCGCTCCCCGGCCCGTGTCGCGCAGGGCGCGGATGTGCAGGACGTGCAGGGCCTCGTCGTACGGGTGGGCGGTCGTCAGCTCCTTCAACTCCGGTACGACGTCGGGGGCGCGGCCCAGTCGCAGGTCCGCGTCGATGCGGGTGCGCGTCGCCTGCAGGCGGAGCGCGTCCAAGCGGGTGGCGGCGTCTCGGTCGGGGAGGTCCGCGAGGGCCGGGCCGTGCCACAGGGCGAGGGCGTCGCGCAGGGTGTGGGCGGCGGTGGACGCGTCGCCGCGATCGAGGGCGGCCTTGCCGTCCCGTACCTGCCGCTCGAAGACGAACAGGTCCACGTCGTCCCTCGTGGCCCGCAGTCGGTAGCCGCCCGCCTCCGAGGCGACCGCGTCCTTGCCGATCGCTCGGCGCAGGCGGCCGACCAGGGCCTGCAGCGCCGCCGGGGCGTCCAGTGGGGGGTCGTCCGCCCATACCTCGTCGATCAGGGTCTGGGGGGTGGTCGTGCGGTCCGTTCGTCGGGCGAGCGCCGTGAGCAGGGCGCGTACCCGGGGGCCGCCCAGCGCGACCGGGGCACCCTGTTCATCCTCCGCCTGGGCGACCCCCAGGATTCTGTACCGCACCCGCCTATTCTCACCTCGCCCGGTGCGCAGAGCCGAGGCTTTCCCCGGCGGGCCTCCGCTCCGGCCCACGCCCGGTTTCTTCGCCCCCGCCGCCCCTACCCGTCCCATCCTCAACCTGGGGGCTCCGCCCCCAGACCCCCCGGGTGGGTTCGTCGACTGCGGGCCGGTGGGGGCCGATCGCGCAGTTCCCCGCGCCCCTGGGGGC
>LRTP01000641.1 GCA_001550305.1 Streptomyces diastatochromogenes
TGATCTTGGTCGAGAACCCGTCTACCAGGAGCTTCGTCGTTCCGTACAACCCATGCCCACCAACACCCCGACGCCACAGCCAGGTTGGAAAGGGCTCAGTTATTGGAATACGGGCCCCGGCGGTGCCGGAATACTGCCGCTGCACTCCGGCCGAGGTGGTGCCCTTCTTGAGGAAGCCGGTGTCGTCGAGGACGAGGATGCCGTCGGGCTCGCCGAGCCGTTCGGCTACGTAGTGCTGGAGGTCGTCGCGGAGGTCATCGGCCTCCCAGCGCGCACCGTTGAGGAGCCGCTGGAGGCGGTCGGGTGTGCGGTGTCCGGCGTATTCGGCCAGCTGCCAGCTGTTCTTGCGGCCGACCGGGCCCAGTAGTCCACGAATGTAGTCGCGCATCCTGCGACGCGGCTCGACCCGCTGGAAGCGATGGCCGGTGCGCAGGAACAGTTCCTCGAGCTCGTCGTTCCAGATCTCAACTGCACGCTCGTCGATCACGCCAGGAGGCTGCCCGGGCCACTGCCATTATCAGCGGCGGCTGCACACGATCGAGGGGCGGCCCGGGAAAGAGAACACGGGCCGACAGCCAGCCCACTACACTCACCCAAACCACCCCTGAACAGGGAAAACGTCAAAGTGCTGCTGGAGTACTAGCACCGGGCTGCAGCAGGCCACCGTCAACGGCGTCACCTTCCGGGGGTGCACATCACCGTTGAGGCCCGCACGGCCACTGCGCCCGCGCCCACGACGCGAAGTTCGACATCCCCGTGTACAGACGTGACCGTGGAGCGGCCGGCCCGGCCCCACTCACCCATCGGCCTTGGCGTCGGTACCCGAACCGAGGAGACGGCCACGCCATCACCTCGGGGATCATCGCCACGGCGGAGGCTCCCACTGGGACAGCCGGTACTGGGCAGCGGTGCACCCTGAGCTCATCCTGCCCGGTTCCAACGGACCGCTCCTGCCTGCGGTCACGGCGGGAAGACACGCACAGCGCTCTTCCCGCGTATGGCCTCGGACCGCTCGGGAAACACCGGGCACGCCCGCTGTGGATCAGGGCTCGACGCTATGGGCGCGGGGCCGAAGCCGGTGGTTCAATGGCCGTCGTGATCATCGCCGGGACTCCGCTTTCGGCCATACCCCCCACAGTGGATCCTCGTCGAACCTGGGACAGTGAGAAAATGGACAAGGTCGGCTTACGGGAACTCCTCCGACAACGACGAGCCCTGCTCGACCCGGTCGACCTCGGACTTCTGCCCGACCGGGGCAGAAGGAAGAAGGCCAGAGGCCTGTCGCAGGCGCAAGTGGCTCAATTGCTGTTTCGCACCGAGCGCTGGTACGGCGAGTTCGAACGAGGCGGGATCGAGACACCGACCTCCGCCGTGCTGGAGGATGTCGCGCGCGTCCTGAAGATGGACGAGAGCGAGCGAACCGCACTCTTCGTTTTCGCCCTGGCACAGGACCCCCCGGATCCCGTGGGCAGCGACGCCGATGAGGATTCCTCTCCTCGCTGGAGCCGCCTGGCCGACGATTTCTCACCGCTGCCCGTCGTCGTGACCGACCTGGCCTGGAACGCCCTGGCGTACAACAGTGCGTTCTCCGCGCTTCATGACGACCTCACGGCGGACGACGAGAATCCAGGGAGCCCTGACCGGTTCAATGTGATCCGCTGGCAATTACTGCGAAGGGAAGCACGAAATCGGCAGCTACTCGACTGGGAAAACAGCTGGGCGGTTTCCGCTTCTCTCCAGCTCCGCTACTCGTTGGCGCTGCACCCCGCCAACCAGCAGTTGCAGCGGCTGACGGCAGAGGTGGAATCGGATCCGCAGGCCGGTCCGATATACCGGGCCAATGTCGTTCGCAGCGTCGAGCCACCGTCACTGCCACTTCCCATAAAACTCTGCCAGTGGGGATCAGGAAGCCTGGAGATCCACTGCATGCGTCCCTTCTACGGTTACCGACGCGCATGGATCAGCCTGCTGAAGTTCACCCCTGACGGTCCCTCCTGACGGCCGTCGCCCCCTGGCCGCGCACCACGTTGCGACTCCGTGAGTCATACACGAAAAGGTGGCCGTCGGGCAAGGTCCACCGCGGACAGGAACTCTGGCTTCCGGTAATAGGGCGTCCTGGGGATGCCGAGCGGAAACAACTTAGAGTTGCGCCTCGACGAACTCGGATCACTTATTGGGTACCTCCTTCCAGCCATGCCGACTCGTTCTGATCGCCCCGAGAGTCATGGGTCCGGTTCGTTGCCCCACGAGGTCGTCGAATCCGAGTAAAAACAGGTAAGGGAGAGCAAGATGACTGCACAGTCAATCGGTGATCCGGGTTACGTCTCCTCTCCCACTGTCTCCGGAAGCACTGTTTCCGAGAGCACCGCCCCCGAGAACTCCACCTCTGGCAGCGAGCAGCGACGGCTGTCCGATCTGCTCGCAGCCCGCGGCACGGTCGCCGGACCGTTCGTGATGGACGAGGAGGCGTTGAAAGGTCTCCTCGACGAGGACCCGGTGCTGTACACGGCCTACCGGGACCAGGCCGTGCGGCCCCTGCTCGACGCGGACGGCCCCTTCTTCTGGCGCGCGGACCTGGTGCGTTACTCGGGCGGCGTGCTGCCCGATCACGAACCGGTTCGCTCGGTCGGGCACTGGAACCCCACCACGCAGGTGGAGGTCTTCCAGGTACTGGACGGCCAAGTGCTGCTCCTGATCGGTGACGCGACCGCCCCTGCCACCGTCTCCCTGGCCGTCTACGGCCCCGGTGACATGGCCGTGGCGCCTCCCGGCTGGTTCCACCTCACGGGTTCGCCCTGGGGCCCGGCCGTCGTCTACAACATCTATACCGATCGCAGGGGCTCCGGCGGCACGGACGTCCAGGGCAAGTACCACAGTCGGCAGCCGATGCCCTACCTGATCACGATGGACGGAGCGCACCCCGCGCTCACCGAGGTGCCCGGCGTTCCGGTAGGCCCCCGGCCGGACACGCCGGCCGGACCACTGCGACCGTCGGCCTTGCCGCTGCCGGACGACCTGCGACGGTTGATGGACGAAGGAAGCGACGAGGACCTGTTAGCCCTGCGGGACACGATCGAGTCCGTGTGCGCCGACGGCTGGCCGCGCACCAGGTGACCGCCGGACAGGCTGTCCCCGTCGCCGACGGCGCGGAGCCCGCCGTGCTGGCCCTGGCGGCCGAGCGGTTCGGGCTGACGGTACTGGAACGGCTGGGCACCGGCGGATCCGACTCGATCTGCGCACTGGCGCGCGACGCGACGGATCGGCTGGTGGTGGTCAAGTGCCTGCGCGGGAGCGCCGGCCGGGTCGACGGGCACGGCCTGGGCACGTTCCGCGCCAAGCAGCGGCAGCAGGAACTGCTAACCGCCGTCGCACCCGGGGTCGGCGACCGGTACGCCACGCTGCTCCGCGCCGAGCACGGCCGCGGCTGGTCCGCGTACGTCCTGGAGCACTGCCCCTACCCGCCCCTGGTCGACACCGCCCGGCAGGGCGACCCCGCGGTGTTCTCCGCGGTGCTGCGCGCGGTCCTGGGCTCGCTGATCGAGGACGGGTACACACAGGACGTACGCCCGGCCCCCGCGACACTGTGGCCGGCGATGTATCTGGGCAGGCTGGCGCGCCGCCGGTGGATCCTGCGCCGGCACCTGCCCGCCGACCTGTGGGATTCGGCCGTCCTGGAGGTCAACGGCCGGCGGGTCGGCGGCCTGGACGAGGCGTCGTCCGGTGCCGACGCCCCCGCGGTGAGGGCCCTGTTCGCCGACAGCCGGCTGTCCGTGCCGGTGCACGGCGATCTGAACCTGCGGAACCTGCTGGCCGATCCGGCGCCGTCGAACGCCCCGGCCTACTGCCTCATAGACCCGCGCGGGACGACGCAGCCGTGGGACGTGGTCTACGACCTGGCGAAGATGCTGTTCACCCTCACGCTCTTCGATGACACTATGCGGGCCGGCTTCACCGTCACCACCGACCGGCCCGGTGTGTACACCGTCGGCCTGGCGCGCCCCGGTCCGCTCCAGCGGGCCGCGGCGGCGTTCGTCGGCATGCTGCCGGAGCTGTGGCAGTGGCTCCGGGCCGCCGGACTGGGCAACGGCCCCTGGCTGGAACGGCTGCTGTTCGCCCATGCCACACATGTGCTCGCCGAGTCGGCCTGCCGCCTGTCGGACCGCGCGGACCCGCTGCCGGTCAGACTCAACCGGGCCCTCGGACTGCACCTGTACGGCCTGTTGCTGATGACGGACCTGCTGGAGCGGTTCCGTGACGGCGCGGACATCGACATCACGGCACACCTGGCCCTGACCGGTGTGCCCCCCGTGTGACGCCCCGTGCCCTCTTCCGTGTTCCGTCCGACCAGCCGCTCCGGAGGTACATGTGCCGTCCATCCGCGTTGTACACGCCCGGGAGATCCTGGACTCCCAGGGGGTGCCCACAGTCGAAGCGGAGGCCGTCCTGTCCGACGGATCCCGGGGCAGGGCCTCGGCGGCCGGCGGCATCTCCACCGGCCCGTTCGCCGTGGAACTGCGGGACGGGGGGACGCGCCACCGTGGTCTCGGGGTCACCCGGGCCGTGCGTCACGTAGTGCGGGACATCGGACCGGCGCTGGCCGGGGTCGATGCCGACGATCAGCGCGAGGTCGACCGGACGCTGTGCGCCCTTGACGGGACGCCGGACAAGTCCCGGCTCGGCGGCAACGCGATCCTCGCGGTGTCCGCCGCGGTGGCCCGGG
>LRTP01000642.1 GCA_001550305.1 Streptomyces diastatochromogenes
CGCTGGCCGCGGTCGTCGCCCTGCTGGCCGGCCCCGCCGCGTACTCGGTCTCGGCGGCCACCTCCGCCACGAACGGCACCAACCCCACGGCCGGCCCCAGCACCGGTGGCGGCATGGGTGGCATGGGCGGGGGTCCGGGCGGTTCGAGTCGTACGAGTGGTACCGGCGGCCGGTCCATGGGTGCACCCCCGTCGGGCGGCGGCTCCGCGCCTTCGGGCACCGACACCCGGCCGAGCGGCAGTGAGACGGGGGACAGTGGGACGGGCAGTGACCGGACAGGCGACGGCCAGGCCGGCGGTGGTCAGATGGGCGGAGGCGGCACGCAGGTGTCGTCCGCGATGATCACGTACCTGAAGAAGCATCAGGACGGGGCCACCTGGCTGCTGGCCGTGGCCACCGACCAGACCGCGTCCTCCATCATCCTGGAGTCCGGGCAGCCCGTCATCTCCATGGGCGGCTGGTCCGGCAGCGACAACGCCATGACCCTCGCCAAACTCAAGAGCCTGGTGAAGTCCGGCAAGCTGCACTACATCATCGTCAGCAGCGACGGTGGACAGGGCACGAACTCCGAGATCGCCACCTGGGTCAAGGCACACGGCACGGCCGTCAAGTCCTCGGCGTACAGCTCCGGTTCGTCCTCGACCACCTCTTCTTCCACGTCCTCTGCATCCTCTACGTCTTCCACGTCGAGCACCGGCGGCCTGTACCGCCTGGACGCCTCCGACGTCGGCTGATCCAGCCATCCACCCCGGCAGGGGCGGCCCACCGGACATCCCCCACCGGTGGCCCGCCCCTCCTTTCCGTTCCCTTCCGTCGCTCAGTCCCGGGCGAGGGTGGCCGGGGCTTCGCCCGCCGGTCGCCGTACGGCCGCGTCGGTCAGCTCCTTGACCCGGTCGGCGGGCACCGGAACGCCCGGGGTCTCGAAGAACCAGCGCTGCGCCTCCTCCTGGCTCAGCCCCTCGGGCTGCGCCGCGAGGTAGGGCTGCACGTAGACCGGGGTGCCCGGCTCACTGCGCCAGCTGTCGGCGAGCGTGCCGATGTCCACCGCGTCGTACCCGAGGACGTCCAGCAGCTCCGCCACCCGCGCCTTGGCGGCCGCGTCGTCACCGGCGAGGGGCAGGGCGCTGCGGTCGGGGGCGCCGGAGGGCCGGGCGGAGACGAACAGGCGCCGGAAGTCGATGCTGTTGAACGCCTTGACCACCCGGGAGTCGGCCAGGTGGCGCTGGACCAGGGCGCTGGAGGTCGGCCCGCCCGCGTCCAACTCGGCGATGCGGCCGTCGCGGTCCGGGTAGTAGTTCATGGTGTCGATCACGACCTTGCCCGCGAGAGCCGCCGCGGGCAGCCGGTCGTAGGCCTTCAGCGGCACGGTCGCCACCACCAGGTCACCGGCGCGGGCGGCCTCCTCGGGGGTGGCCGCGCGGGCGTGCCCGCCGAGTTCGGCGACGAGGCCGGCGAGTGTCTGCGGTCCGCGCGAGTTGCTGAGTACGACGTCCAGTCCGGCCGCCACGGCGAGGCGGGCCAGCCCGCCGCCGATCATGCCGCTGCCGATGAGTCCAAGGGTCTTCGTCACGGTGAGTTCTCCCGCTGATTTGATGTGAAGCAGATCGGTCAAGTGTGAATCTATATGTCAATCATGAAACTCAGTGTCACACTAGCGTCCGTGATTCACTATGGCGAGCGCGGAGCGGGTGAGCGGTACGATCCCGAGGTGAACGGAGCAGCGCGTACGAGCACGAGGGACATCGCACGGGCCGCCGTCCGGGCCGAGTTGGCCCAGGTGGCCTTCGAGCTGTTCCGACGCGAGGGCTTCGAGAACGTCACCGTCAACGACCTGGCGGCGGCGGCCGGGGTGTCCCGGAGCACCTTCCTGCGCTACTTCGGCACCAAGGAGGACGCCGTCCTCGACGCGGTGGACGCCCAGGGCGGGCGGATCGCCGACGCGCTGCGTGCCCGCCCGTCCGGCGAGGACGACTGGACGGCGCTGCGGCACGCCCTGGACACGGTAGTCGAGCACCACCGGCAGGACCCGGCCGGCGCGCTCGCACTGTCCCGTCTGATCATGAAGACCCCCGCGCTGTGCACGCGCAGCATGGAGAAGCAGAACGGCTGGCGCCCGGTCATCGCCGAGGCCCTCGCCGAGCGCGCGGCCCCCTCGCGGCCCTCGGCCCTGGGCCCGCTGGTGCGGGCCGCCGCCGCGGTCGACTGTCTGAACATCGCCGTCGACCACTGGACCGCCTCCGACGGCACCCTCGACCTCGACGATCTGATCGACGAGGCCTTCGCGGCCCTCGCACCGCGCTGAGTGAGGACCGCTGGATGAGGACCACCGAATGAGGACCGCTGGATGAGGACCCTGTCGGCCCTGACGGCGGGCGTGGCCCGGGGCGAGCTGAGCGCGGCCGAGGTGATCGCGGGCGCGCTGGAGCGACTCGACCGTACGGAGTCCGACGTACGGGCGTGGGTACGGGTGGACCGGGACGGAGCGCTGGGCGCCGCCCGGGAGCTGGATGCCGTGCCGTCGGGCGGCCCGCTGCGTGGCGTACCCGTCGGGGTCAAGGACATCATCGACGTCGCCGGTCTGCCCACCGAGTGCGGATCGCCGCTGCGCCGGGGCAGGATCGCCGAGGCCGACGCCCCGCTGGTCGCGCGCCTGCGGCGGCTCGGCGCGATTCCCCTCGGCAAGACGGTCACCACCGAGTTCGCGTACTTCGCCCCCGGCCCCACGAGGAACCCGCACAACCTCGCGCACACGCCCGGTGGTTCCTCCAGCGGCTCCGCGGCCACCGTCGCCACCGGGGTCGTCCCGCTGGCTCTCGGCAGCCAGACCGCGGGCTCACTCACCCGGCCGGCGTCGTACTGCGGGGTCGCGGGCTTCGTGGCGCCGGCCGGGGGTCCCCTCGACACGACGGGATTCGTGGGCCTGGCCCCCGGCCTCGACGCGGTCGGGCTGCTGACTTCGACGGTGGCCGATCTCCGGCTCGCTCACGGGGCGCTGACCGGCGCGGACCGGCTCCCCGGCCCTCCGGAACCGCCGACGCGACCGCGGCTGGCGGTGTGGTCGGGCGACGAACTGGCCGAGATCTCAAAGGACATGCGGGCGGCTCTGGTCCGGAGCGTCGAGGACGCCGTGGCGAACGGCGCCGTGCTCGTGGACGTCGACTGGCCCGCCCTCACTCCCCGCCTCGTCGAGGCACACGTCACGGTGATGGCGTACGAGGCCGCGCGGACGCTGGCCGAGGAGAGCACCCACCCGGACCGGCTGAGCGCACCGCTGAACGAACTCCTGGCGCACGGCCGTTCCCTCACCACCGGGGACTACGAGCACGCGCGGTCCGTCGCGCGGCGTGAGCGCTCCGCGATGCTGGCACTGCTCTGCGACGTGGACGCCGTGCTCGGCCCGGCCGCCCCGGGTGCCGCCCCGAAGGGCCTGAAGGCCACCGGGTCCCCCGTCCTGAGCCGCCCCTGGCAGCTCCTCGGCCTCCCGGCCGTGACCGTACCGGGCCACCGGGACGCCCAGGGCATGCCCCTGGGCCTCCAACTCGTGGGCCACCCGGACCGCCTGGAAGGCCTGTTCTCCCTCGGCCACGCCGTCGAACGGGCCGCGGGGGCGAACGGCTGACGAGCGGTGGCCGCCGGTGGTCGCCGGTGGTCGCCGATCAGATCAGAACGGCTCAGTCCTCGACGCCCGCCGCGAAGGACACGTCCGCCGTGGCGACGGTGCCTCCGCGCCGCCCGGGTGCGCTCTCCCACTTCCAGTAGAGGTTGGTGTGCGCGATCACCTGCTCCGGCGGCGGCGCGCCGTACACGCTGAGGTCCTCCGTCGTGTGCGCGTCACCGACCAACGTCACGTCGTACCCGCGTACGAACGCCCCGTGCAGGGTGGCACGGATGCACATGTCGGTCTGCGCGCCCGTGACGACGAGCCGGCCCACCCCGCGCTCGGCGAGCAGCGCCTCGAGCTCGGTGTCCTCGAACGAGTCGCCGTAGTTCTTGTGGACGAGGGGCTCGCCATCGCGGCGGACCAGTTCCGGCACGTACTGCCAGCTCTCGCTGTCGCGCTTGAGCTGGTCGTCCGAGTGCTGCACCCACACCACCGGCACGCCCTGCGCGCGAGCCCTGCCGACCAGGGTGTCGATGTTCGCGACCACCTCGTCGCGCCGGTGCGCGCCCGCCACCACCCCGTTCTGGACGTCGATGACGAGCAGCGCGGTGTTCGGCCGATCGGGCAGAGTCGTCATGAGGGGCCTCCGTTGTCTCGTCCGTCCCGTCCATCTCACTCGGCGGGTGCGTTCCGAGTGCGCCCCCTCTTTCTACCGTCCGTCGACGGGAGCGCCAACCGCCCTGCCCCACAGGACGACGAGCCCGGCCCCGTCGCCCAGCCGCTGGTGCCCCTTCCCCTCCCGGACACCGCGCCGTCACACCGAGCGGGAACGTTCCCATCGTCCCCCTCCGCTCAAGCCTCTTCTTGTGTCCGTCCGCCGGTACCGCGGACGTGACGTGGAAGGACGATGTGCGCCGTGTCCCCGCTCCCGCTCGACGATCTCCCCGTAGCGCGCCCCGCCCCCGTCCGGTCCCCCGCCGCCGCCCGCCTGACCCGCCTCACCCGTGTGACGCTGACCCTGCTGCCGCTCCTGGCGATCGGGACGTGGGCGGCGGTC
>LRTP01000643.1 GCA_001550305.1 Streptomyces diastatochromogenes
GGCGACGATGGTCGCGGGCGCGGCCCGCCGGGCGGCCGCGGAGTCCCGCGACCTCCTCTCCGACCTGCGCCGCCACACGGACCTCACGAGTGCGAACACGGACGTCCTGTCCGAACTCGACTCTCGGGTGCGGGCCTTCGAGTCCCGCACCCACCTCCCCACGTCCCTCCACCACCGGGGCGAGCCCCCGGTCCTCCCGTACGCCACCGCACACCACGTCCTGGCGATCGTGTCCGAGGCGCTGGAGAACGCGCACCGCCACGCGGACGCGACGCGGGTGACGGTGGAACTCGACGTGTCGGAAACCGAGTGCGCCGTACGCGTACGGGACGACGGAGTCGGTCCGCCCCCGCCCGCCGCCCTCGACGACCCGACGCTCGACGACCTGACCAGATCCGGCCACTTCGGGCTGCTCGGCATGGCGGAGCGAGCCGCGTCGCTGGGCGGCCGTATCGACCTGAACCGTTCCCCGCAAGGAGGCGCGGAGATCCACCTGACCCTCCCGCGATCCTCCGCCGTCCCCCACCGTCCCCCCACCCCCCAAGAGGAGGCCGCACATGCCTGACCAGGCACTTCCCGGCCCGAACCTCCGTGTACTCGTGGCCGACGACAACCCGGTCGTCCGGGCCGGCCTGGCCGCGCTGCTCGACGGCCACCCGGACCTCGAGGTCGTCGCGCAGGCGGCCGACGGCGAGGCGGCCCTCGCGGCCGCGACCCGACTGCGCCCGGACGTCGTCCTCCTCGACGTCCGCATGCCCGGCACGGACGGCCTGACGGCCCTTCCCGCCCTCTCCCTGCTCGCCCCCGTGATGATGCTGACCTACAGCCGCGAACCCGAGGTCGTGGCCGAGGCGTTGCGGCGGGGCGCGGTCGGCTATCTCGTCCACGGCGAGTTCACGGCCGCCGAACTGATCTCCGCCGTACGGGAGGTACGGCACGCGAAGACGACTGTCCCGGATTCACTCGGTGTTTCGTACGAACCGAACGATTTCCCTTCGCACCTGCAACTGGTTGTGGGACAGTCGTCGAAGGCCCGGTCCGGTTTCGCGGCGAGACTCCACCGCCGCGTGCCCAACCGGCTCAACTTCGGCCTGAGTTCACGGGAGGTGGAGGTCATGGATCTCATCGCGTCCGGCATGAGCAATCAGCAGATCGCCGCCGCCTGCTTCATCAGCGAGAAGACCGTCAAGAACCACATCAACCGCATCTTCGCAAAGCTGCACAGTTCCTCGCGCAGCGAAGCGATCGCCCACTGGCTGGGCACGGCACGCGAGGGGTGGAGCCGATGACTCCACCAACGGCAAGTTGGGCCCCTGGGCCCACCCGGAGTAGGCGCGGTCTCACGTACGGTGCTCGGGTCGGTAGTGGTGGCGTCGGGTGGGAGGACAGGGGCCATGGTGACGAGGGACTGGACGCTGAGGGTGGGGGTCCGGGTGGAGCGCGCTCTGCAGGACTGGACGGAGACGGTTTCCACCCGGATGCGCGGACGCGGGCGGGATGCCGGGGCCGGGTTTGTGGAGTACGCGGGCCTGATGATTCTGATCGCGGGGATCTACACCCTCATCGATCAGCTCGGCCTGAACGGAAAGATCTCGCAGGCGATCGGCAACGCAGTGAACAGAGTCATCGGCGGAGCTTGATCGGCGGCCCACCGCACAGCGACCGAGGACAGACCCTCCCCATCTACATCTGGATGACGGGGATTCTGCTCTTCGCCGCGATCGCCTTCTTCGTGTTCGCCCAAGCAGCGTCCGCCCGGAATGGAGCTCAATCCGCGGCGGACGCTGCGGCGTTGGCGGCCGCACGGGACTCCCGCGACGAGCTGATGACAGGCTTGACGGGGGCCGTGGGCACGAATGACCACTGGCTGGACTGGCTCAAGGGCAACCTGTTCCAGGGCGCCGGAGCCGAGGCTGCGGCCAGTCGGTTGGCCGCCGAGAACAACTCGACCTTGCACGGTTTTGGCCCAACCGCCGTGAACGGATTTCCGGGCTACCGAGTGGATATCGAGACCCGGTACACGGTTGGCAAGTCGATCATTCCCGGTACAGAGGACAAGCATGCGACGGCCCATGCCACCGCTGTCATCCAGCCCCGCTGCCACTTCGATCCGGCCGCGGATCCCAAGAAGCCCGTCGAACTGAACTGCGACGGACAGATCGTCAACATCGACCCCGGAAAGTTCGATCCGGTCGACCTTCCGGACCCGTCCGTGCTGTTCTCTGTGCATCTGGCCGAGTGAGAGGAAGCCGTACCGATGGATCTCCGGCACACCATGAAGGGCCGCAGGGCGCTGAGCGCACTGGCGATCACGGCTGGGTTGCTCCTCACGGTGGCCGGTTGCGGAGGGGGCGGAGACGCCAAGTCGGGTAAGCAGGCGCCGACTTCGTCTTCTACCCGGAACACCGGTGACGGCAAGGCGAAGGAAAGCGGATCACCTGCTGTGAATCAAGCGCTCGCCGAAGTGAAGAGCAACGGCATCACGCTGACGATCACCTCGGCCAAGCGCGACCAGGGAGGGTTCGTCACTGTCAACGGCACGGTGACCAACGGCACCTCCGGCATCTGGATCGGCGCCGAATGGATCAGCGACGAGACCGAGTTGAAGAGCAACGGCGGATCCCTGGCCGGAGCCAGTCTGGTCGACGAGAAGGGCAAGAAGAAGTACCTCATTCTCCGGGACACCGAAGGGCACTGCCTCTGCACGAAGTTCCAGGGCGGTGTCTCCCAGGGCGCCACCGTCGACTGGTTCGCCCAGTTCCCGGCGCCGCCCGCCGGGACGACGAGCGTGCAGTTCCAGGTACCGACCATGCCCCCGGCCACCCTCACACTCTCCGACGGCGAGTGACCCATGGCCCTGACCTCCCGCACTGTGGCCACCATGTTCACGACCTTCGCCGTCCTGAGCACTCTGACTCTCAGCGGTACCCAGGCGTACGCGGACGACGGGAACCCGAGCGCACCTCCGGACAGTCTGACCACCTCCCCACCCCCCACCGTCGACCCCACCAGCCCCGGCCTGAAGCTCGCCGACGGCGCCACGCTCGCGCCGGCCAAGGTGTTGGACATCAAGTCGGTCGTCGAGGACCTCGGGGGTGAGGAGCGGCGGGCGGACACGAACTCGGACGTGACGTTCGCGTTGCAGGCCGAGGTGCTGTTCCCCAAGGACAGTTCGAAGCTGAACCCCGACGCCCGTTCCCGTATCCAGGCGATCGCGGACGAGATCAAGAACCAGAAGGCGACGACGGTCAGGGTGTTCGGGTTCACCGACAACCTCGGCTCGTACGCCCACGGCCTGGTCCTCTCCAAGAAGCGCGCGGAGATCGTCCACGACGAACTGGCGGCGGCGCTCGGCTCGACGGACGTCACGTTCGAGGTGCGCGGCTACAGCGAGGACTACCCGATCGCGGACAACACCTCGGAGGAGGGCCGCCGGAAGAACCGCCGGGTGGAGGTGACGTTCCCGCGCGGTGCGGTGAACAGTGCCTCCTCGGGAGCCCAGAGCTGAGAACCTGGTGACATGAGAAGAATCGTCCTGATGATGTCGGTGTCCCTGGACGGATTCATCGAGGGACCGAACCGTGAGATCGACTGGCACCGCGTCGACGCGGAGCTGCACCAGCATTTCAACGAGGAGATCAGGAAGCTCGGCGGCCTGCTGGAAGGCCGCGTGACGCACGAGCTGATGGCCGGGTTCTGGCCGACCGCCGACCAGGATCCGGACAGTACGGCCGAGGTGGCCGAGTTCGCGGGGATCTGGCGGGACATCCCCAAGTACGTGTACTCGCGGACGCTGGAGCGGGCCGACTGGAACACCACGATCGTCCGGGACGTCGTACCGGACGAGGTCAGGGCGCTCAAGGAACAGCCCGGCGGGGACCTCGGCCTCGGCGGCGCCGACCTCACGGCCGCGTTCCTGCGGCACGACCTGGTCGACGAGTTCCGGGTGTACGTCCATCCGGTGCTGATCGGCGGCGGCAAACCCCTGTTCCCGGAGTCGCACACCCCGACCGGTCTCCGGTTCGCCGAGTCACGGGCCTTCGGCAACGGGGTCGTCCTCCTGCGCTACGAACGCGACAGCACCGCCCCCGCCCCCGTCCCCGCTACCGGAACCGCCGACGCGTAAAGGTGTTGTCCGCGAGCCGGGGCATCGGTAGGAAGGCTCCATGACTGTTCTCGGCGTGGTGTTCCGGCCCCAACTGCCCCCCGAGCGTCTGCGGGCCGTCGCGCGCGCGGCGGACGACGCGGGCCTGGAGGAGCTGTGGCTCTGGGAGGACTGCTTCCTCGAAGGGGGCATCTCGGCCGCGGCGGCCGCCCTCGCCTGGACCGAACGGGTCCGGGTCGGCGTGGGCCTGCTGCCCGTCCCGCTGCGCAACGTCGCCGTCACCGCGATGGAGGCCGCGACGCTGCACCGGATGTTCCCGGGGCGCGCGATCCTGGGCGTCGGTCACGGCGTACAGGACTGGATGGGGCAGGTCGGTGCGCGTGCGGAGTCGCCCGTGACGCTGCTGCGCGAGCACCTCGACGCGCTGCGCGCGCTGCTGCGGGGCGAGCGGGTCAGCACGGACGGCCGGTACGTGAAGCTGGACGGCGTCGCTCTCGACTGGCCGCCGGCGGGGGCACCGGAGGTGCTCGCGGGCG
>LRTP01000644.1 GCA_001550305.1 Streptomyces diastatochromogenes
CGTCGGGCGCGGTCAGCGTGGCGTCGCTGCGCCCGCGTACGGCCTCCAGGTCGGCCTGCGCGATCCGGCCGACCTGGAGGCCCGCGAGCACGTCGACGAACCCGCCGAGGACCGCGTCCTGCTTGGCGGGCAGCGCGTCCGCGAAGGCGGTGACGGTCGCGAAACCGTCCCGGCGGGAGGTGTAGTCGCTGGCCGCCGTGTAGGAGTAGCCGCCCTCCTGACGCAGGGAGCGGGAGAGTGCGCGTTCCAGGACACCTGCGTAGAGCCGGGCGGCGGTGGTGTCGGTGACGACGGCGTCGAGCAGGACGCCGCCCTTGCCGTCGGAGAAGTAGGCGGGGGCGGTGGGGAGGGCTGAGGTGACGGCGGGCATCGGGCACCGCCGACCGGCGGGCAGTTTGAGCGAGAGCCCGGCCGGCAGCCGCTCCCCCGCGATCCACAGCACGGCGTTGTCCCGGGTGAACCAGGTCCCGGCCCATTCCCGTACGTCGTCCGGCCGCAACCCCCGTACGCCCCACTCCGGATAGCTGACCAGCCCGTACCCCTGGGCCCCGTAGCGCCACAGCGGCAGTTGTCCGGGCTCCCGGCCGGCCTCCTCGGTGCGCAGGATCTCCTTCTCGGTCTCCAGCCGCTCCATGGGCAGATCGAGGAGGGAGGTGCACACGCCGTCGAGGTAGGCGACGATCTCGTGCTCGGCGCCCTCCACGTGGAAGTGTGTGAACGCGGCCTTGGTCGCGCCGTTGAAGTGGTAGTCGGCCAGGCCCTGGCGGTGCAGCGCCAGGTGCTCCACCAGGTGCGTGATGCCGGCCCCGGCGAGCGTCTCGTCGGCGACGCCGACGCGGAAGACCAGTCCGGCACGCATCGGCCCGGCGGCGTACGCGAAGAGGGTGGGTATGCCGTCGACCTCGGTGTGATGGATGCCCTGGCTCATCGTCTGCCTCTGCCTGTCTTGTGCGGCATCCGCTCAGCCTCTTCCGAGGGCGGCGGAACGGTGTTTGACGTACGCGTGCGCGGGCTTGCCGAGGTAACTCCACGGGTACTCGGAGGCCAGGTTGCCCAGGGCGCGGAAGTGTGCGGCGGCGCGTGCGGTGTCGCCGATCAGCGAGAAGAGCGCGGCGAAGACGCCCTGGATGGTGACCCACCCGTACGCGGGTCGGTAGTGCGGGTGCAGGACGGACCGTTCGGCGGCCTCGACGAGTTCGGCGTGGACGTGGGCCTGGCGCAGATAGTCGGTCCGCTCACTCCCCGCGGACGGCAGATCGAGCCAGCGCTCCAGGTGCGCCTCCGCCACCAGACCACCGCTGAGCGACCCTTCGGGCGAGTTGAGCAGGCACTCGCGGGCGAACCCGTGCGCCGCCTCCCAGCTCCCGCTCCACTTGGGACACAGCTGCTGGAGCAGCCGGGCCTGCCCGGTCAAGTGGTGCGGGTGGTGCGCGGCCAGTCGGTCGTACCTTCGCCGCGCCTCGTTCTGCCCGAGCTGCAGCCCCATGGCCGTGGTCAGGCGCGCGGCCCAGGCCGCGTCGTGGGACGGGTCGAGGGCGGTGGCCCGGATGGGCAGTTGCTCGGCCTGCCGCAGGTGCTCGTGCAGCTGCCGGAACTGTTCCCGGCTGACGTGCTCGGCGCGCGCGCTGCTCCGGATCTCCCAGCCGATCTCGATCTCGCGGGTCCCGAGCGCCGTGAGGGCCAGTACGTCGTCGGGGGCGGCGGCGACGACTTCCCGCAGGAAGTGCTCGACGCCGGGCACCTCGGCGACGACCCGGACGAGGAACGCCCGGTCGGTGCCCCGCGGCAGCCCGTCGGCGTACCGCCGGATTCCCGCCCAGTCCCGCGCGGCGGTGGCCTGCCGCAGCCAGCCGACCTCGGGGAAGGCGGAGGCGAGTTCGAAGTCGGGGGGTGGGAGGGACGCGTCGGTCGACATGGAGCGGATGGTAAGTGGCGGGTTGGAGACGGTTTTCGCCCAGGTGTGGGGAGGTTGTGGGAACACAAGGCCCAAACAGCGCATACGGGCGCCACCTTGACCATTCGATGACCGATCTTGACCGCGCCATGACTCGAACTTGAGTTCGCCTTGTGTGAGGTGACCTCTCGCCTTGCCCCTGGCTTGGAACAATCCATGCGACCGCTGTCACCGCCACCTCCCCGCCACTGCCACCTCCCCGCCCCTCTCACCCCACCGTCACCAGGAGCCCCACCCGTGGCACTCAACGCCCGTCGCGCCGGACAACTGCTCGAGATCTCGGCCCCCTTGCTGCTCCAGGGCGAGCAGGTCGAACTCACGAGCCTGGCCGGCATCGGAACGGTCTCGGTGCGCAAGCAGGCCCTCACCGCGGCGGTGGTCGGCGTACTCAGCGCGGGAACGGTGATGGCGACGGTCACCCCGCGCCCGATGTATCTCGTCCTGACGAACCAGCGGATCCTGTTCTTCGACGGCAACCGCGGCGGCAAGCCGGGCAAGTTGCTGATGAACCTCCCGCGCCCGTACGTCACCGCGAGCGCGCCCAAGAAGACCTTCCTCGGCCTCAAGGTGGTCACCCACCTGACCGTCGAGGGCCAGGAAGGCGCTCTCAAGGTCGACTTCCCGGTCCAGACCCGCGCCGACGGCCACCGCTTCGCGACGGCTCTGCCGGTGACACGCTGACCTCGACCACCTATCGCATGGGGCTGGGGCGTATTCACTCGGGGGCTGAACCGGCCCCATTCTGATACCGGCGGCGACGGCGCTCGCCACCATCGGAGGCGAGACCGCGCAGGACTGGGCGGAATACACCGAGGTCGGCCTGGGCGACACCCCGAGCCGCGCATTCTGGAGGCACCTGATGACCCTGCGCCCCAGCCGCTTCCCCGGCAGCGGCACCATCATCGAGGAAACCCGGATCAAGGGCCGCGCCGAGGACATCCTCCGCATTCTCGACCTCCGCGCCATCGACATCTCCGAAGCCGCCCGCGAGCGCGTCAACGCCTGCACCGACCTGGAACTGCTGGGCACCTGGTTCGACCGGGCCCTCACGGCCACCAACGCGGAAGAACTGTTCGCTGCGGAGGCGTAACGAGCCCGGAGGTCACAGACGCCGGCGCATGCAGACCCGCGGCCAGCGCTCCAGGCCGTGGGCGGCCTCGCGTCGGCGGATGTCCTGGAGCCCTGGACCGAGCGCGCTGTCATCCAGGAACTGGAAGCCGCAGCGCGCGTAGTAGGGCGCGTTCCAGGGGACGTCGGCGAAGGTGGTGAGGGTCAGAGCGGGTATCCCGTCCGCTCCGGCCCGGTGGCCGACATGGTCCAGCAGCGAACGCCCGATGCCGCGCCGCGCGCTGTCCGGGTGCACCGACACCTGCTCGATGTGCAGGTTGTCGTCGACGTGTTCCGCGATGAGGTACGCCACGGGCCTGTCGACCTCGTCGACCGCGACCCAGGCCAGGCCGACCCGCTGATAGTGGGCGAGGTCGGCGAGCGGAAGGGGCTCGTCGTCGGCGATCTCCGGCATGCCGATGTCGGCGAAACACCGCCCGGCGGCGCGCTCGATGTCCTGGAGTAGGGGCAGTTCGTCGATGTGGACTGCTCGGATGCGGCGCATTGACGCATTGTCGCCGAGGGAACCGGTCGGGAACCTTTCCCCGCGGCGGCCCCCGCCCGTGAATGTCGGCCCATGAGTGATCGACAGCACGAGGCGATCGTCCGCAGGACCGAACAAGCCGACATCGAGGGGCTTGTCGCGTGCGGCAGCGCGGCGTTCGCCGAGGACGCCGGTACCCGGGATCTCCAGAAGCCGCGCGGACGTCAACCTGCTCACACGGCAACCCTCAAGTACGGACCGCTTCGATGAGATCGTTCCGCAGCCGGTCCAGGAACGCCCACAGATCCTCGCCGACGACGGACCAGCCCACGTCACCGACCTCGTAGACGGAACCAGCGAGCACGCCGAGGGACAAGCGATATGCACGACCGCTCGTCGCGCTCACCGCGAACATCGCACCGCCTCCGTCCGTCGCGAAGACAACGACCGAATCCTTCAGAGGAGCGCGTTCATGGCTTCAGTCCCGCGAAGCCAGACGCGAAGACCTCCGCAAGCTTCTGCATCTCCCGGCCCCAGCCATCCCAGTCCGGCCCGGGCTCCCCACTCACCACCGGGACCATCGCAAAGGGCTGCTTGTCACCGTTCACTGATTACCGTGGCCGCCCAGAGCACGATCTCGTCACCAGTCATCCGAATTTCCTGGTCGCCGTCGGATACGCGCCAATCCCCGTCCCACCGTACTCGCCATTTCTCGTTCCGGTGGTTCCACAACTCGAGACGGGCCGCCTCAACCCCTTCGAGGTCACGCAGTTCGTGCACGAAGTAGTCGGGCGAGACAAAGACCGGAAGCTCACCGATCGTCCCCGCCCCGCTCTTCGGATTGCTGAAGCGGACCAGTACATACGGACTGGGCATACGATTCAGGTCGGACACCTTGAGCATACGGCCGAACCGCTCGGACGCCTGATCCACCGACTCGGTACCGGAAATCTCGGAGGAGTACGCGGGAAAAATTCCGAACACCACACTATTGAGGTCGGGATCCCGCGGGAAGAGCCGGTGGGCCTGCGGCCTGATCCGACCGACGACATCGAAGTCTCGACCCAAGCACGAGAAACCTGGCAGGGCGATCAACGGTTCCGGCCGATCGATGACCTCGGCCTCGCGCTCACGCGCGAACGCAAGGACAGCCCGGCAGAGTTCCGCATCGTACGAATCCTTGCTGCTCATCCTGAACACATGACGGCCATCCGAACTCATGGCTGCCAGCAGCACAAACCCGGGCGCCGGGGACCACTTCCAGGCGTCCGGGACGCCTGGAATCGGCTCTGCGCCAGGAAGCGCAGACAGTTTCGCAGCAAGGAGCTTCCGTGCGATGTCCGGGGGCACCTCGGGCGAGGATTCGACGTGGATCACGGTGAACTCCGGCCTGGGCAACTCAGGCAGCGGCTCGATCACAGGACGGAACTCCCTCCTCACGGAGCCGCTGGAGGAACTGACGACCTCCACACGTCCTTCGTGAACGACCTCAAGGCCGACAACATCTCGTTGCTGTAGTCGTCACAATCAACCAGCAGCTCACGGCCTGCCGCGGAAGTGAACAGCTCGCCATCATCAGAGGCAGCCAGGATGGCTTCATGGCACTTTCCTTCGACCTCAAGGTTCCTGCTGGCGAAATACCCCACTCCGTAAGCGTGGAGGCGCTCATCGATGCCGGCGAGATAGCGCTCACGAAGATCTTCCCCCTCCACCACGGTGAGTGAATCGTCCATGCATGTGTCGAGGGAGTTGGCCAGCTCCCTTTAGGACGGGCGCGCGAACCTGGTCAGAAAAGCGTGTCCTCGTTCGCCGAGGGCTCGATCACGACCTCCGAAGCACCGAAATTATCCCGATTATCCACAGGAGCTCTGAGAGCCACCCCTTCCACATCAATATCAAGCTCGTCAGGAGCCGGAGTGTACAGCTCAATTCCGCACCCAGTAAGGATGCATCCAGAATCATCCAGACTGAAGTCCACCGACCTCGAGCGCAAGTCTGTCAAGACCTCACCAAAGGGCCTTTCAAGGAGTCGAACCCCAGAATACGAAAGTTCGGATGCGGCTGTCGCCTCGATAAAGTCCAGACGGTCAGCCCCATCAAAGTGCAGCATTAGTCCAATCGAAACATAATGGTCGACCGGGGAATCTCCGGGACTTCTTTTGAACGAGGAAAAGTCTCCAAGCCTTTCACGAATCTCCTTCCTCGACTCGCCAAAGTGGGCGCACTCAATCCCAACCCAGGGGATCACTTCATTCACAAGAACCTCCGATCAGAGATACAGATGATCCGTCAACCCGATGGACTCAGCTCGGATTGACGGATCATACAGATCAACCTTGCGGGACGGTACCGACCTAGAACAATGTCAGCTGCACGTGAAGCATACTGGGCACTCTCCTGATCGCTTGATAGCGAGCATTGTTCGGGAGGTCATCGATCATCTGGCCGATCGCATTGTTATATTTCCCAGGGAATCGACTAACAACGTCATCGATGTCCATTTGCATGGCTTCGTCGGCACGTCCCTGAGATATCAGATCGGCCTGAGTAGCCCGCCAAGCCTCCGGCCCGTCACCTCTTCCCCAGCTCGACGTCGCAACATGGTCAGCCTCATCCATTTGAATCGACGGTCCATACCTCAACTTGAGAGGTGAACTCTGATTCGCCGGCATGTGGTTGATCTCAGTGCCAGGAACGTTCGTGGTCTTGAGCTTGCCGGTGACCGAATCGATGTCCTTGAGATCCTTGTACTGCGACGCGCCCCTGTACTGATATCCCGGTGCGGCCCGTCCGCACTTGGCAACCGCGTTTGCATTGTGGACCAACACCGGCGTGCTGCCGGCCTCCACATAGTAGGTGTGGAGGGTGCCGATGGTGAGGTCGTACGTCGTGGAGTTCGCGTGATACAGGCGGACACCGGTGACCTCAGCCGTACCGGTCGGGGTCTGAAGGACATCCCCCGTGCGAAGGTCCTTGGCGTCGACGAACGCCGACTGGGTCTCGTCGTAGAACGGGTGGTGGAACGTCGTCGTCAGGTGCGCGCTTTGCGCAGTCTCCGTACGGACAACGGCCTTGGTGTCCTGCGTGGACGCCGCGCTGCTGACCGCCGACACCGGAGCCGTCGCCGGCTCCTGGCCGTGGCCGTGGCTCGCCGCCAGTGCGCCCAGGACCGCTGCCGACGCCGCCAGGCCGAACGCGGCCTTGCGGGCCACCTTCCGGGCCAGGGACTTCTCCCCGCCCGCCATGCTCTGCTTGGCCGCCGACTTGGCAGTCTTCTTGATGGTGAGGTCGACGAAGTCGTGGTCCGTGTGCGTCACGATCACCGCGGTGACCTTGTGCGCCTCCGTACCGGTCGCTCCAGGTACCGAGTTCGTGATCGTGTCTCCCACTCGGACGTGGTCGATGGCCTTGGTTGTGCCATCCGCCATCAGCACTTGTGTCGCGCCTGTGAAGCTGTGGATCGAGCAGCTGCCGCCCGACTCCTCCTCTCCTGAACGCGACTGACTCCGCGTCCCCGCCCCCTCCGACTCCGCCGCCGAAGCCGCCTCGTCCGTGGCATCGGCCGCCGCCGAATCCCCGGCCTCGGTCGCCCCCTTGCCGAAGAGGCCGCCCACGACCTTCATAGCCTTGGGTGCCACCTTCGCCAGGATCTTGCCGCCGAGGCTGCCGAGCGCGCCGCCGAGCGCGCCGGAGACCGCGCCCTCGAGTGCGGACTCGCCGAACGCTCCCGCGCTGCAGTCGCCGCCACCGTTCTCGGCGCACTTGAAGCCCTGTTCGACCAGGGAGCCCGCCGCGCCCGCGGCAGCGGCACAGCCGATCGTGCCCAGGCCGGCCGTGAATGCCTCGCAGCCCGCGAACACCGCCGTGGACACCACGAAGGAGGTGATCGCCGCCGCGTGGTGCTTGACGTACGTCGCCGTCGCCTTCGCCGCCTTGACCGTCGCGTGGTACGCGGTCCGGGCGACATGGGCGATCGCCTTCGCGGCCTTCTTCACATGGCTCGCGATCTTGTGCGCCGCGTTCTTCACCGCGTGGACCACGCGATGCACCACACGTGAGGCCTTGTGGTACGCCGTATGCACCGCATGGACGGCCGCGTGATAGACGCGTCTGACATGTCGCGCCGCGTAGTGGTACACGCGCCGCACCACCCGCACCGTCGCGTGGTACACGTCCCGCACATGGTGGACGATCTTGTGCGCCGCGTGCTTCACCGCGTGGACGACCTTGCGGGCCAGGTGCTTGGCCGCGTGGTAGACCTTGTGCGCCACGTGCGAGACCGCGTGCTTGACCTTGTGCACGACCTTCTTCGCACCGCACACCACGTCGTACCAGGAGCAGTTGCCCGACTCGTCCGTGCCCGCCATCGGGTTGTCGTCGACGTAGGCGAACGGGTTCGCCGCCACCGAGTTCGGCACCGCGTTGAGCGAGATGCTGTCCTTGTTGAGGAACTGGCCCGTGTCCGGGCTGTACCAGCGCGAGGCCGTGCCGACGTCGCCGGTTCCTGGTTCCGTCCAGCCGGACTGGAAGCCCAGATGGCCCGTCACCGTGTTCGTCGGTGAGACCACCTTGCCCAACGGGTCGTACGACGCCGAACCCGTCAGCGAGGTGGCGCCCGACGTGAACGTGCCCACCATGTCGCTGTGCAGGTCCGTCAGGGCCAGTACCCCGCTGCCGCCCGACGGCTTGACGCCGATCACGCCGCCCGCCGGGTCGTACGTGTACGTGTTGTCGCCGTCCGACGCGATCGTGTTGTCGGCGCCCGAGTAGGCGAACGTGCGCGTGGACTGCGCCGTCGTGTCCGTGTCGGTGATGTTCCGGCCCAGGGCGTCCAGCGTGTAGGACTGCGTGCCGGCCGCGATCTGGCCGCCGAACGCGTCCGTCTTGTACGCCACCGAACCCGACGTCTGCGACTCCTGCGTCATCGTGCCGCGCGCGGAGTAGTCGTAGGTGTGCGTGCCGTCCGAGGTCAGCTCGTCACGGGCGTCGTAGGTGTAGACGTCCGAGCCGTTGCGGATGCGGTTGCCCGAGGCGTCGTACGCGTAACTCTTGGTCGTCGAACCGTTGTTCCACGACGTCAGACGGTCCGACCAGTCGTACGTGTACGTGTTCGACGAGGCGCCCGAGACTCCCGTCGTCGCCTTCGACGTCAGGTTGCCGTTGTTGTCGTAGCCGTACGAGAAGCTCGCCAGCGTGGACGCGCCCTGGACCAGGACGTCGCTCGTCAGCTCGTGGGAGCTGTTGTAGCCGAACGTGCGGGTCTGGCCCGTCGAGCCGTACTTGACCGACTTGACCTCGTTCAACTGACCGTATGTGTAGGTCAGTTGGGTGCCCGTCGCCGCGTCGTTCAGGGACGACAGACGGCCGGCCGTGTCGTAGCCGTAGGACGTCGTGCCCGCCGCGTCCGTCCGCGTCAGCATCGACGCGTCGTTGTTGTACGTGAAGCTGGAGGAGCCCGCCGAGCCCGAGGCCGTGAGGACGTCACCCCTGTCGTCGTAGGTGAACGCGTCGTGCGTGGCGGCCTGGTGGTCCACCGCGCCCGCGATGCCCGCCTCGTCCGTGTCCGCCGACAGGACCCGGCCGGCCGCGTCGTAGTTGAAGCTGCGCTTCGCCGTCGCCGCGTCGGCGCCCGCGCCGGACATCGTCTTCAACTGGCCGTTGACGTCGTACGTCATCGACGTCGTGACGCCACCCGGAAGAGTGGCCGTCGTCAGCTGACCGTCCGCGTCGTAGGCGAAGGTCGTCGTCGAGTCGGCGGCCGAGGTGTAGGTGGCGGTGGTCGGCTCGATCACCTTCTCCTGCTGGCCCCACGGCGTGTACGTGTAGCGCCAGGAGTTGCCGCGGCCGTCGGTGAAGCGCGTGCGGTTGCCCGCCGCGTCGTAGCCGAAGGTCGTGGTGATCGACGTCGAGGCGTCCACCGGCTCGACCTGCTGCGTGATCGCGCCCGACGCGTCGTACGTCCAGCGGGTGGTGTGCTGGTTGGCGTCGGTCGACGCGGTCAGGTTGCCCACACCGTCGTACTGCTGCGAAGTCGACGACAGCACGGCGCCGTTCGCGTCGTACTCACGCGTCGCCGTCGGGTCGTCCGAGGCGTTGTAGTCCGTCTCGGTCCAGGTGCCGTCCGCCAGCGTCGTCTTCGTCGTGTTGCCCTCGAAGTCGTAGCCGTAGCGGGTCGTGTTGCCCGCGCCGTCCGTCACCGAGGTGACGTCACCGGCCCGGTTGTAGGCGTAGGTGTTCGTGACACCGCCCGGCGAGGTCGTCGACGCGGTGTGGGCGCCGTACGGGTTGCCGGTCGTGACCGCGTACGAGTTCGTCGTCGTCAGCGTCCTCGTCGACGGGTAGCGCTCCATCGTCGTCGAGGTCAGCCGGCGGCCCATGAAGTCGTACGTCGCCTGGGCCTGCGCGCCCGCGGCGTCCGTCGCCGACAGCTGTTCGCCGTTGGTGTCGTACAGCGCGTGCGTCTTGGTGCCGTCGGGCGCCGTGATCTGGGCGAGGTTGCCCATCTGGTCGTAGAGGTACGAGGTGGTCCTGCCGCTCGGGCTGATCTCGTCGGTCCGGTTGCCCTCGCTGTCGTACTTCCAGACCGTGGTGCCCGCGTTGGGCGTCGAGGCGCCCGCGGGGGTGTACGAGGGGAGCGCCTCGGAGACCTTGTTGCCGTTGGCGTCGTACGCCGTGGTCGTCACCAGGCCGTTCGGGTCCTCCTCCTCGACGCCCTCGCCGAAGGTGTTGAAGCCGCTGGTGGTGACGGGGTGGACGGTCGCCGCCGTGGTGCCGTCGGGCTCGGACTGGACGGCGGGCGCGGTGGAGACCGCGAGGTTGCCGGCCTCGTCGTAGGCGTACGTCGTGGTGTTCTGCTCGGCGTCCGTCGTGGACGTCGGCAGGCCCCGCTTGTCGTAGGTGTACTTGGTGGTCTGCTCGGTGGAGGAGCCGACCGTGCCACCCGTGCGGCCCTTGCCGTAGAGGGAGGTGACGTCGGTCGCGGACAGGGCCCGCTGATAGACCTGCACGTCACCGACCGAACCGGCGACGACGTCGCTCGTCGTGCCGTCCGCCTTCTCGGTGCCGCCGATGGAGAGCGGTCCGGTGCCGGTCCAGGGCGCGGTGTCGGTGCCCGAGCCCGCCTGGGCGCCGTTGACGTACAGCTTCATCGAGCCGGTCGTCGAGTCGAAGACGCCGACCAGGTGTGTCCAGGTGTTCAGCGTGGGTGCCGCGGTGGCGGTGGCGTCGTAGAACGCGGTCGGGGAGGCCACGTCGGCGTTGGCCGCGTGGAAGCGGTACGCGTTGTCCGCCTTCGAGTACTGCAGGTAGAAGGAGGCCCGGTTGGTGCCGCCCTGCGCGACGAAGGTGCGGTAGGTGGAGGTGTCGCTGAGGTTGACCCAGGCGGAGACCGTGTAGGAGGCGGTGGTGTCCAGGACCGGGCCGGTGGTGTCGATGACGTTGCCGGTGCCGGTGGTGGTGCCCGCGAACTTCGCCGCGCTGTCCGACCAGGTCACGCCCGATCCGGCGGTGGCGGTGTTGCCGGTGCCGGAGGAGTCGGTGATGTTGGTGCCGGAGTCCTGGTTCAGCTTCCACCAGCCGGCCGGGTGCCCGGAGGCGTCCCCGTACAGCGTCTCGCTGAGCACGTTGCCCATGGCGTCGTACGTGCTGGTGGTGGTGCGGTCGTAGCCCGTGGCGTCGTGGGCGTTCTCGCTCGCGACCTGGTCGTCAGGGGTGTACGAGACCGTGGAGACGCGGTCCACACCGGTCGGGTCGACCGTGGTGGAGGTGGTGCGGGAGGCCGCGTCGACCTTGTAGTTGGTGACGGTCTCGCCGTTGTCGGAGGTCGAGGTGAGCAGGTTCCCGGCGGCGTCGTAGGTGTCCGACTCCAGGACGTAGCTCTTCGTGCCGTCGGAGCTGGTCCGCTTCACCGCGGCGGTCAGACCGTCGTCCAGGTAGGTGTACGAGGTGGTGTTGCCCATCGCGTCGGTCACCGACTGGAGGCGGCCGGCCGGGTCGTAGGCGCGCGAGGACTCCGTGAGCAGGGTCGCGGTCCCCGGGTTGACCGGGTCACCGGTGTACATCAGGGCCTGCGTGAGCAGGTTGCCGTTGTCGTCGTACGTGTAGCGGGTCTCGTTGCCCGCCGAGGTGACTTCCTTGGTCTTGTTGCCCTGGTTGTCGTAGGTGTACGTGGTCGTGTTGCCGTTGCTCGCACCCGCGACCGCGTTGGCGTCCGACTCGGTCAGCAGGTGGTCGTAGGCGTCGTAGGTCTGCGTCTCGGTGCGCGCCGTGTCGCCGCCGCTCGCGTCCGCGACGGTCTGCGAGGTGACGTTGCCGTCCTCGTCGTAGACGGTCGAGGAGACGGCGGCGTGGGTGGCGCCGGTGACGCGGTCGGTGAGCTGCGGGTCGTGCTCCTCGACGACCTGGCCGTTCAGGTCGTACGTGTACGAGGTGGTCAGACCGTTCGGGTACGTGTCCGAGACGACCTTCTGGCTGAGGACCTGGCCGAGGCCGTCGTAGGTGTACGTCGTCGCCAGACCGATGGCGTCGGTGGTGGAGGCGACGTCGCCGTTCTTGAAGTACGCCACCTGGTTGACCGCGCCGCCGGGGCTGGTCGTCTTCACCGGCAGGCCCTTGGGCACCACTCCGCCGTCGGCGGACGGGTAGGTGCTGGTGCCGTCGCTGTAGACGGTCGTGGTGGTGCGGCCCTTGGGGAATCCGGGGACGGCCGGGCCGGTGATACCGGTCTGGTTGCCCTGCGCGTCGTACGCGTACGAGGTCAGGTAGGTGTTGTCGGTCGCCGACGCCGAACGGCCGTCGCGCTCGGTCAGCAGCTGGTCGTTGCGCGGGTCGGTCGTCGTCAGCTGGGCCGTGGTGTCGTCCGGGTAGTACGTGTAGTACTCGGTCGAGCACTTGTTCGCGGACTCGTCCTGGCAGGCGGTCGAGGAGACGATGTTGCCGCGCACGTCGTGACCGGTGATGTTCATCGAGCCGTTGGGGTCGGTGACCGTGTGCTCGAAACCGGCGGAGTCGTAGCCGAAGCTCGTCCTGTTGCCGAGCCCGTCGGTCTCGGTCAGCGCCCGGTTGCCGTTGTCGACGTCGTAGGTGTAGGTGAGCGTGGCGTTCGCCGGCGAGGTCACCTTGACCGTCTCCACCGGGAGCAGGCCGGTGGAGTTCTTCGCGGCCTCCCACTGCTGGGCCACGTCCGCCGCGGCCAGCTGGGAGCGGTGGACGGCGACCTCGGCGATGGAGCCCTTGAAGTAGGTGGCGTAACCGGTGTTGCTGGTGGTGCTGGTGTGCGACTCGTCGGGCCAGTTGCCGCCGATGAAGCCCGCGCCGACGTACTGGTTGGTCTGGACGCTCATCGCGGCCGTGCCGGTCTGCGAGGCCACCAGCGCGTCGTCGAGGTACAGCGCCTGGCTGTCGGATGCCGTCGACAGCACGACGTGGTGCCACTTGCCGTCGGTCACCGCGGCGGCGGAGCCGATGGGTTTGGTGGATCCGCCGGAGAAGTAGAACTCGCCGTACAGCTTTCCGCTGCTGCCGACATAGAGGACGGGCGTGTAGTTGCCGGTGGTGGTGCCCGAGCTCAGCGGGTCCTTGGACGCGCCGAGCAGCACGCCGTTCGCCGTGGAGGTCTTGAACCACATGCTGACCGACTCGGCGCCCGTGCCGGGCAGGATGCCGCCGGGCAGCGCCATGGACGAGGTGCTGCCGTCGAACGTCGCGGCCTTCTGGTCGCTGAACGGTCCCGTCGCGCCGAGCGTCACCGCGCTGTACGTGCCGTTGCCGCCGCGCACCTCGTCGACCGCGGTGGTCGCGCCGGCCGCCTCACCGAGACGGAAGTAGCCGGCGGGCGCCGCGCCGAGGACCGCGCCCCGGTAGGTCTGGCTGGAGCCGGTGACCGTGGGCGCCCCGAGCTTCCAGACGCCGCCGTTCTCGTCGGTGAGCTGGGTGAGGGTGGTGGTGCCCGGGTCGTACTGCATCGCCGCGTACGTCTTGCCGGACGGCCGGGTGATGGAGGTCAGCAGGCTCGCCGCGTGGGTGCCGTACTGGTAGAGGGCGTTGACGTCGGCGGCGACCAGCGGGCGGCCGTACCAGGCGGCGTCCGCGACCGAGCCGTTGAAGTAGGTGGCGTAGCCGGTCTTCTCGCTGGAGCTCTGGTGCGGCTCGTCGGGCCAGTTGCCGCCGAGGAAGCCGGTGCCGAGGTAGTTGAAGGACTGGTTCTTGCCGAAGGCGACCGCGCTCTGGATGGAGACGGTGCCGGTGCGCGAGCCGATCTTCGCGTTGTCGACGTACAGCGTCTGCGAGTTGCCCGCGGCCGACAGCACCACGTGGTGCCACTTGCCGTCGGCGACCGACGCGGTCGTCACGATCGGGTTGATGCCGCCGCTGTACCAGAACTCGGCGTTCAGCTTGCCGTCGGTGCCTACGTAGATCGAGGGGGTGTAGAAGCCCGCGGCCTGTCCGGAACCGATGGGCTGGGAGGCGTACGAGTACAGGACGCCGGGGCCCGCGGAGGTCTTGAACCAGAGCGAGAGCGCGCCGGAGTCGGTGTCGTTGCCGGTGTTCTTCGGCAGCGAGACGTCGGAGGAGGTGCCGTTGAAGGTGGCGACGGTGGAGGAGGAACCGGTGAGCGGGCCACCGCTCTGGCCCGTCGTCACGTTCTCGTAGGTCGCGTTGTCGGTGCCCTCATTGGCGAGGACGGCGTCCTTGGCGGTCGTCGCGCCCGAGGCCTCCGACAGCGGCCACATGGCGTGCGGGTCGAGGTCGAGCGAGGCGTTCTGGTACTGCGAGCCGCTCGTGTAGCCGTACGTCGTGCACTTGGTCGACGACAGCGGCGAGCACACCTTGGTGAGCTGGTCGCCGGTGTAGCCGTACGTCCAGGTCTGCGCGGTGGAGGAGTCGCCCGCGGTGACCGGGTCGGTGACGACGGTCTGGACGTGCGCGGCCGACGCGCCGGACGGCGTGAACCAGGTCAGGTTGAGGGAACGGCTGGAGACCCCGGACGTCATCTTCGTGATGTGGCCGCTGGTCCAGGTGAAGGTGATGGACCGCCCGTTGGCGTCCGTCACGGAGAGCAGACCGTACGCGCCCGACCCCAGGGACTGGGTGAACGTGTAGACCGTGTCGTCCTTGTCGGTCAGCTTGTAGCCGCCGCCCGTGACCGTGGTGAAGGTGGCGAACCGCCCGTTGCCCGGCGCGAACGTGCCGTCGCTGTTCTTGCCGTACCCGACCTGCGAACCGTCCGGGTAGGTGACGTTGACACTGGAGACCGCGCCCGAAGCCGTGTACTGCTCGGTCGCCCGCGCGTCGAAGATGCTCGACCAGCCGGACCCGAACGCGCCGGTCCAGCGCGGGTCGCGGGAGTTGTAGTCGCGCTCCACGTCCAGCGAGGGGCCGACGGTGGAGATCGAGGCGTCGGTGTCGGAGGTGGTGTAGTTGCCGATCGACGCGTCGAAGCCGTGGTCACTGCTGTTCTGCGACAGACCCGAGGTGATCACGGGTTGCGGCACCTGGACCGAGAGCGCGTACGGTTCCGCGGTCGAGTACAGAGCGGTGGTGGAGTCGTACGCCTGAACGGTCCACGTGTACTGCTTGCCCCAGGCCAGCTTGCCCGCCGGGACCGTCCAGTCGCCGGTGGAGATCAGACCGGACGTGGCGACCTGGGTGTTGGTCGCGTCGTAGACCTTGAAGACGTACTGGCCGGCGCTGCCGCTGGAGTTCGCGCCGCCGGCCCAGGCGGTCAGCTCGGGTGTGGTGGTGCCCACGACCGCGTTGTCGGCGGGGAACTGCTCGTACAGCTGCGGGGCCGTGTTGCCCGTGTAGGTGACCACGATGTACGGGCCGAGCCCGGGGTCGTTGAAGGAGCCGAACTGCTTCCAGTGCAGGTTGTCGGTCGTCGACGCGTAGAGCGCGAGGCCGTAGTCGGCGGTGGTGCCGTTCATCCAGCCCTGGATGGCGGACGTGGACAGGGAGACGGTCACGTTGTCGCCGACGGTGCGGTCGGCGCCGGTGTTGGCGCAGGCGTTGGGCACGCTCGGCGTCGCGTTGCCGATCGAGGAGCCGTACGTCGGCCCCGGGTAGCTGGTGACGCCCTCCGGGGTCCAGGCCTTCGTCACCAGCGCGACGTCGAAACGCTCGGCGGTGCAGGTGGCGGCCCAGGTGTCGAAGAGGTGCAGGGTCGCGGAGGAGACGGTGACACCGCTGCCGTCCCAGGCGGTGTCCCAGTGGTTGACGTAGCTGACCGCGGAGTGGGTGCCGGAGTCGTAGGAGCCGACCTTGACGGTCTGCTCGTAGGAGTGGTCGCCCGCGGCAGCGGACTCGGCGTAGGTGGTGGTCCAGCCGTCCGTGACCTGCGGGTCGACGGTGACCGGGAAGACGCGGCGCGGGTCGTGCAGCCAGCTGTCGTCGAGGGTCACCTTCAGCGCGTAGCCGTCCTTGTCGTGGACGAGCTCGGTGCTGACGTCGTGGGTGGTGGCCGGGTCCCCGGAGCGCGGGTTCACCTTCGAGTCGTAGGCGTACGACGCGGGGATGCGCTCGACGGTCCTGCCGGTGGAGTCACGCAGGTCGATCGACCCGCTCCTGGTCCGGACGGGTGTGAGGCCCTTGAGGTCCAGGGGGAAGGTCCAGCTGTTCCCCGCGTCCGCGGAACGCAGGACGACCGCGTCCTTGACCCCGGTCGCGGTGGGGGCGACCTGGAGGTCGGTGTCCGTCAGGACGTTCTCGTACGTGACGCGCGAGCCGTCCGCCGTGCCCTTGACGGAGGCCGCGCCCTTGAGTCCGTAGGAAAGGGAGTGCGCGCTGTCGGCAGCGAAGGAGACGAGGCCGGAGTCACTGGCCTTGGCGCCGAAGTCGACACCGACGGAGTTGGCCTTCTCGTGCCAGCGGCCGTCGGGCCCGGCTCTCACGTCCACATCGATCGGCGCCCATCTCCCCTTCCCCACCTGGTAGTTGACGGGCGTCGGGGATATTCGGCGGGTGGTGCTGCCGTCGGCGTTGTCGTAGACGGTGTCGGTGCGCGAGGACTTGGCCGCGTTGCGCTTGCTGGTCCTGGGGTTGTAGGTGCCGCCGCGGCTCTTGCCCTGCTGAACGGCGGGCTTGTGCGGCTGGTAGGCGGCGAGCTCGCCCTTCCCCTTGCCCGGCGCCCTGCCCACACCGCGCTTGGCGTCGGTCGTCTTCGCGGAGACATGGTGGGCGTGTCCGGCCGCGGTGCCCGACTTCTGGTGCGGGATCCGGCCCCAGTGCGGGTCCTGGAACCAGGCCACCACGGAGGACAGACTCGGCATCGAGAGGGACACCTGGCCCAACTCGCGCCCGTCGGCCACCGCCTGCTGGGTCGTCAGCATCAGCGCGAGCGCCGTCAGGGCGACCATGGCCACCTGCCGCCGGATGCGGTGCATACGGCCGACGGGACGGCGGGGCTGGCGGGAACGGCGGGCAGGCCGAATGCGCACGGCTTCGACTCCAACAGTCAAGAGAGATCAGGCAGGGGGAACGCGCGGGGGAAGCACAGAAAACCCGCTGATCTTGACTGTTGTGAACATGCCGCGGACAGGCACGAGGAACGTTTTTGGCCTTACCTTGACCTGGTCTTGCTGAACCAAGTCGACTTGTTTCGACTCGCCCCTTTGCTTCTTGTGAACTCTTTTGCGGGCCCCTCACCTTCTTGACGGATTCTCGTCATCTCGCCCTTGCGCCCGGGAGTATGAAACGACGTCAGTTGGCGGTGAACCGCTTCGGCGCCTGGGTCGGATTGCCGCCCGAGGGGAGCTTCTGGCCGGGGCACTCGGAGAGCACCTTCTTCATCGCGGCCTTCTCCCCGCCGGTGACCCACAGCCCGTACTTCTTCTTCACGGCCACCTGCGCGGCCACATACGTGCAGCGATACCCCTTGTTGGGCGGGAGCCAGGTCGCGGTGTCGCCGTCGCCCTTGCTGCGGTTGGTGCTCGCGTCGACGGACAGCAGGTTGAGCGGGTCGTTGGCCAGCGCTATCCGCTTGCCGGCGTCCCAGTACTTGGCGCCCTTCTGCCAGGCGTCCGAGAGCGCGACGAGGTGGTCTATGTCCACCAGACTGCGGCCGCGCTTGTACGTCACTTCCTTGCCGGAGTACGGGTCAGGATCGAGCACCCCGGAGACCACCTTGCAGGTGCCGCCGGTGAACTTCACGCTCTTCAGGTCCCGCTTCAGGATGTCGTCGCGAGTGTCGCACTTGTTGGAGTCCGTGTCGGCCCAGGCCGTGCCGAACCTCGCCCTGCTGTAACCCGTCTTGGGCGCGCGCCCCTTGACGGTCAGCGAGTCCACGGCGGTGAGCGCGGCGCCGCCGGCCGCCGTGCCCTGCGGGCCTGCGGAGCCCGTGGTGTCCTTCTTGCAGCCGCTGATCCCCGCGCCGACGACGAACAGCACCAGTGCGGCAGCCGCCGCCCCACCCCTCAGACGCACCACGACGCCCCTCCCCTTTGATCCCCGGGTCCGCCCTGCACAGGGCGCGTTTCCCTGGTGCCCACGGTAGCGGCGGGCATGCCCAGCCCATACCCTCCTCCAACGGGCAATAGGTGCACGCCGGGCGTATCGTCGGTGGTGATACACCTCCGGAAGGAGTTCCTGCATGGGCATCTTCGACAGATTCAAGGATCAGGCGAAGTCCAAAGGCAAGGACATGTCCGACGCCGGGGAACGGGAGATCAACGAGAAGACGGGCAACAAGTACACGGACCAGGTCGACGACGCCCAGCAGAAGATCGAGGGCGCGATGGGCATGGACCGCGAACCGACCGACCGGCCCGATCAGCCGTAGACCCCGATCAGCCGTAGCCGCGGAGGCGCGCGAGGCACGACACACCCATTGATCGACCGTGACACCGAGGCCGTCCGCGAAGTCCCCCTCCCGCGGGCGGCTTCACTCGCGTCGCCCTGCGACGCCCACCCTCACGCTCGCCCACTCACACCCCCACACCCCCACGCCCTCACGTCCTCCCCTCACACCTTCCCGATCCCCAACGTGGACTCCGAAGGCAGCAGCCCCGAACCCAGCACCGCGACCCAGAACTCGCCGAGCAGCTCGGTCAGTCGGCCCCGGTCGGCCGGGGTGAGGGCGAGCCAGGGGACGGCGGCCAGTTCGTCCGTGTGGCGTTCGACCTCGGCGCGGAGCTCGCGGCCCGCGGGGGTGGCGGCGCCGGATTCGGTCACGAGGCCGCGCGCGGCGAGGCGTTCACGGGCGGCGCTCCACTCCTGGGGGCTCCAGCCGCGGCTCTCGAAGCGCTCGACGGAGGCCGCACCGATCGCCGCGAAGGACACAAGCGCCTCGACGGGGTCGAGCCCGGCGACGAGCAGCGCCGCGAGGTGTCCGTCGCCCCGGTGCTCGCGCAGGATCGTCGCCGCATGCCACAACTGGAGGTGTGGGGCGGCCGGCCACGCCGACTCCGCGTTGGCCGCGGCCATGGGCCGGCCCGCGGTGTTCACGGCCTCGGCGGCGCGGCGCAACAGCCCTGCGGCCTCGATGAGTTCGGGGCTCGCCGCGCGGTCGCCGACTATCGCGCGGTACGCCCGGTCCATGCCCCGCTCCCTCGCCTTCAGCACGTCCGCGGGGCTCGCGGTGTCCCAAGCGGAGTCCATGTGCGCGGCGACCATGCGCGGGCTGAAGCTGTAGAAGGCGGACGACACCCGCTCGCTCCCGACCGCCCCCAACGGCGCGGCACGGAAGGGGAAGTAGGTCGGCCAGCGGTCCTCCGCCGACCCGGCGTACCCGAGCGCGGCCGCCTCCTCGAAGACCTCCGGCGCGTAGTAGAGCACCGCGTGCAGGGGCTCCAACAGGTGCCACAGCCGACGCACCTCGCCGAGCTCGATCCCGACCTCGCCCCCGGCCCCCACCCCTGTCCCGATCCCGGTCCCCCTGCCGACAACCCCGTCCCCCTGAACCATCCCGGCCACCTCACTACCGTGCTCCGACATGACGAACCCCCTCGTCCCGTTCCCACCCATGCGACAACTTGACACTGACAAGATTGCCCGAACCCGCCGAACTTGTCAATGCCTAGATTCCGCGTACGCTGATGACCATGGAGACCGCGAAGACCACTCCCGAACGCCCCTATCACCACGGCGATCTGCGTCGCGCGATCCTGAGCGCCGCGCTCGAGGTCATCGCCGCCGAAGGCCCCTCCGCGCTGAGTCTGCGCGACCTGGCCCGCCGGGCAGGCGTCTCGCACGCGGCTCCGGCCCACCACTTCAAGGACCGCACCGGCCTGCTCACGGCGATCGCGGCCGAGGGTCACGCACTGCTGTCGGCGGCGCTCACCGAGGCCACGGACCTACGGGACGCAGGGGTCCGCTACGTACGTTTCGCGCGTGAGCATCCCGCGCACTTCCAGGTGATGTTCACGCCGGAGCTGCTGCGCGAGAACGACCTGGAGCTGACCACGGCCCGCGCCCTGACCGCGGACCGCCTGCGCCAGGCCGTCTCCGACCGGGTGCCGGAACCCGGCACCGACCCCCGCCTCGCCGGAGTCGCCGCCTGGTCCCTGGCCCACGGCTTCGCCACGCTGCTCCTCGGCCACAACCTGGACGGCGCGGTCGGGGACCAGGACCCCGAGGAGGTCTTCCGCACCCTGGCGGGAATGCTGTTCCGGTCACCGTCGGCGTGAGCCCGGCCTCCACCACCAGCCGCGACGACTCCCTACGACCTCTATGGCCCCTTCAACCTCTACGACCTCTACGACCTCTACGACCTCTACGACCTCTACGACCTCTACGACCCGAGAATCGTCGCCAGGAACTCCCCGGTCCACCCCAGCAACTCCCGCCCGACCAACGGCTTCCCGCCCACCTTCGCCGTCTTCGGGCGGGGCACCAGGAGCTGGTGGGCGGCCGGCTTGATGACCGTGCCCGGGTAGAGCCGCTTGAGGCGGAGTTCCTGGGACTCGCGCAACTCCGCCGGCGCGAAGCGGATGTTGTTGCCCTGAAGCACGACCTCGCCGACGCCGCACGCCCGCGCGAGCATCCGCAGGCCCGCGACGAGCAGCAGGTTCTCCACCGGCTCGGGCAGCTTGCCGTAGCGGTCGGTGAGTTCCTCGCGTACGGCCTTGACGTCCTCCTCCGTGTTGGCGGAGGCGATGGCGCGGTAGGCCTGCAGACGCAGCCGCTCACCCGGCGCGTAGTCGTGCGGGACGTGCGCGTCGACCGGCAGCTCGATCTTGACCTCCAGGGGCGGCTCCTCCTCGACTCCGCCTTCCAGGGAGGCCCGGTAGTCCGCGACCGCCTCGCCGACCATACGGACGTACAGGTCGAAGCCGACGCCCGCGATGTGACCCGACTGCTCGCCGCCGAGCAGATTGCCCGCGCCGCGGATCTCCAGGTCCTTCATCGCCACGTACATGCCCGCGCCCATCTCCGTGTGCTGGGCGATGGTCGCGAGCCGCTCGTGCGCGGTCTCCGTCAGGGGCTTCTCCGGCGGGTAGAGGAAGTAGGCGTAGCCGCGCTCACGGCCTCGGCCCACCCGGCCGCGCAGCTGATGCAGCTGCGAGAGGCCGAAGTTGTCGCCGCGCTCCACGATCAGCGTGTTGGCGTTGGAGATGTCGATGCCGGATTCGACGATCGTGGTCGACACGAGCACGTCGAACCGCTTCTCCCAGAAGTCGACGACCACCTGCTCCAGAGCCTGCTCGCCCATCTGGCCGTGCGCCGTCGCGATACGCGCCTCGGGGACGATCTCACGCAGCCGCGCCGCCGCCCGGTCGATCGACTCGACCCGGTTGTGGATGTAGAAGACCTGGCCCTCGCGCAGCAGTTCGCGGCGGACGGCCGCGCCGATCTGCTTCTCCTCGTACGGGCCGACGAAGGTCAGCACCGGGTGCCGCTCCTCCGGCGGGGTGGTGATCGTGGACATCTCCCGGATGCCCGTCACCGCCATTTCGAGCGTACGGGGAATGGGGGTGGCGGACATGGTCAGGACGTCCACGTTGGCGCGCAGCTTCTTCAGCTGCTCCTTGTGCTCGACGCCGAAGCGCTGCTCCTCGTCGACGACGACCAGGCCCAGGTCCTTGAACTTGGTCTCGGCGGAGAACAGCCGGTGGGTGCCGATGACGACGTCCACCGCGCCGTCCCGCAGACCCTCCAGGACGGCCTTCGCCTCCGTGTCGGTCTGGAAGCGGGACAGGGCGCGGACGTTCACCGGGAACTGCGAGTAGCGCTCGGAGAAGGTCCCGAAGTGCTGCTGCACCAGCAGCGTCGTCGGCACCAGGACCGCGACCTGCTTGCCGTCCTGCACCGCCTTGAAGGCCGCGCGGACCGCGATCTCCGTCTTGCCGTAGCCGACGTCGCCGCAGATCAGGCGGTCCATCGGGACCGTCTTCTCCATGTCCTCCTTGACCTCGGCGATGGTCGTGAGCTGGTCGGGGGTCTCCGCGTAAGGGAAGGCGTCCTCGAGTTCGCGCTGCCAGGGGGTGTCGGATCCGAAGGCATGGCCGGGGGCCGCCATGCGCGCGCTGTACAGCTTGATCAGGTCCGCCGCGATCTCCTTGACCGCCTTCTTGGCGCGCGCCTTGGTCTTCGTCCAGTCGGCGCCGCCCAGGCGGTGCAGGGTGGGGGCCTCGCCGCCGACGTACTTGGTGATCTGTTCGAGCTGGTCGGTGGGGATGTAGAGGCGGTCGCCGGGCTGGCCGCGCTTGGCCGGGGCGTACTCCACCACCAGGTATTCACGCGTCGCGCCCTGGACGGTCCGCTGCACCATCTCGATGTAGCGGCCGACACCGTGCTGCTCGTGCACGATGTAGTCGCCTGCTTCGAGCGTGAGGGGATCGATCGTCTTGCGGCGGCGGGCCGGCATGCGCGCGCCGTCCTTGCCGGCCGCCTTCTGGCCGGAGAGGTCGGTCTCCGTGAGGACGGCGAGCTTGAGCGCCGGGTCCACGAAGCCGTAGTCGATCGAACCGCAGGCGACCTGCACCACGGCGGGCGTCAGCTCGGTCAGCTCCGCGTCGAGGCGAGCCGCGATGCCCTCGCCGCCGAGGACCTCGACGGTACGGGCGGCGGGGCCGTGCGCCTCGGTGACGTACACCGTGCGCCAGCCGTCCGCGAGCCAGCCCTTGGTGTCGGCGAGCGCCCTGGCCGTGTCGCCGCGGTAGGTCTCGGGGGCGTGCATGCCGAGCTTGAGGGTGTCCGCGTCCAGCTCGTCGTCGGCCGCGAACGGCGACACCGACCACCACATCATGTCCAGCTCGCGGGCCCGGTCGCGGACGTCCGCGATGGCCCACAGGGAGGCCGCGCCGACGTCGATGGGGGCCTCGCCGCCCCCGGCCGTCGCCGCCCAGGACGCCTGCAGGAACTCCTGCGAGGTCGCCACCAGGTCCGCGGCCCGGGTCCGCACCCGCTCCGGGTCGCAGACGACGGCCATCGAGCCCTTGGGCAGGACGTCGAGCAGCAGTTCCATGTCGTCGACGAGGACCGGAGCCAGTGACTCCATGCCTTCCACGGCGATGCCCTCGGCGATCTTGCCGAGCAGATCGCCCAGCTCGGGGTGTTCCTCGGCGAGCCGGGCCGCCCGCCGGCGCACCTCGTCCGTCAGGAGCAGCTCGCGGCAGGGCGGCGCCCACAGTCCGTGGTCGGCGACCTCGAGGGAGCGCTGGTCGGCGACCTTGAAGTAGCGGATCTCCTCGACGTCGTCGCCCCAGAACTCCACCCGGAGGGGGTGCTCCTCGGTGGGCGGGAAGACGTCCAGGATGCCGCCGCGCACGGCGAACTCGCCGCGCTTCTCGACGAGCTCGACCCGGGAGTACGCGGCTGCCGCGAGCGCCTCGACGATCCGGCCCAGGTCCGCGCTCTGGCCCGTCCGCAGCGCGACCGGCTCCAGGTCCCCCAGACCCTTGACCTGCGGTTGCAGCACCGAGCGTACGGGGGCGACGACGACCGACACCGGGCCGGTCTCGGGGTCGTCGGGGCGCGGGTGCGCCAGGCGGCGCAGCACGGCGAGACGGCGGCCGACGGTGTCCGAGCGGGGGGAGAGCCGCTCGTGCGGGAGCGTCTCCCACGAGGGGTACTCCGCGACCGTGTCGGCCGGGAGGAGGGACCTGAGCGCCGCGGCCAGGTCCTCGGCCTCGCGCCCCGTCGCCGTCACGGCCAGTACGGGGCGGCCGGCGTCGCGGGCCAGGGCCGCCACCGCGAAGGGGCGGGAGGCAGGCGGGCCCACCAGGTCGATGTGCATCCGGTTGCCGTCGGTGGCGGCCTTCACCGCTTCCGCGAGGGCGGCGTCCTTGACGACGGCGTCGAGCAGACCGTGCAGGCTCATGAAGGGCTTCCATCCCGGAGAGAGGGCAACGCGAACCGCCCGACACGTCTCGACGGGCCGGGGTTGTCCAGCCTACGACGGCGCCGCGCTCCCTGTGAGTAAGAGGTGGACGGGCCCCGGACCCGGTCCCGGCTCGACGGCCCGTCGGGGGAATCGGGGCGCAGCCCCGCCCTCAGGGGCGCGAGGCTGTGTCCATATGCGGCTCCGCCGCGGGACGCGACCAGCCCCCACCGCCCCGCAGCCAACGACCCCGCCCCCGCCCCACCCCACCCCACGGGAAGTGACCCGCACCACACCCCACCCCCAACCGTCAACCGCACCCCACGTCCCCGGCGTATACCCCGTGACACGTGATCACGTACCGGGAGCCGCATGAGCTCGAGCCCGACCCCCGCCGACACCGCCACCGCCACCGCCACGGACAGCGCCCCAAGAACCGACGGCGCGCCCATACCCCCGCCGGTCACGGCAGTCCCCGCCCGTGACCGGCGCTCCCGCGACCCCCAGCTCCTGGCGGTCCTGTTCTTCACCGCGTACGCGACCCTGTCGGTCTGCCGTTGGCGGCATCTGGCGACCCGTTCCTGGGACCTCGGCATCTTCGAGCAGGCCGTCCGCGCCTACGCCCACCTGCGGGCCCCCGTCGCCGATCTCAGGGGTCCGGGCAGCAACCTTCTCGGCGACCACTTCAGCCCGGTCACCGCCCTCCTCGCGCCCGCCTACCGTCTCTTCCCCACCCCGGCCACCCTCCTCGTCGCCCAGGCCGCGCTGCTGGGCCTGTCCGCGGTCCCGGTCACCCGTGCCACCGCCCGTCTCCTCGGCCGCTCCCGGGGACTCGCGCTGGGTCTCGCGTACGGGCTGTCGTGGGGGATCCAGCGCGCCGTCGACTTCGACTTCCACGAGATCTGTTTCGCCGTCCCGCTGATCGCCTTCGCCCTGGAGGCGGTCCTGGAGCGACGGTGGCGCGCGGCCCTGCTGTGGGCGTTCCCGTTGGTCCTCGTCAAGGAGGACCTCGGGCTCACCCTGGCCGCGATCGCCCTGGTCGTGGCCGTGCGGGCCCGGAAGCCCGCCCCGCGTACGGCCCTGTGCGCGCTCGGGGTCGCCGTCCTCGGCGTGCTGGCCGCGGTGCTCACCTTCACGGTGGTGATCCCGGCCTTCAACACCGCGGACACCTACACCTACTGGAACAAGGCCGGCGGTGATCCCCTCGACGGCCTGGGCACCAAACTCCGCACCCTCGCCTGGCTGCTGATCCCCACCACCGGTCTGCTGGCCGTGCGCTCCCCGCTCCTCCTGGTCGCCCTGCCGACCCTGGGCTGGCGTCTCCTCTCCTCCGACCGGCACTACTGGGGCACGGAATGGCACTACAGCGCCGTCCTGATGCCGGTCCTCTCCCTCGCCCTCGCCGACGCGCTCTCCCGGGCCCGCTGGAGCCCGCGCCCGTGGCTGCGCTCGTACGCGCTGCACCTGCCCACGGCCGTCGTCGCGGCCGCGCTCGCGCTGACGACCTCGCTCCCGCTGTCCGTGCTGGGCGAGTCCGCCGCGTATCGCAAGCCCGCGCGCGTGAGTGCCGTGGAACGGCTGCTGGCGCGTGTCCCGGACGGGGCGAGCGTCGAGGCGAACGTCGGCCCGAGCAGTCGGCTCGTCGCGCGCTGCCGGGTCTTCTGGCCGGGCGGCACCGGTGGCGTCACCCCGGACTTCATCGCCCTCGACGACTCCGACCACGCGATCCAGGACGTCCAGGCGTACGCCGGCCGTCTGCACCCCCACGCCGCGTACGACGTCGTGGGCGCCGCCTACGGCTACGTACTCCTGGAGCGGCGGACCTGAGGCACCCGTACGACCGCGGGCCCGGCCCACACCGCGTACGACCGCGGGCCCGGCCCGGGAGGTGATGTCCTCCCGGGCCGGGCCCGTCCCCCGTAACCCCCGTATACGGTGGCTTCGCGGCGGCTGCTGCTGCCGGCTAGTCGGTGGCGATGGCGTTCAGTACGTTCATCCGGCCCGCCCGGAACGCCGGGATCAGGGCGGCGAACAGGCCCACGAACGCCGAGCCGATGAAGACCCCGATGATGGTCGGCCAGGGGATCTCCAGGACCTTCAGGCCTTCCAGGGCGAGGAGCTTCTGGGCGGTGGCACCCCAGCCCATGCCCAGGCCGAGGCCGAGCAGCGCGCCGAAGAGGGCGATGACGACCGACTCCAGGCGGATCATGCGGCGCAGCTGGCGGCGGGACATCCCGATGGCGCGCATCAGGCCGATCTCGCGCGTCCGCTCCACCACCGACAGGGCGAGGGTGTTGATCACGCCGAGGACGGCGACGACGATCGCGAGGGCGAGCAGGCCGTAGACCATGTTCAGGAGCTGGCCGATCTGGTCCTTGAGCTCCTGCTTGTAGTCGCTCTGGTCACGGACCTGGTACTGCGGGTACTGCTCCATGGACTTCTTCAGGGCCGCGTACGCCTGCTTCTCCTGGCCGTTCTTGGCGCTGGCGAACATGATCTGGTCCGGCGGGATCCGGTCGGCCGGGAGGTACTTCCGCATGGTCTCGGTGCTGAGGTACCGCGCGCCCTGGTCGATGGCCACGTTGTCGTCGGTGATCGCGGCGACCTTGAGCTTCGCCGTGCTGCCGCCCTTGAAGGCGACGGTCAGGGTGTCGCCGAGCTTGACGTGGTGCTTGGTGGCGAACTTCGAGCCGACGGACATGGAGTCCTTGCCGTAGGCGGCGGTCAGTTCACCGGCCGTCGTCTTGCGGTGCAGGTCCTGTGCGTAGGTGGGGTCGGCGGCGGTGACGCCGTCGCCGTCCGAGGAACCGTCGGGGGCGACGATCTTGGCCTCGATGTCACGGTAGTGCGTGACGTGTTCCAGGCCGGGTGTCGTCTCGATGGCCTTCGCCGCCTGCGGGACGATTCGCTGGTTGCCCTGGATGATGAAGTCGGTGCCGACCGTCTTGTCGAGTTCGTCGGTCGCGGAGGCGACCATGGACGAGCCGACGACCGACAGGCAGGCGACCAGGGCGAGGCCGATCATCAGGGCCGCGCCGGTGGCTCCGGTGCGGCGCGGGTTGCGCAGCGCGTTGCGCTCCGCCATCCGTCCGACGGGGCCGAAGAAGCGCAGCAGCACCGCGCTGATCACCCGGACGACGCCGCCCGCGAGCAGCGGGCCGATGATGACGAACCCGATCAGGGTCAGGACGACTCCCGCGCCCAGTACCAGCGAGCCGTCGCTCGCCTTGTCGGCGCCCGCCGCCGTGAAGAGCGCGAAGGTTCCGGCGCCGGTGAGGACCAGGCCGATGATGCCGCGGACGAGACCGGCCTTGCCGTCCGCCGGTGTGCCGGCGTCGCGCAGCGCGGCCATCGGGGAGACCTTGCCTGCCCGGCGGGCGGGCAGATAGGCGGCGAGGACGGTGACCACGACACCGAGCACGAGTCCGATGACCGGGGTCGTCGCCTTGACCGTCAGATCGCGGGTGGACAGGTCCATGCCCGCCGCCGACATGAGCTTCATCAGGCCGACCGCGAGGCCGACGCCCGCGCCGACGCCGAGGATCGAGCCGAAGACGCCGAGCAGGGTCGCCTCGACCAGGACGGACCGGTTGACCTGCTTGCGGGACGAGCCGATCGCCCGCATCAGGCCGATCTCGCGGGTGCGCTGGGCGACCAGCATGGAGAAGGTGTTGATGATCAGGAAGATGCCGACCAGGAAGGCGATCCCGGCGAAGCCGAGCATGGCGTACTTGATGACGTCCATGAAGGAGCCGACGCCGGAGCGGTTCTCGTCGGAGTACTCCTTCTGCGTCTGCACCTTGTACGCGCCGGCGCCGATCGAGGAGATGACGTTCTGCTTGAGCGTGTCGTTGGTGACACCGGTGGCGGTGGAGAGGTTGATGTGAGTGAACCGGCCGGTGGTGCCGAGCAGTTCGCGCTGGGCGGTGGCGGTGTCGAAGTAGACGACGGCTGCGCCGGGGTTGGTCACCTTGAAGGTGGCGATGCCGACGATCCGGGCCTTGAAGTCACCGGTGACGGCGATGGTACGCAGCTCGTCGCCGAGCTTGAGGTGGTGCTTGTCGGCGGTGTCGGCGTCGACCATCGTCTCGGTCGGCCCGCGCGGGGCGTGACCGGAGGTGATCTCCATCGAACGCAGGTCGTTGCGCGTCCAGTTGCCGGCGATCGTCGGGGCCCCGGTGCTCGACCCCATGTTCTTGTTGGCGCTGTTGACGACGGTCACGTTCATCGAAGAGACCGCGCCCTCGGCGTACTTGACGCCCTGCGCCTTCTTGGCCCGCTCCAGGACCGAGGCGGGCAGCGAGTCGGGCCTGCCGTTCTGCGGGGTGTTGTCGCTCTTGGCCGCCTTCGGCGAGACGGTCACGTCGGAGGAGGTGGCGGCGAACAGCTTGTCGAACGTCGTGTTCATGGTGTCGGTGAACACCAGCGTGCCGCAGACGAAGGCCACGGACAGCAGCACCGCGACCGCCGACAGCGCCATCCGCCCCTTGTGCGCGAAGAAGTTGCGCATCGAGGTCTTCAGGACGGTCATGACGTACGCCCCCGCGCGTCGAAGTCCTTCATGCGGTCGAGGACCTGATCGGCCGTCGGCTGGTACATCTCGTCGACGATCCGGCCGTCGGCGAGGTACAGCACGCGGTCCGAGTACGAGGCCGCCACCGGGTCGTGCGTCACGATCACGATGGTCTGGCCGAGCTCGTCCACCGAGCGGCGCAGGAAGCCCAGCACCTCGGCGCCCGCCCGGGAGTCGAGGTTTCCGGTCGGCTCGTCCCCGAAGATGATCTCGGGCCGCGCGGCGAGTGCCCGCGCCACCGCGACGCGCTGCTGCTGGCCGCCGGAGAGCTGGCTGGGCCGGTGCTTGAGTCGGTCGGCGAGTCCGACGGTCTCCACGACCTGGTCGAGCCAGCCCTTGTTCGGCTTGCGGCCCGCGATGTCCATCGGCAGGGTGATGTTCTCTATCGCGTTCAGCGTCGGCAGCAGGTTGAACGCCTGGAAGATGAACCCGATCCGGTCCCGGCGCAGCTGTGTGAGCTTCTTGTCCTTGAGCCCGGTGATCTCGGTCTCGTCGAGGTGGATCTGGCCACTCGTCACGGTGTCGAGTCCGGCGAGGCAGTGCATCAGGGTGGACTTGCCGGACCCCGAGGGGCCCATGATCGCGGTGAACTGCCCCCGCGCGATGTCCACGTCGACGTGGTCCAGGGCGACGACCCGGGTCTCCCCGGACCCGTACGCCTTGACGACCTGCCGCGCCCGCGCGGCAACGGCCGTACGCCCTCCAGTGCCCCCGTGCCTGGGAATGGTCACAGCCGATGTCACGGTGTATCTCCTATGTCGGTCAGCGGATGAAGTGCTCTTCGCTACGTCGGTAAGTCTGGTGGCGGGGGGTGGTCCGGCGCGCTGGTGCCCAGCGCAGTCTTCTACGGGGGAAAACCCCACCCCCGTGGGTCCGGTCCACCGCCCTCAGCGGCATAAAGCCAGGTTAAGGACGGCCTCGCCCCGTCTCGTCCTCCGCCGGTACGAACGCCCCCCGAGCCCTAGTGGGGAGAGACCCCTAGGGGCAGTCCACCCTTCGGTGGAGTCCCTCTCGGGGTTGCCTCCACCCTCGGTCCCAGTCAGCGTCCACCCTCCCGCTACGTGAAGGTCAAGTGAGATGGTGGGGGACGGCGGATAGTTGCAGGGGGAACCGATCAGGGGAGGCGCTCCAGTGGGCCAGGGGGACACCGGAATACGGGCCGCGGCGACGGAGCAACCAGCGGCCTCGCGCAGCCGCAGGGGTGCCGTCGTCGCCGCCCTGATGCTCTCCATGGCGCTGGCCGCGCTCGACTCCACCATCGTCTCCACGGCCGTACCGCAGATCGTCGGCGACCTCGGCGGCTTCTCCGTCTTCTCCTGGCTGTTCTCGGGCTATCTGCTCGCGGTGACGGTCACCCTGCCGGTGTACGGGAAGCTGTCCGACACCTTCGGCCGCAAGCCGGTCCTCGTCGCGGGCGCCGCCGTCTTCCTCCTCGGCTCGCTGCTGTGCGCCACCGCCTGGAACATGGCCGCGCTCATCGCCTTCCGGATCGTGCAGGGCCTGGGCGGCGGCGCGCTGCAGGGCACGGTGCAGACGCTCGCCGCGGACCTCTACCCGCTCAAGGAGCGCCCCAAGATCCAGGCCAAGCTGTCCACGGTGTGGGCGACCTCGGCGATCGCCGGCCCCTCCCTCGGCGGGGTTCTCGCCGCGTACGCCGACTGGCGCTGGATCTTCCTCATCAACCTGCCGATCGGCGCGCTGGCGCTGTGGCTGATCGTCCGCCATCTGCACGAGCCGGTACGGGAGTCCTCCGGCCGCCGCCCCCGGATCGACTGGGCGGGCGCGCTGGCCGTCTTCGCCTGCGGCGGTGTGCTGCTCACCGCGCTGGTGCAGGGCGGGGTCGCCTGGGACTGGCTGTCGGCGCCGTCGCTCGCCCTGTTCGGTACGGGACTCGCGCTGATCGGTGCCGTGGTCGTGATCGAACGCCGGGCGGCCGAGCCGATCATCCCCGGCTGGGTGTGGCGGCGCCGCACGATCGCGGCCGTCAACCTGGCGCTCGGCGCACTGGGGTTGCTCATGGTCGCCCCCACGGTGTTCCTGCCCACGTACGCGCAGGCGGTCCTCGGTCTGGCGCCCGTCGCCGCCGGATTCGTGCTCTCCGTGTGGACGTTGAGCTGGCCGGTGTCGGCGGCGTTGAGCCAGCACGTCTACGGGCGGATCGGTTTCCGCAACACCGCGATGCTCGGCATCGGCACCGCGACCCTGATCCTGCTCGCCTTCCCCTTCCTGCCCTACCCCGGCGAGCCCTGGCAGCCGGCCCTGCTGATGCTCCTGCTGGGCGGCGCCCTGGGCCTCTTCCAACTCCCCCTGATCATCGGGGTCCAGTCGACGGTCGGCTGGGAGGAGCGCGGCACGACGACGGCTTCGGTCCTCTTCTGCCGCCAGACCGGCCAGACCATCGGCGCGACCCTGTTCGGCGCGATCGCCAACGGGGTGCTGGCCGCGCGGCTCGGCGGCGCCGGGGACCTGGACGCGGTGACGCGGGCGCTGGGCTCGGGCGCGCCCGCCGAGCATG
>LRTP01000645.1 GCA_001550305.1 Streptomyces diastatochromogenes
GTCAGCAGCCACGCCGTCTGGCGCAGCAGCGGGAAGGGGATGCGGATCCAGGTCAGCAGGAGGTCCAGGGCGAGCAGGACGCAGATACCCGCGTCGATGGTCTTGTCAACTTGGTGGGGTTCGAAGTGTGTTGGGCTTGACGGGGCGAATGGAGCCGGCGGCCGGTGCTGCGGTCAGGGTGCCGCAGGTACGCCTGTGATCTTGTTCCAGATCGTGAAGCGGATGGTCATCTCGGCGCGGTAGTCGGGGGCGGTCAGAAGGTGGCGGCGGGGCCGGAAGTGTGGCGAGACGGCGCTGAACACCGAGAGGAATTTCTGGGCGCTGGTGGGTGAGCGGAAGTCCTTCATGGCGCGTTCGCGCTGGCGGGTCGGCTGGTGGGAGTTCTCCGCCCGGTTGTTCAGGTACTTGGACTGCCGGTGCTCGACGGAGCGCATCAGCTCGCGGTGGGCGACGCCGTAGCTGCGGAGCTTGTCGGTGACCAGAGCCCGCGGCACCCGGCACTGCTTCTTCATCAGCTTGGCCATGAACCGCCTGGCGGCCTTGGCGTCGCGCCTGCTCTGGACAAGGACGTCCAGCACGTTGCCGTCCTGGTCGACCGCGCGCCACAGGTACCGCCGCTCGCCGTTGATCTTTACGAACACCTCGTCCAGGTGCTTCCCAATGCTGTTGTCAAGCCGGTTCTGTGACAGGGGGTGCGATCTGGTAGCACCGTCGGTCACGGATCAGGGACCACAGAACGTTGACGCGGCGGCGTGCGAGCGCGAGGACGGCCTGGACGTGACGTTTCCCCTCGGCACGCTTGCGGTCATAAAACTTCCGCGAGTTGGGGTCGTGCTGGACGCTGATCAGCGCGGAGGTGTAGAAGACGCGCTGCAGGCGGCGGTGGTATCTCGTCCGTCGGTGGTTATTTCCACTGACCTGGCCGGAGTCGCGTGGGGCAGGTGCCACGCCGGCGAAGGCCGCGAGCCGGTCGGCCGTGGGGAAGGCGTCCAGGCTGCCGCCGACGGCGGCGAGGAACTCTGCACCGAGGATCGTGCCGATGCCGGGCATGGATTGGATCACGTCGGCAAGTTCGTGCTCGCGAAACCGGCCCTCGATGAGCTTATCGGTCTCGATGATCTTCTCATTGAGGGCCATCACCTCCCTCGCGAGGGTGTGCACCATCTTCGCGATGGCCTTCTCGCCCGTGACGGCGGTGTGCTGGCGCTCGGCGGCTTCAATCGCTTTCTCGGCGAGGGCGGCAGCGTTGCAGACCTTGCGGTTGCGCAGCCAAGTGGTCAGCCGCCGGGTGCCCGCGCGGCGGATCGCTGCCGGTGTCTGGTATCCGGCCAGCAGCACCAGCGGGCCGGCGTTACCGAGGTCGAGGGCTCGTTCCAGGGCCGGGAACATGCTGTTCAGCAGGGCCTTGAGCCGGTTGGTGGTGCGGGTGCGGTCAGCGACCAGATCGACGCGGTGGTCGGTCAGCAGCCGCAGCTCGATCGTGGCTTCGTCGCCGGGGCGGATCAGCTGAAGATCGCGGCGCATCCGGGCCTGGTCAGCGATCACGCGGGCGTCACGGGCGTCCGTCTTGCCCTGGCCGCGGTAGCTGTCGGTGGCCCGGTTGACCGCGACACCGGGGATGTAGACGAGCTCCTGGCCGTGGTTGACCAGCAGGGCGATCAGCAGGCCCGGCTCGCCGCCGGTCATGTCCAGCGCCCAGGTCGTCTTGTCGCCGTCGGCGAGGTCCAAGACGTCACCGATCAGCTTCAGGAGTTCCGACTCGTCGTTGGCCACCCGCCGCGACAGCAGCGTCTTGCCATCCGCGTCCAGGACCAGCGTGTGGTGATGGGTCTTTCCGCAGTCGGTCCCCGCCCATATCCGGCTCATCGTGCTCCAGTCGTTCGTACTTGCCTTGCGTACCACGGACGACCTCGCCGGCATTGCTCTACACAGCGACCTGTTCGCACTTCCCAATCGGCGGCCGAGTCGTCGTGGGGAGCCGGGCGGCCAAGCACCTGAAGCCACGAACGGCAGCCACTTGTCAGCCACACCCAGCTCCCCTGGGTGCCCTCACCCTACGAACGGGAGGACCAACCCGGGCAAGAAGGTAGAGCCACTTGTCACCGGCCCGGGGCTTTCGGCGGCGCAGCCCGGCCGCGTACGCGGGTCCGAACTTGGCGCACCACTGGCGGATCGTCTCGTAGGAGACGATCACGCCGCGGGCGAGCATGAGCTCCTCAACCTCGCGGAAGCTCAGCGGGAAGCGGTGATACAGCCACACGCAGTGGGCGATGATCTCCGCCGGGTACCGGAACCCCTTATACGACGGCGACCCCGCGTCCAAGACTGCCCTCCCCGCGATCACAACCCCAAGATCATCCCAGATCTCAGCCAAGTTGACGACGCCCCAGCCGGACCTGCTGGCCCCCAGGGCGAGACGGGGTCGACCGGACCCCAGGGTCCCGCAGGCGAGAACGGCACGGACGGCCAGACCTGCCCGGCCGGCTACAGCCTCCAGCCCCCCGCCGACGACCCTGACGCCCTGGTGTGCCGCCGCGATGGGGCACCCGATCCGGGTAGTAGCGACACCCCGGCCCCGCTGGCCGCGGGCCTGTACCCGCGCCGCAAGTACGTATGACAGCGTCCCCTGCACGGTCCCAGTGGCCGTGCAGGGGACGCTTTGTCGTGTCCAACATGCAGCAGCCAGCAGACGGTGAACAGTGCAGTTTACGAACCGCTGTCGACAAAGGGGACCCAGGAATTGGTTTGGCGAGCGCGGCCCCGCCCGGGGAGAAGAGCGGGGCCGCGCCAGCCACCTGAGCCCGGCGGGCGATGAGGTTGTGAGGGCTGGCGTACGGACGGAGGCCAGCCCTCACCGCCCGCATTGAACCGGGCATTCCCCGCTCACGGGACGTCACTCGTGAGCAGGAATACTCGGCATGGCACCACCCCTGCGGTTGCCATGCCGAGAATCCCACCGCCAGGAGCGGCGGGAGCTTCATTCCTTACAACGGCCTTGCGGCGTAGAGGGTTCACTGTTGGTTTGGCTGCCGTGGCCCGAGGCGACAGGGCCTCAGGCCACGGCGTGCTTCCCCGCTCCGCGCGTGAGGGGAAAACACGGATGCCACGCATCAGCCTTCCCGCCGTGATACGGGAGGTAGCCATGCGCCAGTAGCCTCATGTCACTACTCGGCATCTACTCACCACTACGTGAAGGAGGGTGAGGAGGGTTCGATCTCTGCGGCAAATGGCTTGAAGACCCCGCCTTCCTTCGGGAGGGTGGGGCCGCTTCGTCGCGTCCGGCCTGCACCATATGGGCTTCCGAGGATCCAGGCTTTGGTCCGTGCTGATTTGGGGGCGCGGCCCCGCGGAGCCTTGGGGCGGGGCCGCGCCTGTTACCTGAGTCCGGCGGACGATGGGTACAGAGGGCTGGCGCGCAGGCGAGCGTCAACCCTCATCGCCCGGCTTGCCCGGACGCTTTCCCGCTCACGACAGATCGGCCGTGAGCAGGCGCACTCGGCAGGTCACCCCCCACGGATGCCACCGAGATCCCGCCGTCAGGTTCGACGGGAGCTTCATACCCGGCTACGGCGCTGCGGCGTACCGGGTTCACTGTTGGTTTGGGTGCCGTGACCTGAGGCGGCACATGCCCAGGCCACGGCGTGGATACCACGTGCGCCCAGCTACGCGTCCGGGGGGGGACGAGAACCAGCAGCAACACTTGGCCTCCATCCGTTACTACGAGGATGGGAGTGTGGAGGGTTCGAACCTGGCGCAAGAAATTTTCGTCAGCTCCTCCGCGGGGCCGCTTTCGTGCGTCCAGGGGTACTCAGATTGTGAGTACCCCTGTCAGTGCAGGGCTTCGATGGCCTTCAGGATCAGGGCGCGCGCCTCGGCCCCGTACACGGCCATGCCACGCAACTGCTCGAACGTCTTGAGGTAGAGCGCGACTTCGGAAGGCTGCGTGAGCTTCACGCGCGCAGACACCAGCTCGACACTGGCGAGCGTGTCGTCGTACACGTGGAACGTCTCCTCCGGCCACTGGGCCCGCTCGCGCGTCGCCATGGGGATGATGCCGACCGAGACCGCCGGCAGCGCCCCCGCGGTGAGTAGGTAGCCGAGCTGTCCGGCCATCGCGTCCGCGTCCCCGATTTGGTAGCGGAGCACGGATTCCTCGATCAGCAGCACAAAGCGGTGCCCTGGTTCGTGGATGATGCGCGAGCGCTCGACGCGGGCCCGCGCTGCCTCTGCGCTGTCGTCGACGGGGAGCTCGTGGAAACGGGCAGACATGCCGAGCACGGCAGCTGCATAGCCCTCGGTCTGCAGGAACCCGGGAACGATGGTGGAGGAATACACACGGAACAGCTCGGTCGACCGGTAGAGCTGTACGTAGCTGTCCTGCAGTCGCTTCAGCCCGGCGCGGACCTTGCGCTTCCACTCGACGTACTGCGACTCGGCATCACGGGACTGGGCCAGGATATCCGGGGCCTGGCGGGAGGCCCCTGCGTTGACTTCTCCCCCAGCTGAAGCAGGGGGATTCTTCCCTCGCGGGTTGAGCTTTCTGCTTCTCAGACAGCAGCTGCCCCGAACTAACGGCAAGGGA
>LRTP01000646.1 GCA_001550305.1 Streptomyces diastatochromogenes
GGCTCGGTTCGCCGCAGCGAGCATCGCGGCCGCCTGGTCGCCAGGCGCGCCCCAAGTTCTCCGCGTCGGCGTCTCGATGGCCGCCGGTGCCCCGCGGACGGGCGCCGGACGCGTCGGTGACACGGCTCGTTCCTAAGCGACCGTGAGTACGATCTTGCCCTGGATGTGCCCTCGGGCGGCGCGTTCGTGCGCGGCTCGCGCGTCCGTGAGCGCAAACGTGCTGTCGATCGCGACGTGGATTGTGCCCGCGTCGAGCAGGCGCCCCAGTTCAGCGAGTTGCGCGCCGTTCGAGCGGACCTGGGCGCTCGAGACCGTGACGCCCAGCTTCACGGTCTCTTCTTCGTCGAAGTCCCCGGGAAGTACGGGGAACTGGGCGCCGCCGCGCTTGAGCGTGCTCAGGAAGCGTTTGCTGTCGGGGCCGCCGACGGTGTCGAGAACGAGGTCGATGTCGTGCACGAGTTCCTCAGGACGGCTCTTGGTGTAGTCGATGAACTGGTCGGCGCCGAGTTCGCTCAGGAACGGTGCATGCGCGCCCGATGCCACCGCGATGACACGTGCGCCCTTCCATTTCGCCAGCTGTAGTGCGAAGTGCCCCACGCCGCCCGCGGCGCCGTTGATGAGCACCGTCGTGTCGGCGTCGAGTGCCGTCGGGCGATGCCGTGCCTCCTGGAAGGGCGAGGGGTGATCGTGTCCGACCTCGATCAGGAACTGCCACGCGGTGAGCCCGGCCATGGGCGCCCCGGCGGCATGCACGTGGTCGATGCCGGCCGGCTTGCGTGCGAGGTCCGACGCGGGCGCGGCCACGTACTCGGCGTATGCGCTGCCGTCGAAGCTGGGAAAACGCAGAAGACCGAAGACTTCATCACCTACGGCGAGGCCGTCCACGTCCGCGGCGACGGCCTCGACGACGCCCGACATGTCCGTCCCCGGAATCACCGGCAGGCTGACCGTCAATTCCGTTTCCCCGGGCATCGTGGTCAGCCCGTCGCGCAGGTACCAGTCCGGAGGATTGACGCCGACCGCGTGAACGCGAACGAGCACCTCACCCGGCCCAGGCTCGGGAACCGGCACCTCGTCGCAACGCAGAACTTCAGGGCCGCCGTGCTCATGGAGCCGGACCGCCCTCATCGTGTGTGTCGGCATCGTTTTCTCCTGCCCGCGCTGCGGGATAGGCTTATTCGGATCAGCGATCCACATAACTGGACCACTGATCCGAATATATGGACCACTGATCCGGATAGTCAAGGGGACAGATGCGGGCCGACGCCAGGAAGAACCGCGACCACGTGCTCGCAGTCGCGGGCACCGCCATCACCGAGCAGGGTGTCGACGTATCACTGCGCGACGTCGCGCGCAGGGCCGACGTCGGGCTCGCGACGCTGCTGCGTCACTTTCCGACACGCGAGGCGCTGCTCGAGGCCTTGCTCCGCACGAGCTTCGACGAGATGACGGCACAGGCAGGCGAGCTCGACGCGTCGAGCTCGCCCGAAGACGCTCTCGTTTCGTGGCTACGCGACTGCGTGGCGTGGACAACCGAATATCGGGGCGTGACCGTGCTGATGGCAGCCGCCATCGAGGACACCGAATCCGCACTCCACGCTTCGTGCGTCACCTTGCGCGCGGCCGGGGCGCGGCTCCTCGCCCGCGCCCAGGCCGCGGGCGCGGCGCGGACCGACATTGATGGCACCGATCTGTTCGCGCTGGTAGCGGCGCTCGCGTGGCTCAGCGACCCACCCGCGCTCGCCCCACGCGCCGATCACCTCTTCGATGTTGTCGCGAGCGCGATTATGACGAGTGCGGGGAGCACCGACACGCCGGGGGGAACGCCGCCCTCGGGCCCGTAGCTGAAATCGTCGCGCACGCGGACCAGCGAACTCGGCCGCGCGCTCGGCAGGAGCGGTTCGACACCGAGTTCGCCAAGGCGGTCAAGGGCACCGGCATCGAGCCGCGCGCGACGGCTGGGCACTGCACCGGATCCGCCACAGCACCCTGACACACGACGTCGAGGGCGGCACGTCCAGCCCGATGCTGCTGGCCCGCTCCCGCCACGCCTCCGTCCGCTCCCTGGAGCGGTACGCACGCCCCAGGGTCGACGCGGTCGCCCGGCACGTCGCCGAACGCGACCCCGCCGCCCGACGGATGCGGCCGTCCAAATCCTGGATCTGTTCCGTGAGCTGGCCGATTCGCTGGGCCAGCAGGCACAGGATGATGCGGGTGGCCTGCAGCACCGCCTCTTCACCGTCTTCGCCGTTCTTGCCGTCGTCGGCGAGCCGTGGCGCCGAGCTGCTCGTGCAGGATGAAGCGGCGCATATGCGCGATGATCTCCTTATGTCCTGGAGTTCCCGAAAGCGTGACCCAGGGACCGATCCGGATCGCTCCGCGCACCGTGTCTCTGATAGAGGGACCCTTTCGACCGTAGATGAGGAACTGCTGCGCACCCTGTCCGCGGAGCACGCAGGAGCCCTGTTCCACTACGTGCTGCGACTGACCTCAGGAGACTGGCAATGGGCGGAGGCCGTGGTGCAGGCGACACTGCTGCGGGCGTGGCAGCATCCCGCCTCGTTCGACCCGGCACGCGGCCCGGCCCGGGCATGGCTGTGTACGGTCGCCCGGCACCTGGTCATCGACGCCCGCCGGGCCCGGCTGTCCAGACCGGCCGAGGCCGGCGGCGAGGCGCTGGAGCGAGCCGCCGAGCAGACACCGGGCGAGGACGAGATCGAGCGGGCACTGCAGAGCTGGGCGGTGGCCGACGCCGTCCGGTCACTGTCCCCGGACCACCGCGTCGTCCTGCTGGAGACCTACTACCGGGGCCGGACCATGACGGAGGCCGCCCGGGTGCTGGGCATCCCGCTGGGCACCGTGAAGTCGCGGACGTACTACGCCCTGCACGTCCTGCGGCTGGCGCTGCAGGAACGGGGGATCGAGCCATGACCGTGGCGGACAGGGGGCGGTGACCATGAGTGCGGAGCACGACGCCCTCCGGCTGACGCTGGGTGGATACGTCCTGGGCACGCTGCCCTCGGCCGACATGAAACAGGTGCGCGTCCACCTCGCGGCATGCGCCGAGTGCCAGGCGGAACACGTCCAGCTGGCGGGACTGCCCGCGCTGCTGGCGACCGTGACCGAAACCCAAGCCGAAGCCTCAGGCCAGACGGTGCCGACGGCCGACAGGGACCTGACCGACCGGCTGGTGGCACGGGCAGCCGAAAGCGCGCAGGGCTCCCTGCCCGAACGGCCCGCCGCGCCCGCGGTGTCGCAGACGCCAGAGGGGGGTGTGCTGGAGAGGCTGCTCCAGCAGGCTGCGGCCCGGCGCCGCAAGTCCTGGCGTCTGCAACTGGCTGGCGCTGCAGTCTCGCTGATGCTCATCGCGGCAGCGGCCGGCGGCACGTGGCTGGCGGCTGCCGGATCCGTGGGCAGTCAGGCGAAGCCACCCGGGCCGACTACCTGGCGCACTTTCTCCGGAAGCGATCCCACCACCGGTGTCTCCGCCTCGGTGAAGGTCTCGCCCTCTGCCTGGGGCAGGCTCCTACAGATCTCCGCCAGGGAGGCACCCGCCGGAATCACCTGCCGGCTGCAGGCGGTCGGGCCCGGCGGGGCCAGGGCGGACGGCGCTACCTGGCGGGCAGGCGAGTACCCTCCCGGCACCACGATCCCAGGAGCGGTCGACATGGCTCCGGGAGCCATCGAGCACTTTGAGATCCTCGCAGGCAACGGTCAGAAGCTGGTCACCATTCGGGCGTGAGGCCAGGCCGTGGCGGTCATGTCACGGGACGGCCCGGCCGCCCAGTGACATGACGACAACAGCCGGGCGTGAGCGCATGGTGGCACAAGAGGCCAAGAAGACGTCGCCTTCGAAAGGCCCGGCCCTCAGCGGAGAGGGCCCCCGGGCAGTCGAGAACAACCGGGCGGCCTCAAGACCGGTGGACCGGGTGAGTGGGCCGACGGGGCGTGCACAACTCAACTTTTCCCCGAAGTCCGTACAGCCCGGAGAAGAGGATCCAGCACGTCTGCACGCCGAGGACCGCGGCCCAGCCGAGATGCGGGCAGGGACGTCCGTCCCGCTCTACGGCGCGACGCTCCCGCAGGGCCGTCCGGAAGACCACGGGCGAGGGGACCGAGCTGCCGGTGCCCGGTCCGGCCGTGCGGCAGCGAGCTCTGAGCAGAGGCGGCTGAGCCCAGACAGGCGCCGACATTGATATGACTCGCGAGAATCCGAACAAAAGAGGTGAATCGGTCGAACCGTCCGGCATGCGTCGTCCGTGGAACTGAATGAGCGCGCCCACGCAGGATCAGGATCCGGCCTACCGACCGCCCCCGAAATTATTTGCGGTCACCCCGTTCCTGTCTCAGCCAATCCACAGAAGAGCCAAGAACATGTTTGTGACCGATTCCGCCAGCCCGACTTCAGTGCTTGGCCGGCCCTGCCGCCGCCAGGCACTGCGCACCCTGCCGGCGCAGGAGGCGCACGTCTCCGCCGCCCGTCACTTCGCGGCCGATCTGCTGGAGACCTGGAGTGTTCCCGCGAGCGAACGGGACTCCGCCGTTCTCATCGTCGACGAACTCGCCGCCAACGCCGC
>LRTP01000647.1 GCA_001550305.1 Streptomyces diastatochromogenes
CGCTTCAGCGGCATCGCGGTCGACCCCGATCCGGTCGCCCTGCGAGGTCTCGTCGAACTCGTCGAACAGGGCAGGCTCCGGGTCCACGTGCAGGAGACGTTCCCGTTCGAGCGCGTCGCCGACGCGCACCGGCTGCTCGACGGCGGTCACCTCCAGGGCAAGCTCGTCCTCACCGTCTGATCCCGTCGTGGGGCCTCGCGTGAGCGAGGCCCCAATGAGACCCGCGCCTAATGAAAACTGCATGTCAGACGGCCTGGTGTGCGTAGGCATCAGGAAGCTCGGGCAGGTCCGGAGCGGTGGTCCACAGACAAGATCATTCTTCAGTGGGCCACTTCCCGGTTCGTAAGCACCATCAGGGCCCGCACCAGAGCGGACGCCCACCTCGGCTCCGTGCGGACCTTGCCGAGAACTCTCCAGTTCTTCAGATGGGCGAAGCCGTGCTCAACCGGGGCCCGCACCGCGGCCAGTGCCTTGTTGTGACAGCTTCTGGCCGCGGGTCAGGGACCGGTTCCGGGTCGCCTTGTAGCCGATGATCACCGCCGGGGCGCTCGCCCAGAACGGACTCACGTCGATGAGGTCCTCGCTGTCCAGCATCCGCATCCACGCCATCACCGTGGCCACGCTCGCCTGGTAGGCGGTCATTTGGGCCCGCCGGGCGGCACCGCCACGCACTGTCACCCGGAACACCGCCGCCCGTAGCACGCGCACTGCGCCGCGGCCTGCGGCCGCCTTCTCACACCACGACAGACGTACGGCGACGTCGTCGCCCTTGACGAGGATCCGCGCCATCGTTATTCCCTCTCCTCCATGCACCCTCCGGCTACGCTGCGGGGCCATAGGCGGGGACGTCTGTCGGCACCGGATCGGAGGCACCCCAAATGCGGTCGGCACCCCACGGCATTTTGTCGGTGATGGGGAAGGCCGAGTGACGGTAGCGGAAAGCGGGGTCGGCGAGGAAGCCGGCGACGGTGGTGTCGGCTGCGGACACGAGAGGATTGGCGGTCATGGCCTCGCGCACTGGGACACCCCGCAGGAGTACCTGGAGCGTGGCCTGCCCGCTCTCCGCAGTCGCTGAGGCGATCACGAACCAGCCGATGAGTACGAGCCGGATGCCGCTGGACACGCCCCCGAGGAAGAGCACGCACAGGCTCAGCACGCCAGACCACAGCGCAAGAGCCCCGCACGCTGCTGATGTCACCGGGCGCAGCCGACGTCCAGCACTTCGATCACCTCACCGTGGCTGGTGTAGACAAGCCAGCACCATTCACCGAATACCGCGGCCAGCTCCGGGCCCTGTAGCTTCGGGGCCCGGGTCACAGCGGTGATGAGCGTGATGATCTCCTCATGCACATCGTCCGGGACGCCGAACAGCACGTTGGCAGCCTGTTGGATCAGTTCGACTTTCATTTCGCACCCCGCGGACCACAGGAGCAGCAAGGTAGGGCAGCTGTGTACTCCGCCCGTGCCTGTGGACGACTACGACCAGAGTCCGTCACTGGTAGCACGCGTCGCAAGGTGTTGGGGTCCCGGCAGTACTCGCTGCGAAAGCAACGGATGTCGCTGACCAACAGGGATGCGGGCTTGGATCACTCATCAGCCTTCGTGGCTGGTGGTCTCGCGGTGCTTGGGTAGCTCTCGGTACAGCCTGGAGCGGCTGACGCCGAGCTCTGCGGTGATCTGTTCGGGGATCGCACCGTCTTTGATCCGCTGGGCGGCTCCGGCGCGGGTGGTCGCGTTCAGCTTCGCGGGCCGTCCGGTCGGCAGTCCGTGGGCTTCTTTGGCGGCACGCGCGCCGGCGGCACGCTCCAGCATGTAGATCCGTTCCATCTGCGCGAGCATCGCCAGCAGCGCGATAGCCATGTCCGTCCCGGGGCCCGGCTCGCTGGTGTCCGCGGTGAGCGACTTTATGTCTGGCCGGTCCACTTGTTCAGTTCGGCTGCGCTCAGGTAGCCCAGCCGATGCGGGGGTCTCGACGTCGTCGCAGTGTCGCACGAGACCCGTCATCCCCGACGGCGCCGACACCGACGCCTTCCAGCACCACCACCTCGATTCCGCATGGCGCCTGCAGCACCTGCACCACTGGCTCGTCACCGACCCGCGCGGCTGGGGCCCCGGCACCGCACCAGACAGCATCCGCTACAGCGAACGTCCGCGGCGCTTGTACGGCCACAAGGGCTATGGCCGAGGCCGGGCCGACGGGCGTCGGTGCGCCCGCTTGGCGGCCCGGACGCTCTCCTCCAGTGCCGCCATCAAGTCCAGCGCCGGGGCGGCCTCCGCCAGCCCGGCAAGCTCACCGCCGGTGATCTTCATGTCCACGAGCTGTTCAAGGGCGTGGGCGTACTCGTCGTGCACCGCGCCGACGTCGATGCCGGTGAGTTCCCGGATCAGCTCCTCGGCCAGCTCCAGCTCCCGGTCGGTGACCGGCGTCGAGGGCGCGAGGTCTCCGGGGTCGCGCAGCTCGTCCTGCCACAGGAGGGTCTGAAGGATGAGAATGCCGTGGCGAGGGCGGAGCAGCGCCAGCCGCTCCCGGCCGCGGAGGGCTACCTTGGAGACGGCGACGTAGCCGGTGCGCGCGAGCGCCTCGACGAGCAGGGAGTAGGGGCGGTCGGCGCCCGGTCCGGGACCCACGTAGTACGGCCGCCCGTAACTGATCGGGTCGATGTCCTCGAAGGGCACGAAACCAAGCACGTCGACGGTCCGCTTTGTGGGCAGAGGCAGATGAGCCAGGTCCTCGTCCGTGAGCGGCACCATGCGCCCGTCCCCCAGGGCGAAGCCCCTACCGACTTGTTCGTACGGGATTTCCCGGTTCTCGGCCTTGCAAAAGCGGCGGTGCTCGACGCGGCTGCCGTCGGTGGCGTGGATCTCGTGAAGGCGCACGGGATGCTCCTCCGTGGCGGCGTACAGCCTGATCGACAGCGCGACCGACTCGAACCGGATCATCCCGGACCACGTGGCCTTCATGCATCCAGCGTCATCCCACAGCACGTGGCGCGCATCCCGGTCGCAGCCACCCCCAGCGAGCTGCCCGGGTCACGAGGAAGTCCCCACATATGCTCCAGCTCGATGCCGTCGGGGCAGTTGTTATAGCCGGGCGACCGGCGCTCGGCGAACGTCGATCCGATCCGGCGCGTGATGCGCCCTGAGTGGAAGGATCGGTGCCATGGGCACCGAGAAGGGTTGGGTGTACCGGGTCGACGAGCCGCACGGCTCGCAGGGCTGGCGCCCCTACGGCGGCCATCCCGAGCGGTGGCGGGGGACCGTCATCACCGACGATCCCAAAGAGGACGCCGAGTACGTCGCCGCCCTCGTCGTCACCGACCTAGTGACCGAGTGGGAGGTGCTCGGCACCGGGCAGAGGCACGTACGCGTGATCGTCTGGGAGGACGAGGAAGGCGAACGCGCCGAGGACGCGGCCTTCACCGTGGAGATCCAGCCCGACATCGATGCAGACTGACCGATCCGGCCGCAGGGGACAGGCTTGGCGCTCTTCGGTTCCGCGGAGCGCAGGCGTCGCACAGCCTTCACGCCGCGGTCAGGCCCGCGCGAAGGCTCCGAGGGCAAAAACAGTCCCCGGTAGTGCTGCACGTGTCCTGAGGCTTCAGTCGTCACTGTTGCCTCGGTATCGCGCCGGCTTGCCGGGGGCCTAAACCACATCCTGTCCAGGTCGCTCCGCCGACTAGACGTCCTCACCGACTTTGTGGCTCTTTCGGTGTTGTGGCCTAGTAATCACCCTGCACGGGATACGCCAAGAGTCAATAGGATTTGGGTAAATTTTTCGAACATTCAGTGGGTTTAGGTGCGGACTTCGCGCGGCGAGGACACGGAGACCGGGCGCACGAATACCCGAAGCGGGTGCGTCCCCGACGGCCCGCTCCTCGCTCGCCCGGCAGACGAGGCACACGAGCTGGGCGTCGCGTCCGTATCGGCAGGTCAACCCCTGGCTTCTCTGCACTTCATTTGGAGGGGTGACAGGGCTCTTGGCTCACCCCGGCCCTTGCCACCGACATGGCGGAGGGGCACGGTGAAGCCGTGATCATTCCCTTCTTACGCGACGAGATGCACGATGCAGGATGCAGGATGCAGTAACGGTCACGCTCAAGCGGGTCGATAATCCGGCTGCGATCGGCAAGCACCCCTCCGCCGGGACAGCCTTCGACATGGATCCGTCCTATTTGTTCGAGGATGCGCCGTCGCCGTACGCGTTCTTCGGAATCAATCCCACTCTCTTTGACGCTCCATCACGGGCCAAGCGGCACCCCCTGACCTGGATGGCGCACAGGTTTCTGGCATGGACGCCGATGCATGACGCCGAACGGCGCCCGGCATCCAGAGCTACTTCCGCGGGGAATCGCATGGAATCCCGTTCAGGCGGGCCATGAGGACGGTGATGTCGTCGTGGTGGCCCTCGGGATGCTGGCGCCGCATCAGTGCCTCACAGGTGTCCTCCAGCGACGAGTGCTGGGCGGTGAGTCTGCGGCCTAGGCCCTGTCGTCAAATGATGATCTTGAGTGGTGGATCATGGTCGGGTGATACGTCGTCATGAACTGTCCGATGCCGAGTGGGAGTTCGTCC
>LRTP01000648.1 GCA_001550305.1 Streptomyces diastatochromogenes
TCTTCCGATCTGGCAGGCGCACGGGGTCGGCCGGGTCGTCCAGCAGTCGGCCCGCCTCCGGCAGCAGCGCGGGCGCCGCGGACGGCCTGAGCACCAGCAGCCGCCATGCCTCGTCCAGCACCGCCCCGGACAGTTCGGTGTCCCCGGTGCGGGCCGCCGCGTCGGCCAGCCGGACCACGAAGGAGGCGGCCGTCCGGGCGTCGTGGTCGAACAGCTCGGCGGCCCAGGTGACGACCGCTTCACGGCTCCAGGGTTCCTCGACGCCCACCACGTACCAGATCTCCTCGAACCTGGGCCGTAGGGCGAGGTCGGAGAGTGTCTCCACCAGCAGGTCGATCCACCGGACCGGCTCCTGCGGGTCGAGCCGTTCCCAGGCGATCACGGCCGCGACCTTCATGACGGGCTCGCCGTCACGCAGGACGCCGTCGAGGACCGCCCGCACCTCCTCGACCGACCGGGCATCCGCTTGTGCCGCCTCGGCGGCCACCCGTCCCAGCCGCAGCAGCACCGGCAGACGCACCGCCGGGTCCGTCTCGGCCCGCCACCGCTCAAGGAGCGGTACGACACCGTCCGCGAGGGGAATGGCCTCCCGCCGCACATCGGGGTCCGGGTCCGCGAGCAGTGCCAGGACCGCGCCCCGGTGACGTCTCCACGCCGCGGGCCACCCCGCGTCCACCAGGTCCGGCCGGGCCGTCCCGGTCGCGTGCGCGAAAGCCACCAGCAGTCCTACGAGGTCGACTCGCGCGCCTGCCTCCGGGTCGGCGGCGAGCGCCACCACGAAGGGCAGGGCCGCGGTCGCCGCGGAGGGCACCCGGCCGTTGCCCGCGATCAAGCAGGAGTACAGCGGATAGCAGTACTCCTCCGTGGCGGCCCCGCCCGCGAGCGCCAGCCGCCGCAGCGCGCGGGGCACCTCCTCGACCGGGTGCCGGGGCAGCGCCGACTCGAGCCGGTCCCACGGCACCGCGTCCAGCGCCTCGAGCGACATCCCCGTCACATCCACCCCCATGACCTCGGAGAACCGGTTCTCCGGCCGTCATCATGCCGCCCTGCGGTGGAGCTCGTCGTGCCGTTTTCCCACGGACGTGTCGACCCCGGGTCCATGGGTAGGCGATCACCATCCCCGATCCCCTGGAGGGAGTCATGCAACGAGGCAGCGACCGGTTGAGCGCCCACCGGGACGACGAGATGAAACACGAATTGCAGGGCCTGCTCAGGTCGGGTCACCCCACCCGGACCGAGGAGTGGCACGACCCGGAGCCGACTGCCGACGACGACCCGGAGATCGCGCGCGGCCCCGTGGCACCGAACCGCGCGCCCGAGTCCATCGAGACGGTGCGCCTGGAACTGGCCCGGTTCCTGAGCCGTACCGCCTTCCCCGCGGGCCCCCGCGACCTGGCCGACACCCTGCGCGACAAACACGCGCCCGACCCCCTGGTCGAGGCCGTGGAGCGGCGCCCCCGCAAGGCGCGCTACGCCACGGTGCACGAGCTGGCCGAATCGGTCGTACGCGCCCGGCGCACGCGGTGAACGGCGCCCCGGCGCTGTGCACCACCGCTCGGGGGCCGGGATGAGGAAACGGAGGAATCATGCGTATCGCGTTCCTGGTGGCGCCCGAGGGCGTCGAGCAGGTCGAGCTGACCGATCCCTGGCAGGCGGTACTGGACGCGGGTGGCGAGCCGGTCCTCGTGTCCACGAAGCCCGGCCGGATCCAGGCCTTCCATCACCTCGACAAGGCGGACACCTTCCCTGTCGACGAGGTGGTCGCCGACGTGTCGGCCGAGTCCTTCGACGGGCTCGTGCTGCCGGGCGGCGTGGCCAACCCGGACACGCTGCGCCTCGACGAACGGGCCGTGGCGGTCATCCGCGCGTTCTTCGAGCGCGGCCTTCCGGTCGCCGCGATCTGTCACGCCCCCTGGACGCTCGTCGAGGCGGACGTGGTCTCGGGCCGGGTCCTCACGTCCTGGCCGAGTCTGCGCACCGACATCCGCAACGCGGGCGGCACCTGGGTCGACCGGCAGGTACAGGTGTGCGAGCAGGGGCCCAACACCCTGATCACCAGCCGCAAGCCGGGTGACCTCAAGGCCTTCGACGAGGCGTTCCTGGAAGTGTTCGCGCGGCAGGCCGCCTGACGGAGTGTCCGCCCCTGCGGAATCCGGCACCACCCGGCGCGCCTCGGTTCACCGGCGCCGGCGGGGACCGAGGGCGACGGGTGCGGGTGGCAGCGACGGGTGTGGGTGGCAACGGGTGTGCGGGCCGGGCGAGTTCGACCCGACGTCGTCACTCGTGCCCTCCCTGACGCCCCGAACCGTCATGTCGCGCCGACTCGTCGTTCAGCACTCCGCCGCGAGGCCCCGCTCCCGGGCCCCGTCGCGGGTACGGCCCGAGGCGACGGGACGGCGCGGATGGCGGCGCAGGTACTCCCCCTCCAGCTGCGCCATGCGCAAGTTGTGGGTCCGCAGAGCTTCGTTCGAACCGTGCAGCAGTGTGTCGTGGCGGGTGCGGTGGATCGTCTCCAGCTCTTTCATCAGCTGCTGGTCGTCCAGCCGGTCCGGGTCGACTCCGGTCATGGTGGTACCCCGCTCGTCGTGTCCTGCGGCGCGGTCCGGGTGGCCGCCGGGCTGGCGCTGCCGTGCGCGGCGCCCGAGCGGCGTCCGGGAGGGAGCCGTGGATCTCGCGTCCTCACTCCACTCTACGAACTTCCCGGCCCCCGGTCCTCCGGGAAGCACCGGACGACGGGGACTGGGACCGGGACCGGGTCCTGGCGGGCCCGAGTCGTACCGGCCCCGAGTCCTACCGGGCCCGCTCGACGCGCCGCTCGTCCCACACCGGCTCCGCCGTCTCCCGGATCCTGCCGTCCGAGCCGAAGACCAGATAGCGGTCGAAGGAGCGGGCGAACCAGCGGTCGTGGGTGACCGCGAGCACCGTCCCCTCGTATGCCTCCAGGCCCTCCTGGAGTGCCTCGGCCGACTCCAGGTCGAGGTTGTCGGTGGGCTCGTCCAGCAGCAGGGCCGTGGAACCCTCCAGCTCCAGCAGCAGGATCTGGAAGCGTGCCTGCTGGCCGCCGGAGAGCCTCTCGAAGCGCTGCTCGGCCTGGGCCGTCAGCTCGTAGCGGCGCAGCCGGGACATGGCGGCGCCCCGGTCCTGGGAGTGCTCGCTCCACAGGATGTCGAGAAGGGTGCGGCCCTGGAGCTCCGGGTGGGCGTGCGTCTGGGCGAAGTGTCCGGGCACGACGCGCGCGCCGAGCTTCCACTCACCCGTGTGCGCGACGGTGTCACCGGCGAGCAGACGCAGGAAGTGCGACTTGCCGGAGCCGTTGGAGCCGAGCACGGCGACCCGCTCGCCGTAGAAGACCTCCAGGTCGAACGGGTGCATCAGCCCGGTGAGCTCAAGTCCCTTGCAGGTGATGGCCCGTACGCCGGTACGCCCGCCGTGCAGACGCATCTTGATGTCCTGCTCGCGCGGCGGCTCCGGCGGCGGGCCGGCCTCCTCGAACTTCCGCAGCCGGGTCTGCGCCGCCGCGTACCGGGACGCCAACTCATGGCTGATGGAGGCCGCCTGCCGCAGATTCAGCACGAGCTTCTTCAGCTGGGCGTGCTTCTCGTCCCAGCGCCTGCGCAGCTCCTCGAAGCGGGCGAACCGCTCCTGTCGCGCCTCGTGGTACGTCGCGAAGCCACCGCCGTGCACCCATGCGTCGGCGCCGGTGGGGCTGGGCTCGACGCTGACGATCTTCTCGGCGGCGCGGGACAGCAGCTCCCGGTCGTGGGAGACGAAGAGAACGGTCTTGCGGGTCTCCTTGAGCCGCTCCTCCAGCCAGCGCTTGCCCGGGACGTCGAGGTAGTTGTCCGGCTCGTCCAGGAGCAGTACCTCGTCGGTACCGCGCAGCAGGGCCTCCAGCACCAGCCGCTTCTGCTCTCCTCCGGAGAGGGTGCGCACCAGGCGCCACTGCGCCTTCTCGTACGGGACGCCGAGCGCGGCCATCGTGCACATGTCCCAGAGCGTCTCGGACTCGTAGCCGCGTACCTCGGCCCAGTCGGAGAGTGCCTGCGCGTAGCGGAGCTGGGCGGCCTCGTCGTCCACGGTCATCATGGCGTGCTCGGCCGCGTCGACGGCTCTGGCGGCCTCCTGTATGCGGGGCGACGCCACGGAGACGAGCAGCTCCCGCACGGTCGTCTCGTCTCTCACGGACCCCACGAACTGACGCATCACGCCCAGGCCGCCGGTCACGGTGACGGTGCCCCCGTGCGGCTTCAGCTCCCCGGAGATCAGCCGCAGCAGCGTGGTCTTGCCGGCTCCGTTGGGGCCCACCAGTGCGACGACGGCCCCTTCGCCCACCCGAAACGACACATCGCCGAGCAGCGCCCTCCCGTCGGGAAGGTAGTACTCAAGATGTGCGGCTTCGAGATGTCCCATGGGGAGGCATTCTCCGGCCCCCCGGCCCACGGAGCAAACGCATAACCCCACCGAGCCCCCGCACCCCGGCTCCCCTCGCCCCGCCGCCCCTACCCGTCCCATCCCCAGGGGCTCCGCCCCTTCGACCCCACCAAGGGGCTGCGCCCCCTGGAC
>LRTP01000065.1 GCA_001550305.1 Streptomyces diastatochromogenes
CGTCCGCCGCCGGCCCGCAGCATCCCTCCCGCTGCTGCCCGTTGCCCGCCGCTGCCCGCCCCCGCCGCGACTCGCGGCGGGAGGCGGGTCTGTCAGGCCGTGAACAGGTCGTAGGTGGAGCTGTGGCGCGGGCCTGCGAGGACGTCCAGCTGGGGGTCGACGGTCAGGACGGCCTGGTGGAGGCGTTGCAGCTGGGGGGAGGGTTCCACTCCCAGGTCCTCGATCAGCCGTACCCGCAGCCGGCGGTAGACCTCCAGCGCGGAGGCCTGCCGGCCGGAGCGGTAGAGCGCCACCATGGCCTGGGAGTGCAGTCCCTCGTGCTGGGGGTGACGGGCGGTCAGTTCGATGAGCTCGGCGATGAGTTCGGCGTGCCGGCCCAGCCGCAGGTCGGCGTCGATGCGGCGTTCCACGGTGACCAGCCGGCTCTCCTCCAGCCGCACCACCTCGATCTCCAGGACGGGCCCCAGCCGTACGTCGACCAGGGCGGGGCCCTGCCACAGGCCCAGGGCCGCCTTGAAACGGGCGGCGGAGACCTCGTCGTCGCCGCTCTCGAAGGCGGCCTGGCCCTCCCTCGTCAGCCGGTCGTACTGGTGCACGTCGACGCAGTCGGGCGGGATCTGCAGCAGATAGCCGCCGTGCCGGGTGGCCAGCACCTCCTTGGCGCCGCCCGGCGCACCGGGCCCCATCGCGGTGCCCAGCCGCCGGCGCAGCTGCAGGATGTAGGTCTGCAGCGTGGTCAGCGCGCTCTGCGGCGGCTGTGTCGCCCAGATCTCCTCCATGAGGGTCGGGACGGGCATCACCCGCCCGGGATACAACGCCAGCAGCGACAGGATCTGCCGCGGCTTGCCCGCGCTCGGAACGATGGATCCCCCGTTGACCTCGGCACTCAACGGACCCAGAACCTGAATCCTCACGGTCTCCTCCGTATTCCGCATTCCGTATGTCGTCGAGCTCCTTGTCCCGTTCCACTTTGTTGGCCGGAAATCCGCGCCGCCGCTCACGCTAGCCGCGGCCGTCCCCGTCCAGCGTTTTCCTGGATCCGTTCTCGAGCGGACTTCCAAGTCCGGTGCCGCGTACGGCGTTCGGCGCGCTGGAGAACGTGTGTACGGCCGCTCGAAGAGAACTCCTGATTCCGCTGTCGCCGCACTCCACACGGCTACCGTCGTCCCCCTTTCCCGCGCGCCGGCGCGGGGCCGCCCGGATCCGTAATCACCGCCACCGGCGCAGTCAAGACACCATGTCCCCGCCCCCGCCGCATACGCGCCGCACCACGCGCCGCCCGCGCGCTCCTGATCCCCGTCCTCGCCCTTCTCCTGGGCCTGCTGGCCGCCCCACCGAGCCCCGCGT
>LRTP01000649.1 GCA_001550305.1 Streptomyces diastatochromogenes
CGGCGCCGACGACTGCTCCGACCCCACCGGAGCCGACCCATGCCCGGCCTCGGGCTGCGACCGCTCCGGCACCACCTCGTGGCCCGCACCAGCGGGCGCCTCGGTCAGGGGGAGTTCCTGGCCGTGGCCGAGCGGCTCCGTGGTGACGGTCCGGGGCGCCTCGGGGGCGTTCACCACGTCCGTCACCCAGTCGTCTACCGAACGACCGGGGGCAACGCCGCGGAGGTCATGTTCGTGCAACGCCTTCTCGGTGAGGCCGCCGCCCGTGTCACCCGACGGCCCGGGACGCTCCGTCGGCACCTGTCCCGGGACGTCGTGGGCCGGCGTTCCGCCCTGCGCGGACGGGTCCGCGACGCCGAAGCGCTCGGTACTCCCCTGCGTCTCGAAGCCCGGCAGTCCTTGCGGCCGGTCCACGGAGCCGGTGGAGCCGGCGTTCCCTCGTGGGGCGCCGGCACCGCCCCGGGCGCCGGGAAGCTCCTGCCCGTTCTGGCCGGCGTTCGGCCACCGCCGTTCGAAATCGCCCCGCCTCAGCGGCCCGTGTTCCGGCCCGAAGGCCGAGACCGTGACATCGTCGTTGAACGGCCCGCTGCCCGCGTCGGACACGTCGTCATACGGGCGACGTTCCTCGCCACTCCCGGTGCCCCGGACCCGCCCACCACCGGCACCCTCTTCACCCGGGTGGGAGATGGTGAGCGGAGTACCGCCCTCGCCCGCGAACCCGGTGAGGTCCGTGTGACCACCACGGTCCGGGTAAACGGCTTTCCCCATCAACTCGAACGGGAGCTGCGGTGCCTCGTGCCCGGACTGGACGTCCCCGAACAGCGGCACCTTGTACGGACGTCCGCCGGGGTACCCCGGCAGCTCGCCATCCACGCCGGGGTACGCCGGCAGCTCATCGCCCCCCTCCCGGGACGTACCGCCGTAGTAGCCCTCGGTGTCCTTGGCGCCGGGGCGTGCGCCCGCCTTGGTGCCGGCCCCCTCCGCTCCTGCACCCTTCAGACCCGGTGTTCCGTCGCCCAGCCCCGGCTTTTCGGCACCCATCCCCGGAACCTCGATGTCACCGTCGCCCCGCGCCCCGGCGCCGCCCTTCCCGCCGCGCACCGCCGGAATGTGCCCGATCGCACCGCCCACCGCCCCGGCCAGCGCACCGAGCCCCGGCTCGCCGTCGATCCCGAACGCCAGGTCGGTGAGCTCCATGCCCAACGCGCCGGCCGCCGCGCCGACGCCCATCTTCCCCGCCAAAGTCGCCAGGAGCCCAGGCGCCACCGCACCAGCACCCGTGAACATCAGCCCGGCCACAGCACCGTTGATGGCACCCGCGCCCAACGCCATCTTGGTGGCGTCGAAGTCCCAGCTGCTCCGGTGCGCCTCACCGGCCTGGCCCATCTGGAACAGCTGGGCGATCGCGTCCATCAACCCGGCCATGGCCACGTTGACCGCCACCGCCGCCAGCAACCGCGTCAGGATCATCCTGATCGCCGCGGTGCCCGCCGCCACGATGCCCGGCACCGCCTCCGGCGCCCACCACGCCAGGAACGCGATCTGCCCCGCCATCCACACCAGCATCTCCAAGATCATGATCTTGGAGTACTGGACCTGAAGCCCCATGTTCTTCGCCAGGTTCGCGAGCTGCTCAGCCGCGTCGGCGAGCGTCGGCAGATCCTGCTTCAGCTTCTGCAGGTACGCCTCGAACGCGTCCGCCGCCGGCCCCGAAAGCCCCCCCAGCACCTCCTCGAGCGCCGCGTCGAGCTCCGGCTCCAGCTCCCGTACCGCCTTCTCGAAGTCCCGGTGAGCCGTGGCCAGTTTCCACAGCTTGTCCTCGTCGCCCGGCGGCCACTGACCACCGGTGGCTTCGGCAAGCTTCTGCAACCCGGACGGCAAATTGATGCTCATGAGTCAGCAACCACCACAGATCAGGACTTGACAGGGGAAGAAAGAAGGCCGGGACAGTTCAGCGGCGACCACACGACACCGACACGGCACGGTGCCGTGCCGTGCCGTGCCGGCGAGCGGTGCGCGCGGCTGTTGTCGAAGCCTCAGGCGCCCATGCCGGTACCCATGTCCGCCGCGGTATCGGTCGCCCGCTGCTCGACCTGCTCGTAGACCTTCACCATGTCCTGCACCTGTTCCACGGAATCCTTGAGAACCTTCGCGCCCTGCACCGCGGCGTCGATGGCCTTCTCATGCGGGTCCCAGTAATTCTCACGGAACTTCTTGCCGGACTTGTCGTCGCCCCAGCACTCACCCAACTCGTTGGAGCGGTCGACGAGATCACGACCCGCCTTGTCCAGACTGCGCCAGATGCCCTCGAGAGTATGGAGCGCTTTCTTGATCTGATCCGTGTCGACCCGGACGATGTCACCCGAGGACGGCTGCTGCTGCTCACTCACCGCGGCCATTCCTCTCCGTCTCCCCGTACCCGTGGTCCACGTAGTCCTTCACGGCCTCAGGCATCGGGAGTTCCTCCGGCAGAAACGCGCGGGGGTCGAACTTGCCCTCCAGCAGGTCGGCGAGGGGCACCCCTCCGGGCATCACCGCGGTCACCGCCTCGGTCACCTTCTTGAGCACCTGCGCACGCGCCTTGTCGACGGTGGCCTGGATCACCCTCGCCAGATCCTTGGGCGCCATGTTCCGGTAAGCCCCCGTGGGGAAGTCCAGTTCCGTGATCTGGCCCTGGGCCCCCACCGTCACCCGCACCACCTGTCGGGGTGCCGTCGCCGTCGCCGTCACCGCGTTGATCTGCTGACGTGACTCGAACGCCTGATCGCGCTTCTTGCTGTAGTCCGCCAGCAGCCCCTCGATCTGCTGATCGTAAGGAGACGACATCCCGGCCCTCCCGGACAACACGTGGAAACCATGCTTCGGAAGGTCAAGTCAACCGGCTGAGGGGCGCACCACCACGGTCACGGGCGGATGATGGACCTCCTGTACAGCAGGCTCTGCCTCCGTATCCGCATCCGCCCCAGACAGGTGCGCACCGCGCCGCCGGACGAGTCCCCCGCTACAGCAGGCCACCCGTGCCCACGGTCGTCGCCCCCCCGACCGTCCCCCCGACCGTCCCGCGGGCCGTCGTCCGCGGTTTCCGAGCGCCGAAACCGTGAACATCGGCGGGAGGAAGCCAGGCACGCTCTGGAAGTACGGCGCGAGGTCTACACGGAGTATGTTTCCGCCCTCAAAGCCGCGGGTGAGGAGATACGGGCCGTCGCCCTGGGCGACCACATGTCCGAGTCGGCACGCGACGCGGCGGTGCGGGAAGCCGTGCGCGGCACCGGCATCTACACGGCGAGCGAACGCCTCTGGCTCGTGGGCCCCCCGCAGGTCGTGGAGGCGGGGAACGAGGCGTTCCACCGCCTGCGCGCGATCCGCGACGCCTATGCCCGTGGAGTGGCTGTCGGCTCCGCCGACGACGCGCCCCTGATAGAGCGACGACGCAAGGCTATGGCGCAGATGCGTCGCCTCATGCGTGAGGACCTGGGCATCGGCCCCCTCGGAATCGAGTGATGTGTCATCAGCCCTGAGCTCGGCCCAGCCTCGCGAGGTCCCCGCCACCGTGCAGGTCACAGCCATTCATTGATGGCCGCGACCAGCACGGTCGCCTCGTAGCGGACGGCGAGCTTGTCGTACCTCGTTGCCACTGCTCGGTGGCGCTTGAGGCGATTGATGCCGCACTCCACCGCATGGCGCTCTTTGTAATCCGCGGCGTCGAACTTTGGCGGCCGACCACCCTGGGAACCGCGCTTCTTGCGGTTGGCGATCTGGTCGCGCTTCTCCGGGATCGTGCAGGAGATACCGCGCTTGCGCAGGTAAGCGCGGTTCGCGCGGGAGCCGTACGCCTTGTCGGCCCGGACCTTGTCCGGACGGGTGCGCGGACGGCCCGGCCCGAGCCGGGGCACCCGGATACGACCCAGGGCCACCTGGAACTGCGGGGAGTCACCGCGCTGCCCGGCCGTGATCACCAGCGACATCGGCTTCTGTGCCTGCTCGACCGCCAGATGGAGCTTGGTGGTCAGCCCGCCCCGGGAGCGTCCGAGCCCGTGGTCGTCCGGCTCGGTGAAGACTCCACCTGGCGGCTCGACCTGCAGATCCCCGTTACCGTCTTCGTGGCCTCGTAATGAGGCTCCCGGCCTTCGGCCCCGGTATGACTTGGTCCCCCAGTCGAGATGATCGAAAAGGTGGTGTCGCCGGTGCCGGAGGCATTGGCAGACCGCTGATTAGAGGCAAGAGCGCCCCGCGGGCAGTCTCTTCGTAACGTGGATGCCGGCACGCTGATGCCGCAGGTGAGGCCGGGGAGAGCGCGAGCACGGGAGCGAAGGGCATGACGGACGAGAGTAGTGTCGACATCTATCTGGGCCTGGACGTCGGCAAGGGTGATCACCACGCCACCGCCGTCAACCGGGCGGGGAAGAAGGTGTTCGACAAGCCGTTGCCCAACAGCGAACCCAAGCTGCGGGAGCTGTTCGACAAGCTCCAGGCCAAGCACGGAACGGTACTGGTAGTCGTCGACCAGCCGGCTTCCATCGGGGCCCTGCCGCTGGCGGTC
>LRTP01000650.1 GCA_001550305.1 Streptomyces diastatochromogenes
AGCCATGACCCGTGCTTGGGCGTGTGGTGGATCTCGAGGCGCTGAGCCAGGGCGAAGGCCTCTTCTGGTTCGAATGCCTCGTACAGTGAGGCGATGCCGTGGGTGTTGGGAGGTTGTCCATCACCAGCACAACCGTCTCGGCATCGGGGTAGTCCACGCTCAGCAGCTGCCTGACCTGGCCGGCCCAGTCGATCCGGGTCCTCTGGGACAGTGCCTGAACTCGACGCCACCCGCGCAGGGGTTCGACCCATACGAAGATCGAGCACGTGCCGCAGCGGATGTACTCGCTGTCCTGGCAGGCGTCGTGACCAGGGCGGGCCGGGAGCGGGTCGCGGACATGGCCGAGGAGCTGGTAGGGCTTCTCGGCCATGCACACGACCGGACATGCCGGGTCATAGGGCCGGGCATAGACGGCCAGTACGTCTTCCATCCGGGCCGCGAACTCCGCGTTCGCTCGTGGTGGGATGGTCCAGCACTTCTTCAGGTGAGGACGCAGTTCCGTTTTTTTAAGACCCGGCCGATGGTGGAATGGTCCAGATCGGGGATGTCCTCGACCAGTGCGACGTGCTTCTCCAGCAGCCGCAGCGACCACCGGGTATAGCCCTGGGGTGGCTGTGAGCACGCCATCGCGATCAGCCGGGCTTCGACCTCACCGGTCACCGGCGAGGGCACCGGCGGGAGGTCGCGCTTCTTCCGCGCGACGGTGGCGTGAACATCGCCACCGGTTTCGGTGAAACGCTTGGCGACCAGCCGCAACGTCTCACCGGAGACGCCGAGCCGGGCCGCGATCACCTCCTGCGAGCCGATCCCGCCTGCAGAGGTGTCGAGTGCGAGCAGCACCCTCGCCCGCCTGATTACCGAGGCCGGATGAACCCCCGTCGTGGTCACCCGGACCAACTCCTCGCGGTCCTGCGCGGTCAGCACCACCGGCCTCTTCTTCTGCGAACCCATCGCACCAGTCCTGTCCGGCAGAGCGGGAGAGGAATCTGCCAGACGCAAGCCTCCCAATCAGACAGCCCATACCTAAGCAGCGACACGCTACTAGTGTGATCAGATGACAGAATTCAGCCTCCTGGGTGACAACACGGAATGGCAGGAGGACTTCGAGCAGCGGCTACACGCCTCGTACACGGCGGCCGGGCCAGGTGCGGCCGCGGCGGAGCACATGCTCGAGGACGTACGCACCGGCATCAGCGACTGGACCGTCGCCGAGATCACGGACGCCGGGACTCGAGTGGGATACGTCGCTGTGGCCGTGGCTGACGAAAACGGCACGCTCGCGGGCCGTATCGGCGACCTCCGCGTCGACGCGCTCCACGCTGGCCGGGGGCACAAGCAGGCCGCCCGAGGCTGGGCCGAGGGATGGTGCGCGGAGCGCGGCGCACACCGGGTGGACATACGGCTCACCGAGCCCGCCGGCGAACTGTTCGACGGATATCGCGTCCGCGGCCAGCTCAGGACGCGGCTGATCAGTTCCCCGCCGGAACCACTGGAGGGCGTCACCGCACGGCCGATGACACAGGCCGAATATCCCGAGTGGCTCGCCTCCGAGAAGGTCGCCTACGTCGGCGACATCGTCCGGGCGGGAGCCCTGAGCCCCAAGGAGGCCGTACGCAAGTCCGACCGCGACTTCGCGAAGCTGATTCCCGAGGGCCTGGCGACGCCCGACAACACGTTCCTGGTGCTTGAGGCGGCCGGCGAGCACATCGGCACTGGCTGGTTGAAGCACGGGTACCTCCCGGGGGTCACCTACGGCTACTCGCTGTACATCCAGGAGCAGCACGGCGGCAAAGGGTACGGTCGGGCCGCGATGGCGGCCGGCGAACAGGCAACGCTCGCAGCCGGCGACTCGGCGCTGATGTTCACCGTGTGGGCGGCAACGAGGCGGCAATGAACCTGTACACGAGCGCCGGCTACCAAGTCATGGAGGAAAACCGCTCCATCAGACCCGGAGCGGTTCATGACCGCCGTCGTTACACCAACGACACTTTGTTGTCCATACCGCTGCCTGCCCCACATGCCGGTAGCCAGGGGGTTAGCTTGTCCTGACCATGATTTTTATGGTCGACCTGTGCCTTCAAACAATTCCCCTCGCAACGGTCGGCACCGAGGCCACCGTGTGCGCACACTGCCTGCCCTGGTTGCCGCCGCCGCGCTCGGTGTCGGCGCTGTAACCATCATGATCCAGTCGGCCGAGGCGACAGCGACGCATCCATCCACGCTTAAGTGGGGCGCGTGCCCCACGGACGCCCCGGCCCCGCAGCAATGCGCCAGGCTCAAGGTGCCGCTGGACTACAAGGATCCGGAGGGACGAGCGATCGCGATCGAAGTGTCCCGGATCCCTGCAGCCGACCCGAAGAAGCGCAAGGGCGTCCTGATGCTCAATGGTGGGGGCCCCGGCTCCAGCCTGGACGTTCCTACCGCGATGGGCAGTCTCCTGCCTAAGGCAGTGCGAGACAGCTACGACCTGGTCGCTTTCGACCCTCGCGGCATCGGGCACAGCACTCCGATGAACTGCGGCCGTCACGCCGATGAACTCGTCCGCGATGAGCAGTTGGAGGTACTGTCCTTCCCAGGCGCGGACGGTTCGATCAACGCCAACGTGGCATACGCCAAGCGGATGGCACACCACTGCGCAGCCAACTCAGCTGACCTCTTGCCGCACTTGACCACTGCGAACGTCGCCAGGGACATGGACCGGATCCGCAGCGCGCTCGGAGAGCGCTCCGTTTCCTACTACGGCATTTCCTGGGGCACCTACCTGGGTTCGATCTACCGAGCGCTGTTTCCCGAGAATGTCGACCGAGTGGTGCTCGACAGTTCGGTCGACCCCAACAAGCGCGGCTACGACGACTTCCGCACATTCAGTGAAGGTATGGAGGACCGCTGGCCCGATCTTGCCCGATTCGCGGTCGCCCACAAGGACACAGTCCGTCTCGGCAGCACGCCCAGTGACGTGCGGCGAAACTACCTCGCCCTGGCGGCCGAGCTCGATCGTCGTCCCGTCTCGCTGCCGGGCACCAAAGCCCCGATCAACGGCAATCTCATACGGCTCTTCACCTGGCAGCTCTCGTACAACGACGCGAGTATGATCGCGACGAAAGAGTCGCCGGTGCCCATGCTGGCCCGGCTGTGGCAGGCCGCAGCCGGCGTCGCAGCAGGAAATCCCAGCGACGCCGACCGTACCTTCCTCACGGGCCTGACCAACGACTTCGTCGCCAACGGCACGATGCAGGGAGTTCCGCAAGACAATCTCTATTCAGCGGGCTGGGCGATCAGCTGCGGGGACACGGCCTGGCCACGCAACATCCGCACTTATGCTCACAACACCGCGGTCGACCGGGCGAAGTTCCCACTCACGGCGGGTGCTCCGGCCAACATCACGCCCTGTTCGGCCTGGGTCTCGCAACCAACCGGCCCAGAGCCGAAGGTCAAACCCATTGGAAAGCGCAATGTACTGATTCTGCAGAATCGACGTGACCCGGCCACTCCGCTTAGTACCGCTCGAGGCATGCGCCAGGCAATGGGTGGCGACGCAGTCTTGGTAGACGTCGATGCAGGGGGCCACGGAGTGCTGGTTCATCCTGAGCCGAATGCCTGCGCTATAGGCGCCTTGGACGCCTTCTTTGTCTCGAGTGACCTGCCGCGTGGTGACATGTCCTGCACGTAAGAAGCTGTTGTCTTTTCGACCTTGAGTGGTGTCCGTCGACGGAAGTCTCGACCGGGTGATTACGGCCCGTCGGGCGTGGGAACAGGGCCTCTTGGGAACTCGGAGGGTGTCTACGCCGACTCGCCTGTCAGGAGGCCCTGTTGTTGCAGTTCAATGCCACCGGGCAGACGGAGTCCACTTCGGTCACTATCTCCTGTGACTGAGCTCCTTCCAACCTGGCTACGAGGTCAAGGGGTTGCGGTGACGGCAACGAAGCCCGAGGTAGATGAGTTGTCGACCAACAGCAGCCTTCTCCGCCTAGTCTAGAGCCCCGAGTCCTTGCCCATCCATCCGGCCTGCATCTGTCCACCTCCGCACTGCGGCTGCTGCGGCGGGGGCTCGGCGACGACAGAGAGGCACCCGGCGGCGGCTGACCTGCAGCCGCCAGGGCGCTACAAGTATCGACGAGTTCCACCGGAAGATCACAAGGCTGGAGCAGCACAACGTCGAACTGACCTCCGCGTTGGAGGAGGCCCGATCCGATCTCGATGCCGCGAGGGCGGCCAACCAGGACCTGACCAGAGCGCTGAACCAACGCGGCTGGGTCCGACCCGGCCGACCGCCAGGACCGTTCACGAGGCCAGGTGTGGCTGGTTGATGAGATCCCGTCCGATCGCATTGATCGGGCGGGATCTTGGCGTTTCCGGGGCCTGCTCAAGATGGGGTCCGAACGCCAACGTCGGCTGAGGCGATTACTGGGAAGGTCCAGGCCGTCACTTCGGCTACGTGACTCCTCCCCCTCGTGAACGGGGGCTTCTTGCTATGCCGGGTTGGCGTCGCGGCGGACCAGCCCGGCCCGTAGAACGTTGATCGCACCCATGGT
>LRTP01000651.1 GCA_001550305.1 Streptomyces diastatochromogenes
AGCGAGGCCCCGTCGAGATCGGCGGGCGCGCCCCCGGCGACCAGGGCCCGCGCCTCGGCGAGGTTCTGCCGGGCCGTCTCCGCCATCAGGGACAGGTGGCGGCGGGCCTGCGGGACGTCGTGGTCGAGTTCGGCCTCGACCGCCTGCACCAGCATCAGCAGGCTGGTGAAACCCTGCGCGAGCGTGTCGTGGATCTCCCGGGAGAGCCGCTCCCGCTCGGCCAGCGCGCCGTGCGCCGACGAGAGCCGGGAGAGCTCGTGGCGGCTGGCGTCCAGTTCGGCGATCAGCTCGGCCCGTTCCTGGCTCTGCTCGATGATGCGGATGGTCCAGTTGCCGAAGGCCGCCGAGAAGACGAGGGTGACCACGCCGAAGAGCGAGTTGAAGAAGACGTCCTGGCCGCTCGGCCACCACAGCAGCGCCCACCCCGCCACCGGCGCGATGTTGATGACCGTCACGGCCGCCAGCGCCCAGCGCAGCCGCAGCGCCATGAAGCATTGGGGGACGAGCGCGAAGGCCATCAGCCGGGTCTCACCGACGAGGATCCCCGACGGCAGGAACAGCACGATCGCGCCCGCGAGATAGCCGAGGGCCCGGCGTTCGTCGGGCGGGTCGGCGCCGAGGACGGGCCGCCCCACCAGCACGTACCAGGGAACCAGCGCCACCAGCAGCGCCGCCGAGACGAGGCGCAGGGGCCACCCCGGATGCCCCGTGCCGAGCACGAACACCAGGGTGGCCACGCACACGACCGCGAAGTACGAGTCCCAGAGCCGGAAGGAGCGGTCCCAGGTGTACGAGCTCTTCGCGCCGTCGGGTCCGGCGATCCGTTCGGTCATCCGTCGCGGCGGTTCTTCCAGCGGAAGGTCAGCAGACACAGCAGCAATCCTCCGACGCACCAGGCCCCCAGCACCAGGGCGATCCGCCCGAACTCCCAGCCGCCCGCCTGCTCCAGGACCTTCGCCGACTCGGGCAGGAACACCCCGCGCAGCCCCTGGCACATCCACTTCAGCGGGAACAGGGCGCCGATGTTCAGCATCCAGTCGGGGATCGTGTCGATGGCGATGTAGACCCCGGAGATGAACTGCAGCACGAGGAAGGGGAGTACGACGACGGACGTGGCGCTCTTGCCGGACTTCGGCACCGAGCTGATCGCGATGCCGAGCAGGGCGCAGGCCGTCAGGCCCAGGACGAAGATCCAGGCGAAGTCGGCCCACTTGGCGGGATCCGAGGGCAGCTTCACGTCGTACAGCGTCGTGCCGACGACGAGCAGGATCGCCGTTTCCATGAGGCCGGTGACCAGGACCAGCCAGATCTTGCCCAGGAAGTACGCGGCCGGTGGCATCGGAGTGCCGCGCAGCCGCCGCAGCACCTTCTCGTCCCGTTCGATGGCGATGGAGATGCCGAGGGACTGGAAGCTGGTGGACATGATGCCCGCGGCCATCATCGCGGGGACGTACAGCTGGGAGGCGGTGATGCCCGCGCCCCGCACGTCGTCCTTGAAGATCGACGCGAAGAGGAAGAGGAAGACGACGGGGAAGGCGAAGGTGAACACCACCTGGTCGCGCTGACGGAAGAACTGCTTGATCTCCAGGGCGCCCCGCCGCAGGCCGAGGCCCCAGGCTCCGGGCAGCCGCACGGAGGAGGCCTCGCCGCGTACGCGTACGGTCGTCAGGGTCATCGCGCGTTCTCCTGTCCGGTCAGACGGAGGTAGACGTCCTCCAGAGTCGGGCGGGTCACACTCAGCCCCGGTATCTCGCCGTCGAAGCGGCGGGTGAGCTCCGCGATCGTGCGCGTGGGGGTGTCCGTGCGCTCGCTGCGCGTCGTGCCGTCGGCCTCCGTCCACTCGACGGTCGCCTCGGTGCCGAAGCGTTCGCGGAGCGCGGCGGGTTCGCCTTCCGCGACGACGCGGCCCCGCGCGACGACCGCGAGCCGGTGCGCCAGCGCTTCCGCCTCCTCCAGGTAGTGCGTGGTGAGCAGGATGGTCGTGCCCTCGTCGGCCAGTTTGCGGATCAGGTCCCAGAACTGGCGGCGGGCGGCCGGGTCGAAGCCGGTCGTCGGTTCGTCCAGGAGCAGCAGCTCGGGGCCGCCGATCACCCCGAGCGCCACGTCCAGACGCCTGCGCTGGCCGCCCGAGAGCGCCTTGATGCGGCTGCCCGCCTTCGCCTCCAGACCGACGAGCCCGATGACCTCCTCCGGGTCGCGGGGCCGCGGGTAGTAGCGGGCGAAGTGCCGTACGGTCTCGTCGACCGTCAACTCCGCGGGCGCCGATTCGTCCTGCCAGACGATGCCGATCCGCGAGCGCCACGCGCGTGTGCCCGTCGCCGGGTCCGCGCCGAGCACGGACACCTCGCCCGCGTCCCGCCCGCGGTTGCCCTGGAGGATCTCCACCGTGGTGCTCTTGCCCGCGCCATTGGGTCCGAGCAGGCCGAACACCTCGCCGCGGCGGATGCCGAGATCGATGCCGTCGACGGCGGTCACGTCCCCGTACTGCTTGCGCAGCCCCCGTACGTCCACCGCGAGTTCGTTCGCGTGTGTTGTCATGCCGACGAGCCTGCCGCCGAACCGAACGCTCCGCGACGACCGTGCGTACCTCCTTATGTCCATCGAACGGTGGACACACATGTGGGTGCGGCACAATGTCGGTTGCCCGCAGGCCCTTCGAGACTACGGAAACGGCGTGATGAGCAAGACGACAGTCAAGGACGTCTCCATCGACCAGGAACGCTCCGACGGTCCCCGGACGGTCGGCGGCAGCCGTGCGCTCGCCGTACTGCTCGTGATCACCGGTGCGGCCGGTCTGCTCGCCGCGTGGGTCATCACGATCGACAAGTTCAAGCTGCTGGAGAACCCGAACTTCGTGCCGGGATGCAGCCTGAACCCGGTCGTCTCCTGCGGCAACATCATGAAGAGCAAGCAGGCCGCGGCCTTCGGGTTCCCCAACCCGATGCTCGGCCTGGTGGCGTACGGCATCGTGATCTGCGTCGGGATGAGCCTGCTCGCGCGGGCCACCTACCCGCGCTGGTACTGGCTGACCTTCAACGCCGGCACCCTCTTCGGTGTCGGATTCTGCACCTGGCTGCAGTTCCAGTCGCTGTACCGGATCAACTCGCTGTGCCTGTGGTGCTGTCTGGCGTGGGTCGCCACGATCATCATGTTCTGGTACGTGACGTCGTTCAACGTGCGGCATGAGTTTCTGCCCGCGCCCGGCTGGTTGCGGGGATTCCTCGGAGAATTCACCTGGGTCCTGCCGGTCGCGCACATCGGGATCATCGGGATGCTGATCCTGACCCGCTGGTGGAATTTCTGGACGAGCTGACTAATGGGTCCGTCAGGGGAATCCTGAACTGAAGGCGTTCTCAGGATCGTTACCCGGTATGGACGCAGATCCACCGAATCCTGAAAGGGACCGTACCTGAGATGAAGTCGACCACTCGAGGAACTCTTGTCGCTGTCGTCACCGGCGTGGCGGCAGCGATGGGTGCCGCCGCCGTGACGCCGGCCGTCGCGGCCGAAAAGGTTCCCGTCCCCGTACCTCTGGACGGCGTGGGGCGCGCCCTCAACCTGCAGACGCCCAAGATCGCCGGGGAGCTTCCGGTGCCGATGCCGGGTGGACCCGAGGGACCGCAGTACGTCGAGGGCCGGATGCTCCCCGACCGGGCGGTGCCGCGACTGCCGGTCGACGCCGGACTGCCCGGGGCGGGTTTGCGCACGCCCCTTCCGAACCTCCTCGGGCACGGCTTCGATCACCTCGGGGCGGACGCGCCCGCCGCCGATCTGACCACGTTGACGCCGGGGCTGGCCGTGGACACCCCGCTCGGCGCACCCAACCCCGACCACTACGGTCTGCCGGACCTGAAGCTCCCTCAGGCCGCCGTCCTCGGACCACTGCTGAAGACGGTGCCCGGCGCGAACGTCGGCATGGCAGAGGGGGAGTAGTACTCCCGTTGTGCTTCTCCACTTGTCCTGGTCAGCGTGCCCGTTTCGCATCCAGTGGGCTGATGCTGCATCAGGGCGGTGGTGGTCCGCGACCCGCTCGATCGGGGTGCGTTGAGACTGCCATGGAGCCGGATATCGAAGCAGGGCTGTGGTCCACTCAGTCGAAGTCGTGCCGCTGTGGATGGGCCGGCGGTTGGGGCGCGGCGGGCGGCCAGGGGTTTGCCGGTCGGCCGACGGGCGTGACCTCCACGTCGGTCGCCACCGGCGACCGGTCGGCGACCTCGGTCGCTACGCCCTGATAGTCGTCGAGCACGACACAGCGAAGCGGTATGTCAGGTTCCTACCCCCCTCCCCGGTTCGATCGGCCCCTGCCCGAGCGGCGTTTCGAGGCCCCCGGACGGCCCCGGAGGAAGCAGCTGCTGGGGAAGCCGCGACGGCCGTTCGCCCGCCATGGCAGTATCTGGGCTTCATGAGTGCGTCCCCAGAGGTACGGAGCCTGCGCGCGGCGGTGTTCGCCGTGCTGTGCGTGCTGCTGGCCGCCGGGGGGCACGGGCTCGCCACCGGTCAGGCGCCGCCGCTGTGGGCGGACGGCGCC
>LRTP01000652.1 GCA_001550305.1 Streptomyces diastatochromogenes
GTTCAGGCCGTGCGGGGGTCCAGGGGGCGCAGCGCCCCTGGCGGGGTGGAAGGGGCGGAGCCCCTGGGGATGGGGCGGGTAGGGGCGGCGGGGGCGAGGGAGTGGGGGTCGGGTCAGGGGGTTGGGGTCAGGTGTACGGGGAGGTCGTGGAGGTCGTTCTGGGTCACTACCGGCTTGTTGCGGAGTTCTGAGGAGGGGATCGCCAGGTCCAGGGACGGGAAGCGGGCGTACAGGGCCGGGAGGGCGACGGCCGCCTCCAGGCGGGAGAGCGCGGCGCCGGGGCAGACGTGGGGGCCGTGGCCGAAGGAGATGTGACGGTTCTGCGTGGTGCGGGTGATGTCGAAGTCGCCCGCGGTCGGACCGTGGGCGTTCTCGTCGCGGCCGATCGCGCCGTACGAGACGATCAGCGCGTCGCCCGCGGGGATCACCTTGTCCCCGACGGGCACGTCCTCCGTCGCGAAGCGGATCAGGACGTGCGAGGTCGGGGTGGAGTAGCGGAGGGTCTCCTCGACGACCGCCGCCCAGTCCGCCTCGCCGGAGAGGACGAGGGCGCGCTGCTCGGGGTGGGCGGAGAGGTTGACCACCGCGTTGACGATCAGGGAGATCGTCGTCTCGTGGCCCGCCGCGACCATCAGCTGGAGGGTGGAGACGATCTCCTCGTCGGTGAGGTGGTCGCCGTCCTCGGAGGCCAGGATCAAGGCGGAGGTCAGGTCGTCGCCGGGCTCCGCCCGCTTCGCGGCGACCGTCGCCGCCATGATCCCGGCCAGCTCCGTCAGCGTGGCGATGACCTCCGCGGGCGGGGTCTGCGTCGAGAAGAACTTCTCGAAGAGTTCCTTGAGGCGGGGGAGCCGGGACTCCTCGATGCCCATGAGGTCGGCGACGACGTACATGGGGAGCGGGTAGGCGAAGTCGGCCTTCAGGTCGACGACCCCGTCCGGGCCCGGCACCAGGGCGTCCAGCAGACCCTCCGTCAGTTTGGTGATGCGCTCCCGCATCTGCTCCACCCGGCGCGGGGTGAGCGCCTGCGCGACCAGCGTGCGCATCCGGCGGTGGTCCGCGCCGTCCACCGTGAGCATGGAGCGGCCGGGGTTGGCGAGCCCGATCAGCGGCCAGTCGGGGGCTATCTCGCCGCGCTGCCAGGCACCCCAGACGTTGATGTCCTTGACCAGCCGGGGGTCGGTGAGCAGGGCGCGTGCCTCGGCGTGGTGGGTGACGGCCCAGACCGGGACACCGCCGGGCAGTTCGACGGCGGCGAGCGGGCCCGCCTCCCTGAGCCGGGCGCTCTCGCCGTCCAGGTCGGACACGAACGGGTCCAGGGCGATACGACTGGTCATGCGGGGGTGCCTCCCAGGGCCGGGGTCGGGGTGAAGCGCACAGGCAGTTCGGTCAGGCCGCGCAGCCACGGTGAGGGGCGCCGGGCCAGAGAGTCGGCCGGGACCACCAGGTCGATGTCCGGCAGGCGGTCCAGTACGACCTCGATCCCCGTCCGCGCGATGACCTCCGCCACCTCCTGCGCCGGGAACGGGCAGCGGTGCTCCCCGTGGCCGAAGGAGAAGTGGGCGTTGTTGCCGCCGGTGAGGGCGGAGCCGTCGGTGCGGACCTGGGGGTCGGAGTTGGCGCCCTGGAGGCCGAGGAGGAGGAGATCGCCCGCGCGGACGCGGTGACCGCCGAGCTGGGCGTCGCGGGAGGCCCAGCGGCCGGCCACGTTCTGGGTGGGGGTGTCCTCCCAGAGGACCTCGTTCATGGCCTCGGCGACGCTGTTGCGGCCGCCGAAGAGCGAGGCGGCGAAGCGTTCGTCGGTCAGCATCAGGCGCAGCGAGTTGCCGATCCAGTCCGCGGTCGGCTGGTGGCCGGCGGCCATCATGACCATCAGGTCCTGGATGATCTCCTCGTCCGTGAAGCCGGCCGTGTTCGCGAGCATGCGGGACACGACGTCGCTTGCGGGAGCGGCCTTCCGGTCGGCGATCAACCGGGCCATGGAGCCGGCCAGATGCTGCTGTCCTGCCAGCGCGTTCTCACGGCCGTTGACCATGTCGTTGAGGGCGGTGACGAGGCCGGGGCCCTGTTCCTCGGCGAAGCCGTAGAGCATGGCGAGGACACGGACGGGCAGCAGGGCGGCGTAGTCCCCGATGAGGTCCGCCTCGCCCTTGGCGCACACCGCGTCGATGAGTTCGTCGGCGAACCTCTCGGCCTGGGAGCGCAGTTCGAAGGGGTCGACGGCTTCGAGGGCGTCGCTGATCATCGCGGCGCGCTCGCGGTGGCGTTCGCCGACGGTGTAGAGGATCGAGGGCTGTCGGCGGCCGATCATCGGCAGCAGTGGCCAGTCGTCGGGGATGCGGTCCCACTGGTTCCACAGCTCGGAGTCGCGGCTGAACAGCACGGGGTCGCCGGTGACCTGGTGCAGTTCGCGGTAGCCGAGCACCAGCCACGCCGGGATGTCGCCGTCCAGGACGACGGGCGTCACGGCACCGTGGTCGCGTCGCATCTCCCGGTACAGCTCGGCGGGTTCGGTCTGGAACCGGGGCCCGCTGAGGGGCACGGGGGCGGGGGTCACAGGGCCAACTCCGGTGATATGAGGGCGCTTTCGGATGCGTACACGGTCTTGAGGTGCTCCACCAGCGTGATCAGAACGCGTTTGCTGGACTCCCGCGAACGCGCGTCGCAGTCGAGCAGCGGGACCTGCGGATCGAGGTCGAGGGCCTCGCGGATCTGGGCGGGGGTGTGCGCGGAGCCGCCGAAGTCGTTGCAGGCCACGATGAACGGCGTCCCGTGGTGCTCCAGCCGGTCGATCGCGTACCAGGAGTCGTCGATACGGCGGGTGTCGACGAGGACGACGGCCCCGAGCGTGCCGGAGAACAGCCGGTCCCACAGGAACCAGAAACGCTCCTGGCCCGGCGCGCCGAACAGGTACAGCACATTGCGGGCGTCCAGCGTGATGCGCCCGAAGTCGAAGGCGACCGTGGTCGCGGACTTGCCGCGCACCTCGCTGATGTCGTCGACCGCCGCACCGGCCTGCGTCATCGTCTCCTCGGTGTTGAGGGGACGTATCTCGCTCACGGAGCGGACCAGGGTGGTCTTGCCGACGCCGAAGCCGCCCACGACGACGATCTTCAGACCGTTGTCGGCCTGTGCCCCCAGGGGCGTACGGGCGTCGGCCCCCTGGGACGTACGGGCATCAGAGGTTACGGAGTCCAACGAGCACCTGCTCCAGGATGTCGGGATCGGGAAGAGCGGCCTTCTGGGGGTGGCGGGCGCTGACGCGGCCCGCGGCGAGCAGGTCGGAGAGCAGGATGCGGGTGATGGACACCGGCAGCTTCAGCACGGCGGCGATCTCCACGACCGCCGTCGGCCGCTCGCACAACCGCAGGATCGCCGCGTGCTCCGACTGCATGCCCACCGTCGGATCGCACTCGGCGACCACGAGTGTCACCAGGTCGAACGGGGTGTCGGGCGCGGACCGGCTGCGCCCTCCGGTGAGGGTGTAGAGCCGGTCGGGCGCGTCGTCCCTGCCCGGACGGCTCATGACGTCCGGGGCTGCGCGCTCAGGTGTTCGCCGAGTTGTTCCACGAGCTCGCTCATGTTGTGCCCGACCAGACCGGCGTCCGCGTCCTCGGCGGTGACCACCGCGAGGTGGGCGCCGTCGCCCGCCTCCACGATGAACAGGACCCCGCCGTAGAACTCGGTCATCGCCGAGCGCACGCCCCCGGTGCCGTCGCCGAACTCCACGGACGCCCCGTGGGACAGCGACTGGATGCCGGCGGCGATCGCGGCGAGCTGGTCGGCGCGATCGACGGTGAGCTCCGGCGTGCGGCACAGCTTCAGGCCGTCCCGGGAGAGCACGAGCGCGTGCCGGGCGCCCGGGGTGCGCTCGAGGAGGCCCTCGATGAGCCAGGAGAGCTTCTCGTCGGCGGTGGTGGTGCCGGTCATGAAGTGGTGTCGCCTTCCGGATGCGAGGAGGTGTGCGAGGGGGCGTGCGAGGGATGCGCGGGGGCGGGCTCCCGTACGGCTTCTTCGCCGCGTACGGCGTTCCCGGATTCGTCCTGCGTGGATTCGACCCGTACGGGTTCTTCCTGCGCGAGTTCGTCCCGTACGGCGTCTTCGGCGGTGTACGCGGTGGGGCGTACGGCGTCCTCCTCGGGCACCGTTCCCTGGACCGCCGCCTGGTCCGGCGCGGTGCCCCGGACGGCCTGGCGGAAGCTGCTGAAGCGGGCGGCGGTGGCCTTGGAGTCGGTCGTACGGGGCTCGGGGTCGGCCTGGTTCGTGAGGTGGGCGCGGCTGCGTTCGGCGTGCGCGAGGGTCCGGCCGCGGCGGCGCTTGGGGAGGCCGCCGGTCGCGGGAGTGCCGGTCGTGGGGGTGCCGTTCGGCGGGGTGTCGGTGGCGGTGGCGTGCCGGGGCGACTCGTGGGTGGGGACCGGGTCCGGGTCGAGGTCCTCGGGGGCGCGGGCGGCGGTGATCAGGTTGCCGGTGCCGGAGCCGAACTTCACGGCGACGCCGTCCGCGTTCTCGCCATGG
>LRTP01000653.1 GCA_001550305.1 Streptomyces diastatochromogenes
CCTGAACGGCCTCGTCCTCAAACGCCGGACGGGCTGGAGACGCGGGCCCGGGTGAGGTCTTTAGGGGCGCGAGGAACTGCGCGACCAGCCCCCACCGGCCCGCACCCGAACGACCACAGCCGAGCAGAGATCCGGGGCGCAGCCCCGGCCCCAGGGGCGCGGGGAACTGCGCGATCAACCCCCACCGGCCCGCACCCGAACGACCACAGCCAGGCAGGAATCCGGGGCGCAGCCCCGGCCCCAGGGGCGCGGGGAACTGCGCGACCAGCCCCCACCGGCCCGCGGCCGACACACTCACCGCGGAGCCCCCGGTCGCGGTGGCCTACAAGCCTCGCGTCAGCGAGAGCAGCTCGCGCGCCGGGCCCGTGGGGCGGTGGCCCGTGGGCCATACAGCCCTAAGGGCCCGGCGGAGCTGAACATCGGACAGCGGGATGCTCACCAGCCGATGCGTCGACAGCTCCTCGCCGAGGGCCAGCTCGCTCAGGACGGCGGGCCCCGCCCCACTCACCGCCGCCGCCTTCACCGCCGTGGTCGAGGAAAGCTCGATCAACGGCCGCGCCAACCCACCCAGCGCCGCGTCGAGAACCTGCCGCGTACCCGACCCCTCCTCCCGGAGGATCAACGGCGTCGCGGCCAGCTCAGCCCCGGCGAGCGGCGCGCGACGCCGGGCCCACGGATGCCCCGGCGCCGTCACCACGATCAGCCGGTCGTGCGCGATGACCGTCGAGTCGAGGGCGGGCGGCACGGACAGTCCCTCCACGAAGCCGAGGTCCGCCTCGCCCGCGAGAAGACGTTCCGCCACCGCCGTCGAGTTCCCGGCGAGAAGCGACACCGCCGTGTCCGGCCGCTGCGCGCGCAGCGCGAGCAGCCACCCCGGCAGCAGATACTCGGCGATGGTCATGCTCGCCGCCACCCGAAGCCGCGAGTCCCGCCGGTCCCGCAACGCCTGCGCCCCCGCGTCGAACGCCTCCGCCGCCTCCACGACCCGCCGAGCCCAGTCCGTGACCAGCGCCCCGGCGTCGGTGAGCCGCGAGCCCCGGGGCGAGCGGTCGACGAGCGCAACCCCCAGTTGCCGTTCCATGGAACGGATCCGGCTGCTGGCCGCGGGCTGGGTGATCCCCAGCTCCCGCGCCGCCCGCCCGAGACTCCCGAGCCGCGCCACCGCGAGCAACAGTTCCAGCGCCCCGAGGTCGGGCACCCGATGCGCGATCCCGACCGCGACGGGTCCCGGTTCCCCCGGCCGGCCACCCTCCATCGATCCCTCAGCACTCACACCCATAAAGCCAGCTTATGCCCCCATAGACCCGTACTCCCTGGTGGGGACCCGGCGGGCGCGCGACCGTGGACGCATGGTCACCGCAGCCCAGCCCCTCCTGTCGCCCCCCGCCGCCGACGTCGGACGCCCGCGCGTCACCGCCGTCCGGTATCTCGGCCCGAACTGGTACGCCTCCGTCATGGGCACCGCGATCGTGGCGACGGCGGGCGCCGGACTCCCCGGCGACGTCCCGGGCCTGCGCACCGTCTGCACGGCTGTCTGGGCCCTCTCGGCCCTCATGCTCGTGACCCTGCTCGGCGCCCGCGCCCTGCACTGGACGCACCACCGCGACCAGGCCCGCGCCCACCTCCTCGACCCGGCCATGGCCCCCTTCTACGGCTGCCTGGCGATGGCCCTGCTGGCCGTGGGCGGCGGCACCCTCGTCGTCGGCGGGGACTGGATCGGAACGCGGGCGGCGGTCGCCGTGGACGCCGTGCTGTTCACCGCCGGAACGGCCGTCGGACTCGCCGCCGCCCTGGCCATCCCGTACCTGATGGTCGTACGCCACCGCATCCGCGCCGACCAGGCCACGCCCGTCTGGCTGCTCCCCGTCGTCGCTCCCATGGTGTCGGCCGCCGTCGGACCGCTCCTCGTGCCCCACCTGCCCCCGGGCCAGCCCCGGGCGACCCTGCTTCTCGGGTGCTTCGCGCTGTTCGGGCTGAGCCTGCTGGCCACCTTCATGATGCTGCCGGTGATCTTCGCCCGGCTCGTCACCGCGGGGCCGCTGCCGCTCGCGCTCACTCCGACGCTGTTCCTCGTGCTCGGTCCGCTGGGCCAGTCCACGACCGCGGTCGGCAAGTTCGCGGACTTCGCACCGGGCGTCGTACCGGCCCCCTACGACCAGGGTTTCGGGATGCTCGCCGTCCTCTACGGCGTCCCCGTGCTGGGCTTCGCACTGCTGTGGCTGTGCCTCGCCGGCGCGCTGGTGGCGCGGGCCCGCCGCCAGGGCATGGGGTTCGCGATGACCTGGTGGGCGTTCACCTTCCCGGTGGGGACCTGTGTCACCGGCGCCGAGAGCCTCGCCCGGCACACCGGACTGGTCGCGTTCGACTGGCTCGCGGTCGCCCTGTACGCGCTTCTCGTGGCCGCCTGGTCCGTGGCCGCCGCCCGCACCGCACGCGGCCTGGTCAGCGGCGAGCTGCTCGCAACACCCAGGTAGAGGCAACTCCGGATCGGAAGCGGCCGATCGGCTGCTTCCGCGTCAATGTCTCCTCGCCGGCGGCGTGGCAACGGGAAGCGGCTCCATGATCGCCTTCTTCCTGTCCGCGGAGTCCAGCTGGATCACCGGCCGGATCGCGATACCCGGATGTATCCCCAGCGTGATCCGTACACAAGGGGCACCGACGGCACACACGGGGCACCGCCGGCGTGGGAACGCCGCAACCTCATGGTGCGAGCTGCGACTCCCTGCTCGTATCGTGAAAAGGCAGACAGCGGCATGGTAAGCGGGAAAATCATGGCAGAACCGGCGGTCGACTACGCGGCGGTGTTCCAGGCTCTTCCCGGGGCGGTGGCGCTGGTGACTCCGCAGCTGATCTTCGCGGACGCCAACGCGGAGTTCCTGCGCCTCCGGGGCCTCCCCCGCGAGCTGTTGGTCGGTCGCTTCCTGCCCGATGACCGCCCCGAGAAGGACCCCGCCGAGCCTCTCCTACTCAGAGTTCTGGCGTCACTGCGCCGGGCTGCGGACACCGGTCAGCGCAGCATCGTAGCGCTGCAGCGCTACGACATGGAGGACCCCGACCAGCCGGGGGTGTGGCACGAGCGGTACTTCAACATGACCAACATTCCCGTATTCGGACCTGATGGGCAGGTGACGATGCTGCTGCACCGGGTGGAGGACGTCACGGAACTCATCCGCGCCCGTGAAGTCGCGCTGACCTTGCAAGAGGCCATGTTGCCCGCTCCTCGCCCGGTCGGCCGGCACCCGGCGGCCGTTCGCTACCGGCCCGCCGCCGAAGCGCTGAATGTGGCAGGCGACTGGTACGACCTGGTCGACCTGCCCGGCGATCGCATCGCCGTGGCCGTCGGCGACGTCGTCGGCCACGGCCTGTACGCGGCCGGCGTCATGGGACAACTGCGCAGCGCCCTCGCCGCCGCCTCTCTCGTCCCCGAAGGCCCCGCCCGCGCCCTGGAAGTCCTCGGGCTGTACGCCCGCACCGTCGACGGCGCCGAGAACACCACCGTGGCCACGGCATTCGTCGACTGGGAGGACCACACCATCACCTACAGCAGCGCCGGCCACCCCCCGCCGGCGCTCCTGCACGGGGACGGGACCGTCGAGTTCCTGGACCAGGCCACCGACCCGCCACTGGCCGCCCGTCCTCAGCACGGCCCCCGGATCCAGGCTGTCGCGGCCTTCCGCGAGGACGCCGTCCTCGTGCTCTACACCGACGGTCTGATCGAACGCCGCGGCGAAGACATCGACGCGGGCCTCGCCCGGCTCGCCGACTCCCTGGCCCGCCACCGGGCGGACGACCCCGAAACCCTCGCCGACGCCGTACTCACCGACCTCACCCCACCCGGTGACGCCACCGACGACACCGCCCTGGTCATCGTGCGCCTGTGAACCCGGCCGGGCCACGTTCGCCCGCTCGATGCCGAGCTCGCGCACGGTGGGGAGCACGTCGGCCTCTCGGGGGTGCCGTTCAGCATGGTCGACTCAGCATGGTCGACGTCGACCTTCCGCGGACCCTGCTCGCAGCGCCGCGCCGAGCAGGCTCGGCGCCTGTGCCAGCGACGGCCCGTACCAGGTCAGCAAGCGGCCGTCGACGAGCGCGCAGGGCACGCCCTCGAACGCCTCGGGGCCGTCGTCGGCGGTGAAGCGGTACGGCTCGTCGGGCAGGACCACGAGATCGGGGGCCGCCGCCCGGAGTTCGGGGAGCGGGACGCGGGGGTAGCGGTCGGCGTGGTGGGCGTACACGTTGTCGACGCCCAGGCGCGCCAGGACGTCCCCGGCGAAGGTGTCCCGGCCCAGGACCATCCAGGGGCGCCGCCAGATCGGCACGATCGCGGTCGTACGGCGGTCGGGAGCGGGGAGCCGCGCCCATGCGGCCTCCGCCTCGTCCAGCCAGCGGGGGCGGCTCCGCGCGCCGCACGCGCCCAGCACCCGCGCCAGCTCGCGGAAGGCTTCCGGCACCTCGCGGACCTCCGTGACCAGTACCTCGATCCCCGCCTCCCGCAACGCCGTCAGATCGGGCTCGCGGTTCTCCTCCTCGTTGGCGATCACCAGGTCCGGGGCGAGTCGTACGATCCGGTCGACCGCGGGGTTCTTGGTACCGCCGACGCGCACGACGTCGAGGTCCGGCGGACGGCTGCACCAGTCGGTCGCGCCGACCAGGGCACCGGGGACGGTGACGGCCACGGCCTCGGTGAGTGAGGGCACGAGGGACACCACACGCACTCCGGCGGGCCCGCTAGGCATGACGGGAGGTCTCGGGCGGCATGGCATCCAGTATCGCAGCGGCCCGCGATCGTGACCGCCCCCGATCGTGGCCGCCCGCGATCGTCGCGGCCCGCGCGGGAACGGCTCAGCGCTTGCCGAAGGTCTGGCGGTCCTCCACCGCCTCGATGTGGTCGGCGACCTCGACCACGACCACCCGGGTGTCCGGCACGGTCGCCCGCCACCGGTGGCGCACCCCACCGGTGAGGTACAGCGTGTCGCCGCGCCCCAGGCGGTGGGCGCGGCCCTCCGCCTCGACCTCGACGGCCCCGTCGGCGACGTACATCAACTTGTCGTTGCGGTGCTGGAGTTCGCGGCCCTCCTCGTGGTCACCGGTGAACTCCGTGGCGTGCAACTGGTGGTGACCGCGCACCAGGGGGCGCATATGGGCTTCGGGAGTGAACTCGGCGCCCGAGTCGGCGCGCACCACATCGACACTGCACGCCGGGTCGGCCGCCGCGAGCAGTTCGACGGCGGTGGTGCCCAGGGCGTCGGCGACCCGCTCGAGGGAGCTCCGGCTGGGCCGGGCCCGTTCGTTCTCGACCTGGCTGAGGAAGGGCACCGACAGGCCGCTGCGCTCGGCCACGACGGCGAGCGTGAGCTCCAGTGCCCGGCGCCGCCGCCGGACGGCCGCACCCACCCGAAGGGGCTGTTCTTTGTGGTCGCCCATCGCTCCGGCTCCCTCCCACGCGTCGTCGGTCCACTGCTTCGGTCTGCCGCTTCGGCTGCCCCTCGGGCTGCTGCTTCGGCGCACAACTTCTGATGAGTTGTTTGCACCCTACGCATGTTCGGCAAACCGTTTCATGCACCCGTCACATCGCTGACACATCGGAGGAGGGTGAGGGCCACAATTCGCGCCAATAGACGAGTCGCCCCGACTCCCCGGCGCCATGCCCTCCCACGGGACGAAAAGGCTGACCAGCAGGGCCGGATGCCCCCGCGGACCGATGAGCGCGGGCACGGAGGGACCGGCGAGGGCGCGACTGCCGCCGTGAGTGCGGATGGTCAGCCGATCAGCCCGCCCGGTCGTCGGATCATCGGCGTACGTCTGTCACCTCTCGAAGCCCGGCGCCATGGCTGACTTTCCGTCAAAGTTGGTCTGCCGACGCCGAGTTGGAGGAGAGAGCGGTCGCCGAGGTCGCCGCGCACACCCCAGGACCCCAGGGCGCGGTCCGGCCGCCGGTCGGGGCCGTCGTACCAGGTCGTGAAGTCCTCGAGGATGGCCCGGAGTTCACGGTCGGTGGCGCGGCGTGCCCGGTGGTGACCGGTGCGCTCGACCGTGCCGTCGTACACGGAGGTGATGTCCGGAGCGCCTCGGCGCGGCGCGAGAGGTGCGCGGCGCAGCGACGGCGTGGGAGGCGTTCTCGGACGGGAGGGCGTCCGGATCGACGCAGCCGCGTACGGCGATGCGGTTGTCCGGATCCTTCTCGTACGCCAGTACGTAGCCACTGGTGTCGTCGGTCGCGAGTGCGGGCCGGAACAGGGGGCTCCGGGAACGCCGAAAGGGGTGGCCGTCGGTCACACGGGTTCCGACACCCGTGTGACCGACGGCCACCCCTAGCCGAACGTCCTCGCGGTTACTGCGGCGTCATCCGCTCCACCACGTCCGGGTGCTCCTTCAGCCATGCGGCGACGGCCGCCTCCTCATGGCCCTGGCCGCGCTGCTTGATCTCGCTCTCCAGGGTGCCGAGCTCGGACTCGCTCATCCTGAAATTCTTGATCCACTTGGTGAGCTGCGGGTACTGCTCGGGGAACTTCTTGCTGGAGATGGTCCGGATCGTGTTCCCCTCGCCGAAGAGCTTCTTGTCGTCGGCGAGCTTGGTGAGCTGGTACTCGCTGTACGCCCAGTGCGGGGACCACAGGACGACGGCGACCGGCTGCTTCTTGGCGTAGGCGCGCTTCAGCTCGGCCAGCATCGCGGGCGTGGAGCCGTCGACGACCTTGTACTCCTTGTCCAGGCCGTAGCCCGGAAGCACCTTCGTCTTCAGGAGGTTCATCTCGCCGGTGCCCGGCTCGATGCCGATGATCCGGCCGCCGAAGGTGCCCGCCTTGCCCTTGAGGTCCGCGAGGGACTTGACGTCCTTCACGTACGAGGGCACGGCGATCTCCAGCGAGGTCGGCCGGTACCAGGTGCCCAGGTCCCTCAGGTCGTTCTTGTGCTGGTCCCAGTAGTTCGACTGGGCGTACGGCAGCCAGGCGTCGAAGTTGAGGTCCAGGTCGCCGGAGGCGAGGCCGGTGTAGACGGGGCCGACGTCCATCTGCTTGAGGTTCAGCGTGTAGCCGCGCCGCGCCAGGACGTTCTTCCAGACGTAGCTGACGGCGACGTCCTCGTCCCAGGGGAACCAGGCCACGTCCAGCGGGCGCTTCGTCTCGGCAGCGGCCACGGAGTTCTTGACCGGGGCCAGCTTGTCGACGACTCCGGGGTTCCGCTTCAGCCAGGCGCGCACCGCGTCCTGCTGCTTGCCCTTGCCCACCTTGTTGATCTCGGCCTCGAGACCGGTGAGCTGCTTCTCCGTCATCCTGAAGTTCTTCAGCCACTGCCCGACGACCGGGTTGTCCTGCGCGAAGCCCTTGCGGGAGAGGGTGTGCACGCCGTCGCCCTTGCCCCAGGCGCCCTTCGGGTCCTTGAGCTTCTTCAGGTCGTAGTCGCTGTAGGCCCAGTGCGGCGACCAGAGGGTGACGACGATCGGCTCCTTCTTGGCGTACGCGCGCTTCAGCTCGGCCAGCATCGCGGGCGTGGAGCTGTCGACGACCTTGTACTCCTTGTCGAGGCCGTAGTCCTTGAGGACCCTGCTCTTGAGCAGGCCCATCATTCCGGCGCTGGACTCGATGCCGGTGATCTTGCCACCGAAGGTGCCGGCCTTGCCCTTGAGGTCCGCGAGGGAGTCGACGCCCTTCATGTACGAGGGGACGCTCAGCTCCAGCGAGGTGGGGCCGAACCAGGAGCCCAGGTCGTCGAGCTTGCTGCCGTACTTCTTCCAGTACTGCTCGTGGGTGGTCGGCAGCCAGGAGTCCGTCTCGAAGTCGATGTCGCCCTGGGACAGGGAGGTGTACAGCGGGCCCGCGTCGAACTGCTTGGTGTCGACCTGGAAGCCGCGCTCCTCGAGGATCTCCTTCCACAGGAAGGTGGAGGCGACGCCCTCGTCCCACGGGATGTAGCCGATGGTGACCTTCTTGCCCTGGCCGACGTTCTCGCCGTCGGCCGCGGTGGACGTCGAGTCGGTCCCGCCGAACATGCCCATGCCGCCCGCGACCAGCGCGAGCACGACGACACCGATGACGGCGACGGCCGAGCTGGGGCGGTAGGACCAGATCTTCAGGCCCTGCGCGGCGCGCAGTTTGGCGGCGGCGCGGCGGCCGAGCGGGGAGACCTGGGTGCCCAGGGCACTGGTCATGCGGTCCAGGTAGATCGCCAGGATGACGATGGCGACGCCCGCCTCGGAGCCGAGGCCGACGTTCAGCTGCCCGATGGCCTCGTTGACGTCGCCACCGAGGCCGCCGGTGCCGACCATGCCCGCGATGGCGGCCATGGACAGGCCCAGCATGATGACCTGGTTGACGCCCGCCATCACCGTGGGCAGCGCGAGCGGCAGCTGGATGCGCAGCAGGGTGTCGCGGGGCGTGGTGCCGAACGCGTCGGCGGCCTCGACGAGTTCCTTGTCGACCTGGCGGATGCCCAGCTCGGTCATGCGGACGCCGGGGGCCAGCGCGAAGATCAGCGTGGCCACGATGCCGGCCGGGGCACCGGTCCCGAAGAACAGGATCGCCGGGATGAGGTAGATCATCGCGGGCAGCGTCTGCATGAAGTCCAGCACCGGGCGGACGATGCCGCTGACCCGGTCGGAGCGCGCCGCCCAGATGCCCACGGGTACCGAGACGACGAGCGCGATGAGCGTGGCGACGAGGACCAGCGAGAGGGTCACCATCGCGTCCTCCCACAGTTCGAGGGAGTCGATGAACGCGAATCCCACGAAGGTGAGGACACCGGCGGAGGTGCCGCGCAGCCAGAACGCGATCACCGCGAAGATGCCCGCGAGGAGGAGCGGTTCGGGGGCCTGGAGGACGGCGTCGATGCCGTCGTACGTGCCCTGGAAGACGGTCTTGAAGAAGTCGAAGAGCCACGCCATGTGGTTCAGCAGCCAGTCGACGGCGCTGTTGACCCAGTCGCCGAAGGGGATCCTAGGCACCGGCCGTCACCGCCTCGTGCCGAGGACTGGCACAGCCTGCGGGGGTCCCCTGCTCGTCGCCGAGGAAGGCGACGAGGCGCTGCCGGTGGACGACGCCCACGAGTGCGCGCCGCTCGTCGAGCACCGCCACCGGGTGCGTGAGGCGGGCGCTGATCGCGCAGAGGTCCACGAAGGGGGTGTCGGGCGTGGCGGTCTCGCAGTCGCAGTCCGCCTCGTCGCCGCGTACGTCGGTGTCCATGACGGCCCCGGCGGTCAGAACCCGGGAGCGGTCGACGTCCTGGGTGAAGGAGGCGACGTAGTCGTTCGCGGGACGCACGAGGATGTCCTCGGCGGTGCCGGTCTGGACGATACGGCCGTCACGCATGACGGCGATCCGGTCGCCGAGGCGCATCGCCTCGTTGAGGTCGTGGGTGATGAAGACGATGGTCTTCTTGAGCTTCTTCTGAAGCTCGATCAGCTGGTCCTGCATGTCACGCCGGATCAGCGGGTCCAGCGCGCTGAACGACTCGTCCATCAGCAGCAGATCGGCGTCGGTGGCGAGCGCGCGGGCGAGGCCGACGCGCTGCTGCATACCGCCGGACAGCTCGTCGGGCCAGGACTTCTCCCAGCCGGCGAGCCCGGCCAGCTCCAGGGCCCTGGTGGCGCGTTCCTTGCGCTCGGCGCTCGGCACACCCTGGACCTCGAGGCCGTAGGCCGCGTTCTCCAGGACGCTGCGGTGCGGGAAGAGCGCGAAGTGCTGGAAGACCATGCTGATCTTCTGCGAGCGGACCTCGCGCAGCGCGCGGGCGCTGAGCGCGGTCAGGTCCTGGCCGTCGAAGCGCACCTGGCCCGCGGTGGGCTCCAGGAGTCCGTTGAGCATGCGCAGGAGGGTGGACTTGCCGGATCCGGACAGGCCCATGACGACGAAGATCTGGCCGGGTTCCACCGTGAAGGACGCGTCGATCACCGCGGCGGTCGTGCCGTCGGCGCGCAGTTCCTCACGGTCGGCTCCCTGACGGAGCCGCTCCACCGCGGTGTCGGGTCGTCGCCCGAACACCTTGTACAAATGCTCGGCCTCAAGCCTGGATGACACGGGTGCCTCTCGATCGGACAGTTGAAAAACCAACGGGGTTGTCCCGGTGCCGCGCCTGCCCACGCTTACACGGAGCAAACACACGAGTGGTCCAGGTCACTGTCAGTGGCGTACGGCATGATGCGAGGCGTGACCAGACGCCTGATGCTGCTCGACACCGCTTCCCTGTACTTCCGGGCCTACTTCGGGGTCCCCGACTCGGTGAAGGCCCCGGACGGCACGCCCGTGAACGCCGTGCGCGGGCTGCTCGACTTCATCGACCGGCTGGTCAGGGACCACCGCCCCGACGATCTGGTGGCCTGCATGGACGCCGACTGGCGCCCGCAGTGGCGGGTCGACCTGATCCCCTCGTACAAGGCGCATCGCGTCGCCGTGGAGACCGAGGCCGGCCGGCCGGACGAGGAGGAGGTGCCGGACACGCTTTCCCCGCAGGTGCCGGTCATCGAGGAGGTCCTCGACGCGCTGGGCATCGCCCGCGTGGGGGTCGAGGGGTACGAGGCGGACGATGTGATCGGCACCTTCACCGGGCGCGCCGACGGCCCGGTCGACATCGTCACCGGCGACCGCGACCTCTACCAACTGGTCGACGACAAGCGGGGGGTGCGCGTCCTGTATCCCCTCAAGGGTGTGGGCACGCTCCAGCTCACCGACGAGGCCTGGCTGCGCGAGAAGTACGGGGTCGGCGCTTCCGGATACGCGGATCTCGCGCTGCTGCGCGGCGACCCGAGCGACGGTCTGCCGGGGGTGCCGGGGATCGGTGAGAAGACGGCGGCCAAGCTGCTCGACCAGTTCGGCGACCTGGCCGGAATCATGGCGGCGGTCGACGATCCGAAGGCGAAGCTGACACCTTCTCAGCGCAAGCGGCTCGACGAGTCGCGGCCGTACGTCGCGGTCGCGCCCAAGGTCGTACGGGTCGCAGGTGACGTTCCCCTGCCGGACGTCGACACGGCGTTGCCGCACGCGCCGCGCGACCCGGCCGCGCTGGAGGGACTGGCCGCGCGCTGGGGTCTGGGCGGGTCGCTGCAGCGGTTGCTCACCACGCTCGGCGAGTGATCGAGAGCGGGTGGAAGTCACGTTCTCACCCAGAAGAGTGACGTTCTCAATTTAGGGTAGCCTTACTCACGGAGCAGGACTCGACCCCTGCCACCGCGCGACTCGAGCCCTGGTGTGGGGGGCTCATGGGCTTTTCACGCGGGGGGTGTTAACTGGGGGAGAGATGCTAGCTTAGGTAAGCCTAAGCGAGTGAACGAGGAGGCCGTCATGGCAGAGCGTCCGGCACGCAGGTCCAGGAAGCCCCACTCCGCGCACGTCGTGCGGACCGAGCGGTTGACCCCCCACATGCAACGTGTCGTGCTGGGTGGCGAGGGCCTCGCCGAGTTCACCGCGGGCACCAGCACCGACCACTATGTGAAGTTGCTGTTCGCCCCGGAGGGTGTCACCTACCCCGAGCCCTTCGACATGGAGCGGATCCGCGAGGAACTCCCGCGCGAGCAGTGGCCGGTGACCCGGACCTACACCGTGCGTGCCTGGGACCCCGAACTGCGCGAGCTGACGCTCGACTTCGTGGTGCACGGCGACGAGGGCCTGGCCGGGCCGTGGGCGGCGCACGTCCAGCCGGGCGAGGTCGTACGGTTCATGGGTCCGGGTGGCGCCTACGCGCCCGACGCGAGCGCCGACTGGCATCTGCTCGCCGGTGACGAGAGCGCGCTGCCCGCGATCAGCGCCGCCCTGGAGGCCCTGCCGGAGGGCGCCGTGGCCCGCGCCTTCGTGGAGATCTCCGGGCGCGAGGAGGAGCAGAAGATCGACTCCGACGTGGAGGTCGTCTGGCTGCACCGCGGGGACCGGCCGCTCGGCGAGGCCCTGGTGGAGGCCGTCCGCGCCCTCGACTTCCCGGCGGGCCGGGTGCAGGCGTTCGTGCACGGCGAGGCGGGCTTCGTGAAGGAGCTGCGCCGGCTGCTGCGGGTCGAGCGTGAGATCCCGCGCGAGGACCTGTCGATCTCCGGCTACTGGCGCCTTGGGCACAACGAGGACGGCTGGCAGGCCTCCAAGCGGGACTGGAACGCGCAGGTGGAGGCGGAGCAGGAGGCGACCGCGTCGGCCGCCTCCTGACTCCCGCCCCCTCGCGTCACTCAGGACGCCGACCCCGGCCCCTCGGGGTCACACGGAACGCTGGTAGGACCTGAACGTACGGATCGACAGCCACACCGCCGCCACGGCCAGTGCGAGCAGCGCGCCCGAGCGGCCGAGCACGACACCCCAGTCGGGGTGCTCGGACATCGCCGAACGCCCCGCCACCATGGCCCAGTTGAGCGGATTGAAGTCGGCGATGTGGCGCATCCAGCCGGGCATCTGGGACGGGGCCATGAAGGCCGAGGAGAGGAAGGTCAGCGGCAGCAGCAGGAACGTGTTGATGCCGATGATCGACTCCCGCTCCCGGACCAGCATGCCCAGCGCGTTGGACAGCGCTCCGAAGATCGTGCCGAGCAGGACCGAGGCGACGATCAGGATCGCGATGCCGCCGATGCCGCCCGGGTAGTCCGCGCCGCCCAGCAGGCCGAGCAGCACGATGATGACCGACTGCAGCGCGGTGATCAGGCCGTTGTTGACGACGTTACCGTTCATCAGGGCGGCCCGGCTGACGGGCGTGGTCAGGAAGCGGTTGAGCGTGCCGCGCTGGATCTCGTCGAGCGTGCCCATGCCCGCCCACATGTTGGAGCTGAGCGCGCTCATCACGACCACGCCCGGGACGAGGTAGTCCAGATACGAGGTGGTGCCGAAGCCTCCGAGTTCGACGACCTTCTTGAAGAGGTTGCCGAACAGGAACAGCCAGATCACCGGCTGGATCAGGGTGATGATCGCGTAGGCGGGCTGCCGTGCGAACACCATCAGCTGACGCTGGGTCATGTACCAGGTCTGGGAGACGGCGGTGCTCATCGGACACCTCCGGCGAGGACGAGGTTCTCGGCGCCTTCCGCTTCCGCCTCCGCGTAACGGCGGCCCGCGTAGCGGAGGTAGACGTCGTCGAGCGAGGGGCGGGCGACGGTCGCGGCGGCGACCCCGACCCCGGCCCGCTCCAGCACCCCGAGCAGGGCGGGCATCGCGGCGGCCCCGTCATCGGCGCGGACACTGACACGGCGGCCGTCGAACAGCGCCTCGCGCACGCCCGGCAGTCCGGTGAGGGCGCCGTTCAGCAGCGTACGACCGGCGTCTCCCAGGGCTTCGCGCAGTTCCACGTGGACGGCGTCACCACGGAGTTCGCCCTTCAGGGCGTCCGGGGTGCCCTCGACCACGACACGCCCGCGGTCGACGATCGCGATGCGCTCGGCGAGCCGGTCGGCCTCCTCCAGGTAGTGCGTGGTGAGCAGGATGGTCAGCCCCTCGTCGCCGGCGAGGCGGGCGATCTCGTCCCACATCGCGGTGCGCGCCTCGGGGTCGAGTCCGGTGGTGGGCTCGTCGAGGAAGAGCACCTCGGGGCGGTGGACGAGACCGAGCGCCACGTCGAGCCGACGCCGCATGCCGCCCGAGTAGCCCTTGACCGGGCGCCGCGCCGCGTCGGCGAGCTTGAAGCGGTCGAGCAGTTCGTCCACCCGGCGGTTCAGACCCGCACCCTTCAAGCCGTACAGCCTGCCCTGGAGTTGGAGGTTCTCCCGGCCGGTGGCCACCGGGTCGGCGCCGGAGTTCTGGGCGACGACGCCGATCGCGCGGCGCACCCGGTCCGGGTGGCGCAGCACGTCGTGCCCGGCCACGGTGGCGGAGCCGGAGTCGGGACGGGCCAGGGTGGTGAGGATCTTGACGGTGGTGGACTTGCCGGCGCCGTTCGGGCCGAGCAGGCCGAAGACGGTGCCGGTCTCGACGGTGACGTCCATGCCGCTGAGCGCGGTGACGTCACCCGGATAGGTCTTGATCAGCTGACGCGCCTCGACCGCGGGCGCACGGGTACTGCTCATGACGACTGCTCTCCTGTGTGAGCGGTGATCTCGGGTGGGTGTGCCGAGCCGATCCGCGTGAAGAGCGCCGGGCTATCCTGGGTGTGCCGCACCTCGATGGCCCGGAGCTGCCTCACGGCGGGTTCGGTTCGGGGTTCGAGACCCCGGCGGAGCTGCTGCAACAGCGCTGCCGGGGTCTTTTCTCTGTTCGGCTACGGCCTTTCGACCTCACCGGCTTCCAACTGCAGGTACTCCTCGGGGACCTCCCCCGTCTCGCTGAAGGACCGCCACTCCCTGACGCCCGGAAACGTGCCCGCCGTGACCTCCGCCAGGAAGCCGCGGACCCATGCGGCCTCCGCCTCGATCATGTGCAGCTTGAACTCGGACTCGATCAGGAAGAGCCGGGGCAGCGTCTCGTACAGCTTCTCCAGGCCGCCGCGCAGACTCGCGGCCCGCACCTCCAGCATGTTGAGCCGCTCTCCCAACAGGCGTGCCACCTCGTCGGGATGGAGCACGCCCATCAGTGAGAGCGCGGCCTCGAAGATCGGATACTCCTCCGCCGGGACGGCGAGCAGGTCCGACAGCCACTCCGTGGCCTCCGCACGTCCGGCGTCCGTGATGCCGTACAGCGTGCGCTCGGGGCGGTTGCCCTGTCGCTGCACCTCCGCGACCTCGACGAAGCCGTGCTTCTCCAGGTTCTGCACGACGGTGTAGAGCGAGCCGTAGTTGATCTTCAGGCTGGTGTCCTTGCCCCGTCGGCGCAGGGTCTGGGCGATCTCGTACGGATGCATCGGCTTCTCGGTGAGCAGCACCATGACCGCGAGCGCCAGCGGATTGCTCAGCTTCCGGCGTTTCGTCGCCATGATGACCTCACCTCGTCTCCGAATATCCGTTGCCGAACATATCGCGTGTACGCGGCGAGCGTCAATACACACGATGTATCGCGATTCCCCACGGGGCGCAAGGGCGTGAGGACTTAGGCCCGACCCCGACACGGCCGTGTCACGCGAGCGAAACAGGCACTCCCTAATTTCTGTCACCCGACAGGAATCCGGCTCACGCCGTCCAGCACACCCACCCCGCCCACCCTTCCGCGCCGAAGGCAGGTGCCGCCGTGACCACCACCGCCCCCTCCGACGTACGCCCCGACCCTCCGGAGTCCTCCGGCGACCGGTCCCTGGCCGAGTTCGGCTACCGCCAGGAGCTGCACCGCAGCCTCGGCCGGTACGCCTCGTTCGCCGCGGGGTTCTCCTTCATCTCCGTTCTGACGACGGTCTTCCAGTTCTTCGCCTTCGGGTACGCGTTCGGCGGCCCCGTCTTCTTCTGGACCTGGCCGGCCGTGCTCGTGGGCCAGTTGGCGGTCGCCGCCTGCTTCGCGGAGCTGGCCGCGCGCTATCCGATCTCGGGCGCCATCTACCAGTGGTCCTCGCGTCTGTCGAACCTCTCCTTCGGCTGGTTCGCCGGCTGGATCATGGTGATCGGGCAGATCGTGGTGGTCGCGGCGGCGGCGCTCGCGCTGCAGATGGTGCTGCCCGCGATCTGGTCCGGCTTCCAGCTGGTCGGCAGCGACCCGGCTCCCACCAGCCCCGACGGCGCGGCCAACGCGGCGGTCCTCGGCGTGATCCTCCTCGTGCTGACCACCCTGGTGAACGTCATCGACAACCGCGTGATGTCGATGATCAACCGGATCGGTGTCACCGCCGAGATCATCGGCGCCGTCCTGATCATCGTGCTCCTGCTCACCCACTCCGAGCGCTCCCCCGGCATCACCTTCCACACCGGCCAGGGCAGCACCGGCCTGTTCGGGGCGCTGATGGTGGGCTCGTTCATGGCCGCATACGTCATGATCGGCTTTGACAGCGCCGGTGAGATGAGCGAGGAGACCCACCACCCGCGCCGCACCGCGCCCCGCACGATCCTCACCGCGCTCGGTGCCGCGGGTCTGCTCGGCGGACTGATCGTGCTCGGCGGACTGCTCGCCGCGCCCAGCCTCACCGACGGCCGTCTCGGCGTCGACGGTCTGAGCTACGTCCTGACCAGCAGCCTCGGCGACGGGGTCGGCCGCGCGCTGCTCGCCGACGTCGTGGTGGCCATCGCGGTGGCGACCCTGGCGATCCAGACCGCCGCCTGCCGCATGCTCTTCTCGATGGCCCGCGACCACCAGCTCCCCTTCTCCGGCCGCCTCTCCAAGGTCAACCCGCGCACCGGAATGCCGAGCGCTCCCGCCCTGGTCGTCGGCGTCCTCGCCGCCGCTCTGCTGCTGCTCAACTTCGCCTCCCCGGACGCCTTCCTGGCGATCGGTACCACCTGCATCGTGATGCTGTACCTGGCCTACGCGATGGTGACCGGACCACTGCTGGTCCGTCGGCTGCGCGGACAGTTCACCGCCGACGGCACCGACGAGAGGGGCGCCCCGCTCTTCTCGCTGGGCCGCTGGGGCGTCCCCGTCAACGTGATCGGCCTCGTCTACGGCCTCTTCATGACCGTCAACCTCGCCTGGCCGCGCGCGGCGGTGTACGACCCGGCCGGCGGACACTGGTACTTCCAGTGGTTCACGGTGCTGTTCCTGGGCCTGACGCTGGTCGCGGGCGCCGCCTACCGGGCCTACCGGGCGCGGACACCGGTGGCCGAGACGCCCGAGGTGGTCCCGGCCTCGTACGCCTGAACCCCTCCCCCACCCCGAGCCTCGTACGCTTGACCAGGTGAGACGCAGACCCCGGATCCCGCCCTCCCCCCTGCCGCAGCGCGAGGGAGTCGACCCCGTGCGGATCAGACTGCCGCGGGACGGGGGGTGGGCCACCGTGCGGGAGCATCTGGTGGAGCGGCTCGCGGCCGGGGCCGGGGTGATCGACGGGATGCTCGGGGACGGCCTGATCGTCGGCGCCGACGGGCGTCCGGTGGCGCCCGACGCGGCGTACGAGCCGGGGATGTTCGTGTGGTTCCACCGGGAGCTGCCCGACGAGGAACCGGTGCCGTTCGCCCTCGACGTGGTGTACCGCGACGAGCACATCGTCGTCGCCGACAAGCCGCACTTCCTCGCCACCACCCCGCGCGGGGGCCATGTCGCCGAGACCGCGCTGGCCCGGCTGCGGCGGGAGCTCGGCCTGCCGGCGATCGGCGCCGCGCACCGGCTGGACCGCCTCACCGCCGGGCTCGTGCTGTTCACCGTGCGGCCCGAGGAGCGCGGCGCCTACCAGACGCTGTTCCGCGACCGGCTGGTCCGCAAGGAGTACGAGGCGGTGGCCCCGTACGACACGGGGCTCGCGCTGCCCCGGACCGTCACCAGCCGGATCGTGAAGGAGCGCGGGGTGCTGGCCGCGCGCGAGGTGGCGGGCGAGCCGAACGCCCACACCGAGGTCGAACTCACCGAACACCGCGACGGACTGGGGCGCTACCGCCTGCTGCCGCACACCGGCCAGACCCATCAACTGCGGGTGCACATGAACGCGTTGGGCGTGCCGATCCTCGGCGATCCGCTCTACCCGGTGGTGACCGGCCCCGTGCCGGCCGGTGACTTCCGGCATCCGCTCCAACTGCTCGCGCGGGTCCTGGAGTTCACCGATCCGATCACGGGACGCGCGCACCGGTTCGTCAGTGGACGGGCACTGCGGGCCTGGACCTCGTACGACGAGTGGGCCCAGGGGGCGTGATCGCCGACGGCCCGGCTCAGTAGCCCCGCCACCAGCGCAGGAAGCGCTGCCAGGCGCCGAGCCGGCGCACGGGTTCCGGTGTCGCCGGCAGGACGGGCGATGCCACGGGTGCCGGGGCGGGCGCCCCGGCCGGCTCGTCCGTCGTGACCTCCAGGCTCGGCCGCTGCCGCGGCACGGGGTTCATGGAGGGCACGTCCTCGACGTCCTGGGGCGCCTGCGGCGCGAAGTACACCGGAAGCTCCACCAGATGGCGCGAGGACATCGACGAACGCCAGCGCAACTCGTCCTCGTCGCCCTCGAGTTCGACGTCGGGCAGCCGGATCAGCAGTGCCTCGACCCCGACGTCCGCGATGGCACGGCCGATGTCCTGGCCCGGGCACTCGTGGGGGCCGCCGCCGAAGGCGAGGTGGGCGCGGTTGCCCATCATGTTGGCCTTGAGGTCGGGACGCACCTTCGGGTCGATGTTGCCCGGCGCGATCCCCAGGATCAGACCGTCGCCCCGGCGGATCTCCCGGCCGCCCAACTCCGTGTCCTGCTTGGCGAAATAGCCGAGGACCGCGCTGAACGGCGGCTCGTCCCACAGGGACTGCTCGACCGCCTGGGGCACCGTCATCTGCCCGCCGTTCAGCTGGGCACGGAAGCGCGGGTCGGTGAGCACCACGCGCAGCACGTTGGCGAGCAGGTTGGCCGTGGCCTCGTACGCGGCGAGCAGCACCAGGCGCAGATGCTGGGAGACCTCGTCGTCGGTGAGCTGGGCCGGGTGGTTGATCAGGACGCTGGTGAAGTCCCCGGTGGTCTCGACCCGGCGCCGGGCGGTGTGCCTGATCAGGATGTTCATGACGTACTCGTTGCTGGCGATCGCGGTCTCGGTGCCCCTGAGCAGGTCGCGGGTCGCCTGCACCAACCGGTCGTCGTACTCGTCGGGCATGCCGAGGATCTCGCACAGCACGGCCATCGGCAGGTGCTCGGCGAACTGGCTGACCAGGTCGGCCCGGCCCTTCTCGCAGAACCGGTTGACGAGCAGCTGGGTCGCGCGGTTGATGTGCCGCCGGATGGTGCGGTGGTTGATGGTCGACATGGCACCGATGACCGCGCCGCGCAGCCGCAGGTGTTCGTCGCCCTCGGCGTGCGAACAGATGGGCTGCCAGGCGATGTGCGGCGCGAGGGGGTGGTCGGGGCCGGCGGTGCCGTCCTGGACGGCCGTCCACAGCCGGCTGTCCCGGGAGAAGTGTGTGGGGGTGCTCACCAGGTGCAGGTTCTCGGCGTGGCCGAGCACCACCCAGATCGGCACGTCGTTGTGGAGCAGGACGGGGGCGACCGCACCGTGCTCCTGACGGAGTTTCTCGTACAGGTCTCCCAGGTCGTCCGCCTCGGGGCCGTACAGCCGGTGCAGCCCGCCGGGACCGAGGCCGTGGGCGGGGCAGCCGGGCGGCGGGGCGAGCGTACGGTCGTCCGTACCTGCCGGGAAGTGGGATTCAGACGTCACGGTGATCGCTCCGAAACTGAAGTGGATCCGGTGTGTTGGGTGTGTCCGGGTTCTTGGGGATGGTCCGGTGTCCTGGGACGGGAGTGGCGGCCGCCGCGGGCATCAGGTGTGTGCCTGGCTCATCGTGAGCGAGTACAGGAAGTGCATCAGCGTCATCAGGACGTCCCGGCTGGAGGCCCGGCGGCGCGCGTCGCACTGCACGATCGGGATGTCCTCGGACAGGTCGAGCGCGGCGCGCAGGTCCTCGATGGGATAGCTGGGCGCGTCCGGGAAGGTGTTCATGGCGACGACGAAGGGCACACCGCGCTCCTCCAGACGGCCGATCACGTCGAAGCTGACTTCCAGCCGGCGGGTGTCGATCAGTACGACCGCGCCGAGCGCGCCTTCGAACAGGCCGTTCCACAGGAACCAGAAGCGCTCCTGGCCGGGGGTGCCGAAGAGGTAGAGCACCAGCCGTTCCGTGATGCTGATGCGGCCGAAGTCCATGGCGACGGTGGTCGCGGTCTTGGTCTCCGAGCCGTAGTTGTCGTCGATGCCGATGCCGGCCTGCGTCATGGTCTCCTCGGTGGTCAGCGGTTTGATCTCGCTGACGGCACCCACCATGGTCGTCTTGCCGACTCCGAACCCGCCCACGATCACGATCTTCACGGCGGCTTGCGCCGTGTGCGGCAGATGGTCCTCGGCGCGCGGGCCGGTGATCGTCTCAGAGCTTTTGAAGTCCATGCATCACCGCTTCGAGGAGGGAACGGTCGGGGAGCGCCGAGCGAACGATCGGGGCGCGTGCCTGTACCAGTTCGGCCGCCAGCAGCTCGGTGAGCAGGACGGTCACCACGCTGAACGGCAGATTGAGATAGGCCGAGAGCTCGGCCACGGACAGAGGGGTCTGGCAGAGCCGGAGCAGCACCGACTGCTCCGGCTGGGTGGTGGGTGTCGGCGCGTCGGCGCGCGCCACGATCAAGGTGACCAGGTCCAGGTCGGCCCGCTCGCCCGCCTCGCCCCCACCGGTGAGCAGATACAGGCGCCCGGGATTCTTGGGGTCCTCTTCCTCACCGTCCTCCTCACCCTCTTGGGGAGGCCGCTCCCGGGGAGGCTCGGTGAACTCTTCCTTGGGGTATCGCCGTCGGCGTTGCGGAGGAGTCATACGGTCTGCCCGTTGCGCCTCGGCGGACTGGTCAGATGGGCGCCGATCCGGGCGACGAGGTCGCTCATGCGGTTGCTCATGAGGCCGGGCTCCGCGATCTGGTTGGCGAGGACAGCGAGGTAGGCGTTGGCCCCGGCGGACATCAGATAGAAGTAGCCTCCGTCGATCTCGATGAGGACCATCTTCATCGTGCCGTCGCTGCTGGGAACCTCGCTCGCGACCGCCGCGGCCAGGCTCTGCAGGCCCGCGCAGGCCGCGGCGACGCGGTCGGCGGCGTCCGGGTTGCCGCCGTAGCGTGCGATGCGCAGTCCGTCGGCGGAGAGCACCACGATCTGCTGGATGCCCGGTACACCGTCAGCGAGATCCCTGAGCATCCAGTCGAAGTTGTCCCGCTGATGGATCACTTGAGGTCCCCCTCGTCGTCGGCCTCCGCGGCCGGCTGGTTCTTGCTGGTGAACGCGTTGGGGTCCGGGTCACGCTTGAGGCCCTCCCAGAACGCCTCGACCCAATGCCCCGGCGGCTTCTCCTTCTCCTTCTTCTCCTGCTCCTGCTTCGGGGCGGCGGGCGCGGTGCCCCAGGAGGGCGCCGAGGAAGAGGCAGCGGCCGCCGCCTCTTCCTCGGCGGCGATCCGGGCGGCCTCCGCGTACCGCTCCCTGAGCGGGATCTTGACCCGGCTGCGCCGCTGCGGCAGGCCGTTGGGCGTCCACTCGGTGACCAGGGGGGCGTCGTCGTCCCTGGACCCGTCGTCCTGCTCGGGGAGGCGGGGTCCGGTGGTCGGACGGCGCTTCTTCGGCTTGCGGTTGGGCCCCTCGACCCCGTCGGTGTCCATGGTCGCGGTGGAGTTCGCGCCGATGCCGTGGGCTAGGGAGGCCGCGGGGTCCTTGGTGAGCATGTTGCTCGGCACCACGACGACCGCGCGGACACCGCCGTACGCGGACTGGCGGAGCGCGATCGCCATGTCGTACATCTTCGAGAGCCGGCCGACGACGGAGATGCCGAGCCGCGGGGCCTCGCCGAGAACCTGGAGGTCGGTGCCGGCCGCGGCCTGCCGGAGCAGTTCCTCCATCTTGCCGCGGGCCTCGTCGCTGAAGCTGACGCCGGAGTCCTCGATCTCGATGGCGACACCGGTCTGCACCTTGAGGGCGGTCAGGTGCACCTTGCTGTTCGGCGGCGAATAGCGCGTCGCGTTGTCGAGGAGTTCGGCGACCGCGTGGATGACCGGTTCGACGTGGATGCCGTTGACGTTGACGTCGGCGATCGAGTGCAGCTCGATGCGGCGGTACTCGAGGATCCGGGACATCGCGCCGCGCATCACGCTGAACAACGGCACGGGCTTGGGCCAGTTGCGGCCCGGGCGGCCGCCGCCGAGCACCGCGATGGAGTCGGCGAGGCGGCCGATCAGCGCGGTGCCGTGGTCGATGCGGAGCAGGTCGTCGAAGACCTCGGGGTTACGCCCGTGGTCCTCCTCCATCTCGCGGAGTTCCTTGTTCTGCTGGTGGACGATCGCCTGGACGCGGCGGGCGATGTTGACGAAGGAGCGGTGCGAGGAGTCGAGCAACAGCTTCTCGGTGTCCAGCAACTGGAGGACGGTGCCCAACAGGTCCCGTTCCACCTCGGAGATCTGCGGCAGGCTGGGGTCGTCGACGCCGAAGCGGTGCGCCACGGAGTCGGGGTTCATGCCGCGGTTCATGCGCCGGATCGCGGCGGGCAGGACTTCGTGGTGGAAGCGCACGATGTCCTGGTCGTGGGCGGCGATGCGCTGTTCCAGGTACGCGGTACGGCGGGCCAGTTCGGCGCGCACGGCACGGATGACGCGGCCACGGCGTACGGCTTCGGCGGCGACCGCGATCACCAGCAGCGTCGCGATGCCGCCACACCAGCCGACGGCGGCCCGGGCCGGGCCCGTCACCAAGGCGACGGCGGCCCCGGTCACCGCGGCCATCAGTATGGCCGGCGGCAACAGCACGCGCGCGTAGGGAAGTTCACGGCCACCGGGAGGCGATTGAACACTCACCATGTATGCCCTCTGAGACAAATCGGCTGGGGTTGGGGGGAGTTCGTGGGGAAACTGCGTGGTCAAACCGCATCTTCGGAACTTTTGGGAACAAGCGCACGATTACATCTCAACTCGGTGCGCTGCGGGCGAGCTTAGTCCGACCGGATCATCGCCGTGTCATATTCAGCAACCGCCTGAAATCGCCCGCGCGGCAGGAGTACTCTCGGCCGTTTGCACGCTCAGGCTTCGTTCGCACACGATGAGTAGCGGCGTACGGGCATGCGAAATCCGTACCTCCACAGGGCGGTACGTCAGATTCCGGCGATCCGCAGCGCCGCGTCGGCGGTCGCTTCGGCGAAGGCGGACACGGGCCGCTCGGGGTCGGACCGGTGCACGAGGATCACCCCTTCGATGAGACCGAACAGCAGATCCGTCCGCAGGTCGAGTTCACTCTTGACGAGCGCGCCACCTGCCGTGGTCGCGGCCAGCAACTGCCGGTAGGTGTCCTTCAACTCGGCCCGTACGGCATGGAAGCCGGCGAAGCGCTCGGCGCGCACCTCGGGCAGCAGATACAGCCCGCCCAGGTTGTGCGGGCCGCCGCAGAGCAGCTCCACGTCGGTGCGGCACAGCTCCCACAGCCGGTTCTCGGGCGGGGTCGCGTCGTCGGCGAGGAGCTCCCGGGCGAAGGCGAGCGAGGGCGTGACGGTCGACTCCAGGAGCTCGGCGAGCAGCTCCTCCTTGCCGGAGACGTAGTGGTACATCGACGCCTGGCGCATGCCGGCCCGCTCGGCGACGGCACGGGTGGTCGTCGCGGCGTACCCGCGCGTCGTGAACAACTCGGCGGCGGCGTCGAGCAGTTCGTCCCGCGGCGACAGCCCGCTGTCCGGCCGCTGCGCAGCCCGGGGCCGCCCGACCCGTCGCCCACCACCACTTCCCATGCGTTCGATCCTCGCACACGACACCGGACCCGAGCAGGACAAGGAACGGCGCGCCCACCCACCAGGGACGCAGGGAACCGCGCATGCAGCCACACACAACCCGCAACTCCAAACCCACAGCACACCTCAACAACCAGGGGCGCGGGGAACTGCGCGCCCAGCCCCACACGACCCGCAGCTCCAAACCGACAGCACACCCCACCCACCAGGGGCGCGAGGAACCGCGCACCCAACCCGCACCCTCGAACCCGCGGAGCGCCCCGTACCGCCAATCCCGCGGAGCGCCCCGTGAGGGGTCGGTAACCGTCCGGCAACACTCGGGACACGGCCCCGACCCTCCCCGCCCCTAATTTCTGTCGAGCGACAGAAACCACCCAGGAGCCGGAGGACTCGCGATGGCGACAGCGACCACTTACGGAGCCCGTGCCCACGCCCGGGCGCAAGAGGGCTCCCGCACGGAGGCCATGCCCGTCGTCCCGGCGGGCGCCTGGCCCGCGCCGCCCTGCGAGGCGGGCCACCTGGTGTGGGCGGAGACGGTGGCGGCCGGCAACTACACACACAAGGTGCTGGCCCGCGGCACGGAACTCAGGCTCACCGACCTCAGGGGCGACGCCTGCGCACACCTGCTCCTGTACGCCGCCGACCGCCCCTGGGAACGCCTGAACGTGGCGGACACGGTCAAGGTCCAGTGGAACGCCTACCTCGGCGAGGGGCAGCTGCTCCTCTCCGACCAGGGCCGCGTCCTCGCCTCCCTGGTCGCCGACACCTCCGGCCGCCACGACACGCTCTGCGGCACCTCCACCCTCGTACGCAACACCCAGCGCTACGGCGACGGAACCCCGCAGTCCGCCTCCCCCGCCGGCCGCGAACTGTTCAAGCTGGCCGCCGCCAAGAACGGCCTCGAACCCCGCGACCTGCCCCCCTCGCTCTCCTTCTTCCAGGGAGTGGAGGTCCGTGACGACGGCTCGCTGGACTTCACCGGCTCGGCGGGCCCCGGCGGCAGCGTGACGCTCCGCGCCGAACAGGACGTGACCGTGCTGCTCGCGAACGTGCCGCACCCCGCGGATCCCCGTACGGAGTACGTCAGCACTCCCCTGGAGGTCCTCGCCTGGCGCGCGGCCGCGACCGCGCCCGGCGACCCGCTGTGGGAGGCCACACCCGAGGGCCGCCGCGCCTTCCTGAACACCGCCGAGTTCCTTGCCGCGAGGGGGATCGCATGAAGACCGTGGTTTTGGCCCGGGCCGCCTGGTCCGCCGTCGTCCGCACCGCAGAGACGCTCACCGTCACCGACCTGCACGGCAACCAGGCCGTCGACTTCCTGGTGTACGACGCCCACGACACGACCGTCCGCTACAGCGCGCCCGACACGATCCACGCGCAGGGCAACCTCTTCCTCACCACCGGCAGCGTGCTGATGTCCAACGAGCACACCCCGCTGATGACCGTGGTCGCGGACGAGGTCGGCCGGCACGACACGGTCGGCGGCGCCTGCTCCAAGGAGTCGAACACCCTGCGCTACGGCCACCACACCTGGTCCCAGCACGCCTGCGTGGACAACTTCCTCGCGGAGGGCGCCAAGTACGGCCTCGGCAAGCGCGATCTCGTCTCGAACATCAACTGGTACATGAACGTGCCGGTCGAGAAGGACGGCACCCTCGGCATCGTCGACGGCATCTCGGCCCCGGGGCTCACGCTGACCCTGCGCGCCGAGTGCGACGTCCTCGTGCTGGTCTCCAACTGCCCCCAGATCAACAACCCCTGCAACGGCTTCGAGCCGACCGCGGTGGAGATGACCATCGAGGCGAGCGGGGCGACGGGATGACCTTCGACACCCTGCTGGTCGCCAACCGCGGCGAGATCGCGGTACGGATCATCCGCACCGCCCGTGAACTCGGCCTGCGCACGGTCGCCGTGTACTCCGACGCCGACCGCTCCGCACCCCACGTCCGGCTCGCCGACGAGGCGGTACGGCTGGGGCCCGCGCCCGCGAAGGAGTCCTATCTCGACGCCGACCTCGTCCTGAAGGCGGCCAAGGACACCGGGGCCGGGGCGATCCACCCCGGGTACGGCTTCCTGTCCGAGGACGCGGCCTTCGCACGGCGCTGCGAGGACGCCGGGATCGTGTTCGTGGGTCCGACGCCGGAGCAGCTGGAGCTGTTCGGGGCGAAGCACACGGCGCGGGCGGCGGCGGAGGCGGCCGGGGTGCCGTTGGCGCCGGGCACGGGACTTCTCCCCGGTCTCACCGAGGCTCTGGAGGCGGCCGCCCGCATCGGCTATCCCGTCATGCTGAAGGCCACCGGCGGTGGCGGCGGCATCGGTATGTCGGCATGTCGCTCCGCCGATGAACTGACCGGGGCATGGGAGCGGGTACAGCGCGTCGCCGCCGCCTCCTTCGCCTCCGCCGGGGTCTTCCTGGAGCGGCTGGTGGAGCACGCCCGCCATGTCGAGGTACAGGTCTTCGGCGACGGCCGGGGCCGGGTCGTCACCTTCGGGGACCGGGACTGCTCGCTCCAGCGCCGCAACCAGAAGGTGCTGGAGGAGGCTCCGGCACCGGGCCTGCCGTCCGCCGTCCGCACCCAGCTCGCCGACGCGGCACGGGACTTGTGCGCCGCTGTCGGATACCGCTCGGCCGGAACCGTCGAGTTCGTCTACGACGCCGCCCGCGAGGAGGCCTACTTCCTGGAGGTCAACACCCGCCTCCAGGTGGAGCATCCGGTCACCGAGGAGATCTACGGCGTCGACCTCGTCGCCTGGATGCTGCGGCTCGCGCGCGGGGAGTCGGACGTCGTACGCGATCCGGGGGCGCCGCGTGGTCACGCCGTCGAGGCCCGGGTGTACGCCGAGGACCCCTCGCGCGACCACCGGCCGAGCGCGGGCCTGCTGACGCGGGTCGAGTTCCCCGGCGGCGTCCGCGTGGACGGCTGGGTGGAGACGGGCACCGAGGTGACCACGTCGTACGACCCGATGCTCGCGAAGGTCATCGCGTACGGCCCGGACCGGGCGCACGCGCTGGAACGCCTCGACGAGGCGCTGGCCAGGACCCGGGTGGACGGTATCGAGACGAACCTGGGGCTGGTGCGGGCCGCGCTAGCCGAACCGTCCTTCCGGCGGGCGACGCACTCGACGGCGACGCTGGCCGAAGTCGGCGATCCCACGCAGCGCGTCGAGGTCGTCTCCGGCGGGACCCTCACCACGGTCCAGGACTGGCCGGGCCGCACCGGCTACTGGCAGGTGGGCGTGCCCCCGTGCGGCCCGATGGACGACCTCTCCTTCCGGCTCGGCAACCGCGCCCTCGGCAACCACGAGGGGGCACCCGGTCTGGAGTGCACCCTCCAGGGGCCGACCCTGCGCTTCACCCATGCCACGACGGTGTGCGTCACGGGCGCACCGGCGCGGGTCACCGTGGACGGCGCGGCGGTCGCGCAGTGGGAACCGGTGACGGTACCGGCGGGGGCCCTGCTGGAGGTCGGCTCCCCCACCGAACACGGCCTGCGCACCTATGTGCTCTTCGCGGGCGGGGGCCTGGACGTACCGGCGTTCCTCGGCAGCGCGTCCACGTTCACGCTGGGCCGATTCGGCGGGCATGGAGGCCGCGCCCTGCGCACGGGCGACGTACTGCACGGCGGCTCGGCGACGGATCACGGAGCGCCGGTTCCGGTCGGCGACCGCCCCGGGTTCTCCTCCACCTGGCGGGTCGGCGCGCTCGAAGGCCCGCACGCCGCACCGGAGTTCTTCACCGAGGACGACATCCACGACTTCTACGCCGCCGACTGGAAGGTCCACTTCAACTCGGCGCGCACGGGTGTACGGCTGATCGGCCCGAAGCCCCGCTGGGCGCGCACCGACGGCGGCGAGGCGGGCCTGCACCCGTCCAACATCCACGACACGCCGTACTCGGTGGGCGCCGTCGACTACACCGGCGACATGCCGGTGCTGCTCGGCCCGGACGGCCCCTCGCTCGGCGGCTTCGTCTGCCCGGCGACGGTCGTCAGCACCGAACGCTGGAAGCTCGGCCAGTTCCGCCCCGGTGACACCGTGCGCTTCGCACCGCTGGCCGACGACGGCTCGCAGCGGCCCGCGATCGTCGACGGCGGGGTGCTCGCGCGGGACGGCGACGTGACGTACCGCCGCAGCGGAGACGACAACCTGCTGGTCGAATTCGGGCCCATGCAACTGGACCTGGCGCTGCGCATGCGGGTCCACGCGCTGATGGAATCCGTGGCCGAGGCCGCGCTCGACGGCGTCACGGACCTGACCCCCGGCATCCGCTCCCTGCAGATCCAGACGGACCCCGGCAGGCTTCCGCAGCACGAACTCCTCACCGCGGTACGGGAGATAGCCCGCACACTCCCGCCGAGCGACCAGCTGGTCGTCCCCTCCCGCACGGTGCACCTCCCCCTCTCCTGGGACGACCCCGCGACCCGCGAGGCGATCGCCCGCTACATGGCGGGCGTCCGCGACGACGCGCCCTGGTGCCCGTGGAACATCGAGTTCATCCGCCGCGTGAACGGCCTGGACTCGGTGGACGACGTGTACCGCACGGTGTTCGACGCGGAGTACCTCGTCCTGGGCCTGGGCGACGTGTACCTCGGCGCACCGGTGGCCACCCCGCTGGACCCGCGCCACCGCCTGGTGACCACCAAGTACAACCCGGCGCGCACCTGGACCGCCGAGAACTCGGTCGGCATCGGCGGCGCCTACCTCTGCGTCTACGGCATGGAGGGCCCCGGCGGCTACCAGTTCGTCGGGCGTACGACCCAGGTGTGGTCGGGGTGGCAGCAGCGCGGCGCGTTCGAGCCGGGCTCACCCTGGCTGCTGCGCTTCTTCGACCGCATCAAGTGGTACGCCGTCGAGCCCGACGAACTCCTCGACCTGCGCGCCGACATCATCTCGGGCCGTTTCGTGCCCCGGATCGAGGAGGGTGTCTTCTCGCTCGCCGAGTACGAGGCCTTCCTCGCCACCCACTCCATGTCCATCGCGGAGTTCCGGGCCAGGCAGGGCGCCGCGTTCTCCGCCGAGCGGGACGCCTGGGAGGCGGCGGGCGAGTTCGACCGCGCGGACGCCGTGTCCGCACCCGCGGCGCCCACCGCCGAGGTGACCGTCCCCGCGGGCGGCCGTCTGATCGAGGCCGAGTTCGCGGCCTCCGTGTGGCAACTGAACGTCAGGCCGGGCGACCGGGTGACGACCGGCCAGCCCCTGCTGGCGCTGGAGGCGATGAAGATGGAGTCCAGGGTGCCCGCCCCGATGGACGGAGTGGTCCAACAAGTCCTCACCAAGCCCGGCGCCCAGGTGGAAGCGGGCACAGCACTGATCGTCCTGGCACCCGCCACCTGACAGCCCGCGCGCGGCCTGCGAGCAGACGCCACACCCAGGCAATTCCAACGGCCGCCCCGACACCCCGCCACGGCCTGCGGGCAGGCGTCACACGCAGGCGATTCCAACGGCCGCCCCGACACCCGCCGTGGTCTGTGGGCAGGCGTTCCTCCCCCAAGTTCTCGGCTTCGCTCGAACAGGGGGACCCCCATGGCGGAACGGGTGGGCACGGACCACCCACCGGCCCGCACCCGAAGAACCAGGAGCAACCCATGTCCGTCCTGACCCGAGTCCGCCTGGCCTACGCCCGCATCGAGGCGGTCGACCGCCCCGAGATCTGGATCGACCTCCGCCCCCAGGCAGAGGTCGAGAAAGAAGCCCAGGCCATCGACGCCCGCCTCGCCGCAGGCGAACACCTCCCCCTCGCCGGCAAGCTCCTCGCCGCGAAGGGCAACATCGACGTGGCCGGCCTGAAGACCACCGCAGGCTGCCCGGCCTACGCGTACACCCCGGAGGGCGACGCCCCCGCGGTCGCCCGCCTCCGCACCGCCGGCGCACTCGTCCTCGGCACCACGAACCTCGACCAGTTCGCCACCGGCCTGGTCGGCACCCGCTCCCCGCACGGCGCCGTACGAGGCGCCCTGGACCCGGCCAGGATCAGCGGCGGCTCCAGCTCGGGATCGGCCGTGGCCGTGGCCCTCGGCATCGTCGACCTCGCCCTCGGCACCGACACGGCCGGCTCCGGACGCGTCCCCGCCGCCTTCAACGGCATCGTCGGCCTCAAGCCCACCCGCGGTCTGGTCCCGGCCACAGGTGTCGTTCCGGCCTGCGCCTCGCTCGACTGCGTGACCGTCTTCGCCCGTACGCTCCCGGAGGCCGAGCAGGCCCTCTCATACCTGGCGTCCCCCTCCGGACGCGAACTCCCCGCACTCCCCCAGCGGGCCCCCGGCCCCTGGCGCGTCGCCGTCCCCCCGACGGCACAGCTCGGCGAACTCGACGAGGGCTGGGCGCAGGCGTACGAGGCCGCCGTGGAGCAGCTCGTCGCCGCCGGGGCCGAGGTGCGCACGCTCGACCTCACCCCGTTCACCGAGGCGGCGGCGATGCTCTACGAGGGCGCGTTCGTCGCCGAGCGCTATACCGCGGTGGGGAGTTTTGTCGACAAGTTGATCAGCGAGGGGGGTGCGGGTCTCGACCCGACCGTCGCCGGGATCATCACCCGCGCCCGGGACATCCCCGCCCACCAGCTCTTCGCCGACCAGGACCGGCTGGCGGCGCTGCGCACCCGGGCCCTCGCCGAACTCGGCGACGCGGACGCCCTGTTGCTGCCGACCGCGCCCGGCCACCCCACGCTCGCGGAGGTCGCCGCCGACCCGCTCGGCGCCAACGCCCGGCTGGGCCGCTTCACCAACTCCACGAACCTCTTCGACCTGGCGGCGGTCGCCGTCCCGGCCGGTCTCACGCCCGCCGCTCTGCCCTTCGGCGTGATGCTGATCGGCCCGGCGTTCACCGACGAACGCCTCGCCCGGATCGCCGCGCTGCTCCAGCCGGGCCTGCGGATCGCGGTGGTCGGCGCCCACCTGTCCGGCCAGCCGCTGAACCCCCAGCTCGTGTCCCTGGGCGCGGAGTGGGAACGTACGACCACGACGGCACCCGCCTACCGTCTGCACGCACTGTCCACCACCCCGCCCAAGCCGGGCCTGGTCCACGTGGGCGAGAGCGCCGGAGCCCGCATCGAGGCCGAGGTGTGGCGACTGCCCGCGGCGGGCCTCGGCCGGCTGCTCGGCGACCTGCCGCGACCGATGGCACTGGGCCGCGTCGAACTCGCCGACGGCACTCACGTGCCCGGCTTCCTGTGCGAGCCCGCGGCGCTCGAAGGCGCCGAGGACATCACGGAGTACGGCGGCTGGCGCGGCTACCTCCGGACCCGCGCCTGACCTCACGGCCGTGGTCGGGCCGGAAAGCCGACGAGTCACGATGCGGCACCGAGCATCGCGAAAACGAACGCGGGCCGAACGTGCCCCGGGGCCGGGGCGTCACAGGCCTGGCACGAGCTTCGCGCCCCACCTCTCGCCTTCCGTTCGTCAGCGCCGGCCCTCGGGAGACCCATGCGGTCCAAGACCACCCGCCTCGCCCGTCTGCTCGTCACCCTCGCCCTCCTGGGCGCCGGTGCCGGTGCCGTCGCGGGGTGCGGCAGCGAAAGGGCCGCCGGCAGTGGGGTGGAGGCCCCCGGTAGCGGGGTGGAGACCCCCGGCACCGGTCAGGAGCCGCGGGCGGAGAGCCGCGCCCGACGGGTCACCGACGTCTGGGACGGGTCCGAGGCCGCTCGGCAGCGGCGCCGGGGCTACCACCCGATGGCGGAAGGCGCGCCGCCCCCGGCAG